>DASZJL010000063.1:0-40352 GCA_035948135.1 Acidimicrobiales bacterium | reverse complement strand
GGCCAAGCTGGGCGGCGCCCTCAAGTGGGTCGAGGACCGGCGGGAGAACCTCCTCGCCGCCGGTTGCGGGCGTCACGAGTCGGCCGACGCGGCGATGGCGTTCGACGCCGACGGTGCCATCCAGGCGGCGCGCATCGACCTGACCCAGGACTGCGGCGCCTACCCGACACCGTGGCCGGTGATGACGGCGGCCGCGGTCGGCGTGTTCTTCCCCGGCCCGTACAAGGTGCCGGAGGCCGCCTTCGCGACGAAGACCATCTACACCAACACGACCGGCCGGGCCGCGTACCGCGGCCCGTGGCAGTTCGAAACGCTGGCCCGTGAGGTGCTGCTCGACATCTCGGCCCGGCGCATCGGTCTCGACCCCGCCGAGCTCCGGCGCCGCAACCTGCTGAGCCAAGTCGACCTGCCGTACAAGAACCCCAACGGCATGACCTACGACAGCATCACACCGCTGGAGACGTTCGAGGAGACCCTCGCCGCCCTCGACTACGAGGCTTTCCGCAAGGAGCAGGCCGAGGCTCGCGGGGACGGTCGCTACCTCGGCGTCGGCATCTCGAACTACGTCGAGCCCACCACGCCCGGCCACGGCTACTACGGCACCGAGGCCGCCACCATCCGCATCGAACCCTCGGGCCGGGTGAACGTGTACATCGCCGGGGGTTCGGCGGGGAACAGCCTGGAGACCACGGTCGTGCAGCTCGCGGCCGACGCCCTCGGCGCCGACATCGACGACATCTCGACCATCCAGGGCGACACCGCGGTGACCGGTTTCGGGGCGGGCGTGGCCGGCAGCCGCAGCGCCTCGATGACGGCCGGCGCCGTGCGCGAGACGGCCACCATCCTGCGCGACCGCATCGTCGCCATCGCCGCCCACAAGCTGGAGGCTTCGGCCGAGGACATCGAGCTCGTCGGCAGCCGGGCGAGCGTGCGGGGCACGCCATCGGCCGGGCTGTCGTTCGGTGAGCTCGCGTCCCTCGCCTACTTCGAGCCGTCCGCCCTTCCCCCCGAGGTGCCGGCCGGCCTGGAGGCCACCGCCCGGTACACGGCGGAGACCGGCTCCATCTGGGTGAACGCCACCCACGTCTGCACGTGCGAGGTCGACGTCAACACTGGCGAGGTCCAGCTCTTGCGGTACATCGTCGGCGAGGACTGCGGGCCGATGATCAACCCAAGCGTCGTCGAGGGACAGATCGCCGGCGGCGTGGTCCAGGGCATCGGCGGCGTGCTCCTCGAGCACCTCGCCTACGACGAGGACGGCAACCCGTTGGCCACAACGTTCATGGACTACCTGCTGCCGACGGCGACCGAGATCCCCCAGATCGAGTACGTCCATGTCGAGACGCCCAGCCCCGGGCCCGGCGGCTACAAGGGCGTCGGCGAGGGCGGTGCGATCGGCGCCCCGCCCGCGGTCGTCAACGCGGTGGCCGACGCCCTTGGCCCGTTCGACGTCACGATCACGCGGCTGCCGCTGGGCCCGTCACAGATCATGGAGCTTTTGGCATGAGCGACGTGTACTACGACCCGTACGACATCGGCATCAACGCCGATCCGTATCCGGTGTTCCGCCGGCTCCGCGAGGAGGCGCCGCTCTACTACAACGAGCAGCACGACTTCTGGGCCGTGAGCCGGTACGACGACGTCGAACGGGGCCTGGTCGACAACGACACGTTCACGTCGAGTCGCGGCGGCATCCTCGAACTGATCAAGGCGGGCATCGAGATGCCACCCGGGACGCTGATCTTCGAGGACCCGCCGGTTCACACGATCCACCGCCGGCTGTTGTCACGGGTGTTCACGCCCAAGCGCGTTTCGGCGCTGGAGCCCAAGATCCGTGACTTCTGCGCCCGCAGCCTCGACCCGCTCGTGGGGAGCGGCACGTTCGACTTCGTGGCTGACCTCGGCGCCCAGATGCCAATGCGGGTGATCAGCATGCTGATGGGCATCCCCGAGCCCGATCAGGAGTCGGTGCGTGACCGGGTCGACGCCAACCTCCGCACCAAGCCCGGAGAGCCGATGGAGGTGTCGGCCCACTTCGCCGACGGCGAGATCTTCGGCGAATACATCGACTGGAGAGCCGAGCATCCCTCCGACGACCTCATGACCGAACTGCTCAACGCCGAGTTCGAGGATGAGAACGGCGTCACCCGTCGCCTTACGCGCGACGAGGTGCTCACGTACACCTTCGTCGTCGCCGGCGCTGGGAACGAGACGACCACCCGCCTCATCGGCTGGGCCGGCAAGGTGCTCGCGGAGCACCCCGACCAGCGGCGGGAGCTCGTCGACGACCCGACGCTCATTCCCAACGCCATCGAGGAGCTCCTCCGCTACGAGCCGCCGGCCCCGCACGTCGGCCGGTACGTGGCGCACGACACCGAGTTCCACGGCCAGACGGTGCCGGCCGGCAACGCCATGCTCTTCCTCGTCGGTGCCGCCAACCGCGACGACCGCCGGTACCCCGACGGCGATCGCTTCGACATCCACCGCAAGGTCGGCCAGCACCTGACGTTCGGCTACGGCATCCACTTCTGCCTCGGTGCGTCGCTGGCCCGCCTCGAGGGGCGGATCGCGCTCGAGGAGGTCCTCAAGCGCTTCCCCGAGTGGGAGGTCGACTACGGCGGCGCCAAGCTGGCACCGACGTCGACGGTGCGCGGCTGGGAGACACTGCCCGCGTTCACTGGACCGTCGGCATGAAGCGGGAGCCGACGATGGTCGCCGCGGACGAGAACGACGCCCAGGGCGGCCCTCGCTCGCGCAAGGGCGTGCAGACGCGGGCCCGGCTGCTCGAGGCGGCCAAGGAGATCTTCGAGGAGAACGGATTCCTCGAGGCCCGCATCTCCGACATCGCCGAACGGGCCGGGCTCTCGCACGGCGCCTTCTACCACTACTTCGATTCCAAAGAGCAGGTGTTCCGGGAGATCGCCGAGATGCTCGACGACCAGCTCGCCGAGCCGATGGAGCGGGTGATCTTCGCCCCCGGGTCGAGCGCCGATCCGCGTGAGCGACTCTTCACGGCGCTCCAGGCCCACCTCGAGCGGTACCGCGACGAGGCCAAGATCATGGGCGTGATCGAACAGGTTTCCCGCTACGACGAGCACGTCGCCGCGGTGCGATCCGCCCGCAGCCAACGCCACCGCGAGCAGATCGAGGCCTCCATCCGGGGCATGCAGCGCCGGGGCCTCAGCGACCCTTCGCTCGACCCCAAGATCGCGGCCGCGGCGCTCGCATCGATGGTCGAGCGCTTCGCCGAGATGGCGCTGGCGCAGGACCAGCTCAAGTGCAAGCTCGACGACGCGGCCGACACGCTCGCTGGGCTTTTCGTCAACGCCCTGCAGATGAAGGAAACGACAAAGCGCAAGCGGTAGCGCCTGAGGGGAGAAACGCAAATGGGAGAACTGGACGGCAAGGTCGCGGTCATCACCGGTGCCGGCTCCGGGATGGCAAAAGCATCAGCTGAGACATTCGTGCGGGAGGGCGCCAAGGTCCTCGCCGCCGACATCAGCGGCGCGGAGAAGGACACGGCCGCCGAGCTCGGTGAGGCCGTCGTGCCGTTCCACGTCGACGTGTCGAACGAAGCCGATGTCGAGGCCATGTTCGCGGCCGCCCTCGAGACCTTCGGGAAGGTCGACGCGGTGCTGAACGTCGCCGGGATCGGCACCGCCGGCGCGGTCCACGAGATCGATCTCAACGAGTACGAGCGCGTCATGGGCGTCAATCTCAAGGGCGTGATGCTCGGCACCAAGCACGGCATCAAAACCATGCTGTCGTCGGGCGGCGGGGTGGTCCTCAACTGGTCGTCGATCGGCGGCATGAACGGATCACGGATGCCCACGAGCATCTACTCGATGGCCAAGGCCGGCGTCATCGCCCTCACCAAGGCCGCCTGCATCGAGTACGGCGAGCAGGGCATCCGCTGCAACGCCATCTGCCCGGGCTTCATCGAGACCCCGCTGTCCGGCGGCAAGGGCGCGGCCGCCAAGTTTCCCGCCCTCGTCGGCGGCTCGGCCTTGAAGCGGGCCGGTCAGCCCGAGGAGGTCGCCGAGCTGGCCTCGTTTCTCGCCTCCGACCGCGCCGGCTACATCACCGGCGCCATCATCCCCATCGACGGCGGCAGCACCGCCTGCCTCCCCAGCTGAGCCGCACTCCTCTTGCTATCGCTGACTTATTGGCGCTGAGCGCACATAAATCAGCGATAGCGGGGTGAGCAGCGACGGCCGATTCCGAATCTGACGTCGGCGTCAAAACTGAGGTACCGTGACCTCGGCGCGCACGAGGAGGGCCCCAGGATGGAACACCGGCCGTTCGGGCAGACCGGCCTCGAGGTGTCGGCGGTCGGGTACGGCTGCTGGGAGATCGGCGGCGGCTACGGGAGCATCGAGGCCGAGGAATTCCCCCGCGCCATAGGGCGGGCCCTCGACCTCGGCATCAACTGCTTCGACACCGCCGAGGGCTACGGCATGGGTGCCTCCGAGCGGGCGCTCGGCGAGGCGCTCGGTAGCCGCCGCGACGAGGCGATCGTCGTCAGCAAGTTCGGCATGAACTACCGCGACAAGCCGAACCTGCGGGACAGCAGCCGCGACCGCGTCCTCACGACGATCGACAACACCCTCAAGAACCTCGGCACCGATTACGTCGACGTCTATCTCGTGCACTGGCCCGACCGCACGGTCCCCTTCGAGGAGACGATGACGGCGCTGGACGACATTGTGCGAGACGGCAAGGTCCGCTTCGTTGGCCTCTCCAACTTCAAGCGCGAGGAGATCGAGGCCTGCATGCAGGTCCGACGGGTCGACGTCGTGCAGTACGGCTGGCACATGTTCGACCGGCGTATGCAGCGGGAGATCCTCCCCTACTGCCAGGAGAACGGCATCGGCTTCATGGCGTACGGCTCGCTGGCCTTCGGTCTGCTGACGGGAACGTTCACCGAGGAGACGACGTTCGGCAAGGACGACTGGCGCTCGCGGGCCGGCGGGAGCATGGCCGGCATGCGCCTCTTCGACGCCCTGTTCGGCGCCGAGATGTTCCCCCGCAACCTGCAGGTGGTCGAGGAACTCAAGGGAATGGCGCAGAAGTACGGCAAGAGCCTCCCCCAGCTCGCCCTCCACTGGGCCATCTCCCACCCCGGCGTCAGCACCTCGCTCGTCGGCTGCCGCAGCGTCGCCGAGGTCGAGGACAACGCGGGCGCCATCGGCTGGTCGATCTCCGGCGACGACGTGGCCGAGATCGACGCCATCTTCGAACGACACAGCGTGAATCCAGTGCCCGACTACTGGATCGAGGACGCGTAGCCATGGGCGGCGAGCTGGACGGCAAGGTCGCCATCGTCACGGGCGGCGCCAGTGGCATCGGCCGGGCGATCGTCGAGCTGTTCGCAAAGGAGAGCGCGAGCGTCGTCATCGCCGACGTGAACGCCGACGCGGGCGAGGACGTCGCCACTGCGCTGGGGGACACCGTCGCCTTCAAGCGCACCGACGTGTCGAGCGCGGACGATGTCCGAGCGCTCGTCGACTTCACCGTCGAGCGCTTCGGTGGCCTGCAAGTGATGGTCAACAACGCGGGGATCGGGGGTTCGAACCGTCTGTTTCTCAAGGACGACTTCCGGGACTTCGAGCAGGTGATGGGCGTGAACCTCCTCGGTGTCATGCTCGGCACGCAGGCGGCGGCACGGCACATGGCGGACCATGGCGGCGGTGCCGTCGTCAACACCACGTCGATCGGTGGCATCAACCCGGGTGCCGGGTTCACGGCCTACCGGGCCGCCAAGGCCGCCGTGATCCACCTGACCAAGTCGACGGCCATCGAGCTCGCGGAGAACGACATCCGGGTGAACTGTCTCGCCCCGGCGCACATCGCCACGCCGATCAACGCGTTCTACGACGTCAGCCAGATCGTGGTCCGCATGCAGCCGCTGCAGCGCCAGGGGCGCCCGAACGACGTGGCCGAGGCCGCCCTCTTCCTCGCCAGCGAGCGCGCCGCGCAGATCACCGGCGTGGTGCTGCCGGTCGACGGTGGCACGACGGCCGGCCCGCCGGCCCGCGAGGCCAACGCCATCGCCAGGGCCGCCATGAAGGACGCCGAGCAGTAGCGAGTCGAACGATGGACGCGGCGACGGCCCTCTATTCCTGCGACGACCACCTCGACCTACGAGCCGTGCCGCCGGATCTCTGGCAGGGCCGCCTACCGAAGTCACTGCAGGAAAGCGGGCCGCGGGTGGTCACACGCGACGGCATCGCGGTCTGGTTGTGTGAAGACCGGGTCATCGGCCAGAGCGGCAGGCCCGCCAACAGCGCCGTGGCCAAGAGCCTGAATGCCATCGGACGGGCCGGCATCGAAGACGATGGCTACCGCGCCGGTAACCCGAAGCTGCGCCTGGAGGACATGGACCTCGACGGTCTCCGCGCCTCGGTGATCTACGGCCCGTTGGCTCTCGGATTCCCGATCGCCGACCCCACCCTGCAGAACGCCACGTACGGCGCGTGGAACGACTGGGCCGTCGAGGAGTTCAACGCCGCCGCCCCCGACCGCCTGTGCGTGCTGGCCTTCCTCCCGAGCCACTCGCCCGATGCCGCGGCGGCCGAGCTCGAGCGCTGCGCCGCGCTCGGACACCGAGGCGCCATCCTCTCGGTCTTCGACGCCGACATCGCCGACCCCGCCTGGGACCGGCTGTGGGCCGTCGCAGAACGCGCGGGCCTGCCGGTGAGCTTCCACATCCGGGGCGGCAGTTGGTCGGGGTTGAGCTACCGCCTGGGCAAGTGGCAATCGGCCGCGTTCGCCTCGATCATGCCGCTGCAGCTCGACGAGCCTCTCGCCACGATGATCTTCTCGGGCGCGCTCGATCGTCACCCGGGCCTGAGGCTCGTCCTGGCCGAGTCCGGTCTTGGCTGGTTGCCGTACTTCCTGAAGCGCATGGACCTTGAGTGGCTCGCCCTCAAGGACCACCTCGACTACGCGCCTGCGACGCCTCCGAGCGACCTGTTCCGCCGGCAGGTGTTGGCCGCATTCGAGGACGACGAGCTCGCGGCCGAGGTCGTCCCGATGATCGGCGCCGACGCGTGCATGTGGGCGTCG
The DNA here is from genome assembly GCA_035948135.1 of Acidimicrobiales bacterium. Taxonomy (GTDB): domain Bacteria; phylum Actinomycetota; class Acidimicrobiia; order Acidimicrobiales; family AC-14; genus CADDZP01. Next base: position 33,284 of record DASZJL010000063.1, on the reverse strand, counting down.
GACTACCCGCACACCGACAGCACGTTCCCCAACTCACGACAAGCCATCGACGAGATGTTCGCGACCCTGACCGAGGGCGATCGTCGCAAGATCACCGTGAGCAACTGTGCACGGCTCTACTTCAATGGCAGCTGATCTCGTTCTCAGGGGCGGAACGGTTTACGACGGTACCGGCGCCGAAGGGCGCCGAGCGGACGTTGCCATCTCCGATGGCGTCATCACCGAGATCGGGGCCGATCTCAGCGGCGGCGAGCGTGAGCTCGACGCGGCCGGCTGCGCGGTGACGCCCGGCTTCATCGACATCCACACCCACTACGACGCTCAGGTGTTCTGGGACCCGCGCCTCCGGCCGTCCTCGTATCACGGGGTCACCACCGTCGTCGCCGGCAACTGCGGCTTCGCCATCGCCCCAACGCGCGACGAGCACCACGAGGTCATCGCCCGCACCCTCGAGAACGTCGAGGACATGGACGTCGACACCCTGTCCGCGGGGATCGCGTGGGAGTTCCAGACCTTTCCCGAGTACCTCGACCTCGTCGGGCGGAGGGGCACGCTGCTCAACTTCACCGCCTACGTCGGCCACACCCCGATCCGCCTCTACGTCATGGGCGACGACGCATACGAGCGGGCGGCAACTCCTGCGGAGATCGGACGCATGGCCGAGCTCGTGGGCGAGGGCATCGCCGCCGGAGGCGCCGGCTTCTCGACGAGCTTCTCGTTCGCCCACCGCGGCGTCGACGGCAAACCCGTTCCCAGCCGCTTCGCCGAGGCCGACGAGGTCTCGGCGCTGTTCACGGCGGCAGGCGCGGCCGGCAAAGGCGTCGTCCTCATCACCCCCGGCAAGCAGTGTGAGTACGCCGACGTCTACGAGCGGCAGCCGCAGGTCGGCCGCCCGTTTACGTACCCGTTGTTCGCCCGGCCCGACGGCGCCCACCTCGAGACGGTGGAGCTACACGAGAAGGGTCTGGCGGCCGGGGCCGACGTCCACCCCCAGGTCACGCCCCGTCCCCTCACCATGCAGTTCACGATGGCCGACGCCTACAACCTCAACGTGGGAACGGTCTTCGGCGAGCTGCTCAAGGTGAGCCGCCCCGTACGCATGGCCGCGTACCGCGACCCCGAATGGCGCGCGCTGGCCGCCGGCGACCTCGAGCAAGCGAGGATGAAGCCGAGGTGGGAGACCTTCGAGGTGTCGGAATCGGCCCGCTTTCCCGATCTGCAGGGCCGGCGCGTCGACGAGCTGGCCGCCGAGCGCGGGTGCAGCCCCCTCGACGTCCTTTGTGAGATCGCCCTCGCCGAGGATCTGGAAACCCGGTTCCGGGCGTACATCGCCAACGACGACGCCGACGCGGTCGGTCGCCTCCTCACGACCGACAGCGTGGCCCTCGGCCTCTCCGACGCCGGCGCCCACGTCGACCAGCTGTGCGACGCCCCGCTGTTCACCGACCTCCTGGCGAGGTGGGTGCGCGAGCGCCAGGTGCTGCCCCTCGAGACCGCGGTGCGGAAGATGACCGGCGAGCCCGCCGACATGTTCGGCTTCGTCCGCCGTGGCTACCTCCGCCCGGGCTACTGGGCCGACGTCTGCGTGTTCGATCCCGACACCGTCGGGCCGGGCCCGACCCGCCGGGTGCGCGACTTCCCGGCCGACGCCGAACGCCTCACCGCCGAGGAGCCGACCGGCGTCCGCCACGTCCTCGTCAACGGCACGCCGATCCGCCTCGACGGCGCCCAACTCGACGGGCCCGACCTCCTTCCCGGCATGCGACCGGAGATCGGTTAGCGAGCCGTCTCGAAGAAGGCGCGGACGTCGTCGGCGAAGAGTTCGGGTTGCTCCATGGCGGCGAAGTGGCCGCCCCGGGGCATCGCCGACCAGCGCGTGACGTTGTAGTGGCGCTCGACCCAGGACCGAGGAAATTTGAGGATCTCCTTGGGATACCTCGCCACGCCCGTCGGCACGGTGACGTACGGGCTGAAGCCTTCGTTCGAGTGCTGCCGCTCCCAGTACAGCCGGGTCGATGACGTGATCGTCTGGGTCGCCCAGTAGATCATCACGTTCGTGAGCAACTGGTCGCGAGTGAAGGCGTTCTCGGGGTCGCCGTCGCAGTCGCTCCACGCCCGGAACTTCTCGACGATCCACGCGAGGGTGCCGGCCGGTGAGTCGTTCAAGCCGACACCCAGGGTCTGCGGCTTGGTCCCCTGGAGCAGCGAGTAGGCAGCTTCCTCGCGCCGGAACTCGGCCAGGCCGGCCAGGTCGACCTGCTCCTCGTCGGTGAGCGGGAGTGCCTCCTTCGGAGGAACGGCGAGCGGCATGTTCAGGTGGATCGCGGCGCAGTGCTCTGGATCGAGCGCACCGATCCACGTGGCGACCTGGGCGCCCCAGTCGCCGCCCTGGGCGCCGTAGCGGCTGTAGCCGAGACGAGGCATCAACTCGATGAAGGCCCGGGCGATGCGCGTCGGGTCCCAGCCGCTCGTGCGCGTCGGCTCCGAGAACCCGTAGCCCGGCAGCGAGGGCGCCACGACGTGAAAGTCGTCCGTCAACCGGGGAATGACGTCGAGGAACTCCACGATCGAGCCGGGCCAACCGTGGATGATCAGAAGCGGGAGGGCGTCCTCTCGAGCGGAGCGGGCGTGGATGAAGTGGATCGACTGGCCGTCGATATCGGTGCGGAAGTGGTCGAACTGGTTGAGCTTCGCCTCCTCGGCCCGCCAGTCGTACCCGTCCCGCCAGTACTCGACCAGGTCCCGCACGTACGCGACCGGGGTGCCGTACTCCCAGCCCGTCCCCTCGATCTGGTCGGGAAACCGGGTTGCCGCCAGCCGGCGGCCAAGGTCGTCCAGTGTGGCGTCGTCGATGTGGATCTCGAACCGCTCGATTGCTTCGCTCATATCCTCGAACGATGGGCACGTACAACCACACGGGGCAAGTCGTCACCGACCTGGAGCGTTCCAAGCGCTTCTACCAGGAGGTGCTCGGCTTCAAGTTCTGGTACGAGATCAGCCCACCGGACGAGGCGAGCGCCAAGCTGACCTCGCTCAAGCCGCCGCTGGGTCTCACCGCCTCCTACCTCACGCTCGACGGCTTCGTCCTCGAGCTGATGCACTACTCGGTGGAAGGGGCGACGGCACCGTTCCAGCCCCGCACGATGGACGAGCCCGGCCTCACGCATCTGTCAGTCTCGGTCGACGACATCCGGGCCACCGCCGAGAAGGCCGTCGAGTACGGCGGGGAGATCATCGAGGACAGCGACCTCGGCCATGCCCTCTTCATCCGCGACCCCGAGGGCCAGCTCCTCGAGCTGCTGCCGTCGGCCTACAAGGACCACCTGCCGCCGAAGCCCTGAGGTTTACCCGCCGCGGGCTTCGATCAAGGCGCCCCGGTTCACCTTGGTCGCCGCGCTGCGCGGGATGGCGTCGACGATCTCGATGGACTTGGGGACCTTGAAGGGGTGCAGCTTCCCTTTGGCGTAGGTGCGGAGCTCCTCATACGTCGGCGGGTCGGCCGCGTTCGACGGTTCGATGATGGCGTGCACGCGCCGACCCCACTCCTCGTCCTTCACGCCGATCACCACAACATCTGCCACCTTCGGGTGCTCCATCAGGGCGATCTCGACTTCAGCGGGATACACGTTCGCTCCGCCGGTGATGATCAGGTCGACCCGCCGGTCGACCACGTACAGGAACCCGTCTTCGTCGAGGTACCCGAGGTCGCCGACGGAGCAATAGCCGTCCTCGTTCATCGTCGGCTGGGCCGAGCCCCCCAAGTACGTCGACCCCCCGTACCGGGGTGACCGGAGGTAGATCTCGCCGATCTGGCCCGGTGCCGCGTCGCGGCCGTCGCCGTCGAGCACCCGAACCTCGGTGTCCCGCATCGGCCGGCCGACGCTCCCCTCGTGCGCCATCCACTCGTCGGCCCGCAGGGCGGTGATGCCGAGCCCCTCGCTCATGCCGTAGGACATGATCACCCGGTCGGCGCCGATGAGCCCGGCCCACCGGTGCACGAGGTAGGGCGGCATCGGGGCTGCGCCCTGGCAGATCCATTCGATGCTTGACAGGTCCCGCTCGTCGACACCCGCCGCATCGGCGATCCGCTTCAACATCGTCGGGGTGCAATAGAACATCGACACCCCGTGCTTCTCGATGGCGTCGAGGGCCCGCCCTGCGTCGAAGCGCTCCAGGACCACGCCGCGGTCGCCGCCCAGCAGGTTCGTCAGGACCTGAAAGCCGTTGGCGTGGTACATCGGCCCGAGCACCAGCACCGTCTGCGGACGCGGAATCGGCCGGCCCCATCGCTCCGCGAACGGCGTGGCGAGTACGGGGTCGAAGACGCCAGGCCGGTTGCTGAGGATCACCTTCGGCAGGCCCGTCGACCCGCTGCTGCAAATGCCGTTGAACTGCGGCGACGTGACCGCGGGGAGATCCTGGACCGTGCGTTCGGCCGTGGCGTCGATCCACGCGATGTCGCCGTCGTCCAGGTGCACCTTGCCGCCGATCGCTTCCCGCAGCCGCCCCAGCTCCCACTCCGGCAGGTCCCACCGCATGGGCACCGGCACCGCGCCGACCTTCCACGCTGCGAAGGCGGCGAGCACGAACTGCGGCGAGTTCCGCAACCCGATACCCAGCAGATCGCCGAGGCCCAACCCTCGTTCGGCCAAGGCCCCCGCGAGCTGGGTCGACCGGCGGTCGAGCTCGGGCCACGTGAACGACTGCTCGCGGCCATCGGCTGAAACGTGGACGAGCACGATCTCGCTCGGATGTTCGGCGGCCCGATCGCGGATGCGGCGGCCGATGGGCACCGTCGCCGGCTCAGGTGCGGTCATGCGCTTCAGCCCAGCACACTCGGGTTGAGGCAGTTGGGTGGGCGCTCGCCGGCCAGGACCGCTCGCACTTCCTCGCACGCCAGGCGGGCCATGGCCGTGCGGGTAGCCACGGTGGCACTGCCGATGTGGGGCAGGAGCACAGTACGGGGTGCGGCGAGCAATCGCGGATGGACGAACGGCTCGCGCTCGTACACGTCGATGCCGGCTGCGAAGAGGCGCCCTTCTTCGAGTGCGTCGGCCAGCGCCTCCTCATCGACGACCGGACCGCGTGCCGTGTTGACGAGGACGGCGGTCGACTTCATGAGCGCGAGCCGGCGACGGTCGATCAGCCGCCGGGTCTCCGGCGTCAAAGGGACGTGGAGCGAGACGACATCGGCGGCGGTGAGCAGCTCGTCGAGGTCGGCGACGAAGCCCGGCTCCCCCGTCACCTTGCGGGCATGGTGCAGGACGCGCATGTCGAAACCCTCTGCCCGGCGAGCGACGGCGCGACCGATGCGGCCGTAGCCGACGAGGCCGAGCGTTGCGTCGTGCACGTCTCGGCCGAGGCGGTCGAGTAGCCCGAACCCCGTCCATCGACCTTGACGCAGGTCGGCCTCTGCGGTGCCGAAGAGTCTCGACGCCGCGATGATCAGGCCGAACGCCAGGTCGGCGGTCGTCTCGTCGAGCACGCCCGGGGTGTTGCACACTGCGACTCCCCGAGCCGTCGCGGCCTCGACGTCGATGTGGTCGAAGCCGACCGAGACGGTCGCCAGCACCCGCAGGGTCCGGTACCGGCTCAGCGTCTGGGCGTCGTACCGGTCGGTGAGCTGGCACACGATCCCGTCAACGTCGGTGCCGGCGTCGACCACCTCGAGTCCGGCCAACGGGTCGGCGCCGCCCGGCGGCAGCTCAGTCGTGACCAGGATCCGCGCCAACGGCCCGACCGTACCTGAGTGAGAATGCGGCGTGCCCCATCCCCGACTCGTCGAACAGATGGCTGCCCACGGGGTCGACGTCGTCGTGCTGTGCGGTGAGAACAACGTCGCCTACGCCACCGGGCACGTGGCCCCTTCCCAGGAGCCGGCCCGGGCCGGCGCTACCAGGTCGGTGGCCGTCGTCACGCCGACGACCGAGCACCTCGTCAAGGTTCCGCTGATCGACTTCGACGACGGCGCCCGCGAGCTGGTCGCATCGCTCGCCGACTACCCCGGCACTTTGGCCATCGACGAGTACCCGTCGATCGCACTACGGATGGCGCTGGATCGGCGCTCGCCGGACGACGCCCGCCCCCTCCTCACCACCGCCAAGTTCGTGAAGACGCCGGCTGAGGTCGAGGCCATCCGCCGGGCGCAGCGCATCAACGAGATGGCGATGGACGACGTGCTCCCGATGCTCCGGCCGGGGATGAGGGACACCGACCTGACCGCCCTCTTCTTCCGCCGCGTCTTCGAGCTCGGCGCGACCGGCAGCACCGTCGACCCCATCTGGAACGTGGTCCCCAACTCGCTTCGCGACGCGCCGTTCACCTTCACCGGCCACCTGCCGTTCCCGCTCCCCTCGACGGGCCGCCTCCTCGACAAGGGCGACGTGATCTTCAACGACACCGGTATCGACTTCAACGGCTGGGCATCGGACTACGGACGCACCTGGTGTGTCGGCGTCGACCCTGACGCTCGCCAACGCTCCCAGTTCCATCGATACCTCGAGATCGTCGACGCCTGCTGCGACGTCATCAAGCCGGGCGCCTCGGCGTGGGACGTCGCCGTCGCCGCCCGCCGCGCCAACGACGGCGATCCGCCGTGGCTCCCCCACTTCTACGTGGCCCACGGCATCGGGACCGAGAGCGCCGAGCTGCCATTCTGCGGTACCGACCTCGGCGAGGAGGTCGAGAGTCAGGTCGTCTTCGAGGAGGGCACCGTCCTCGTCCTCGAACCCGTCGTGTGGGACGACGGCCATGGCGGCTACCGGGCCGAGGAGGTCGTCGTCGTGACGGCCGACGGCTGCGAGCTCCTCACCGAGTATCCCCACACGCCGTATGAGTAAGGAGCGAGTCCTCGCGGAGATGGCCCGGCGAGGAGTCGACGCGCTGCTGCTCGGACGGGAGGGCAACGCGCGCTACGTCTCCGGCGCCCACCGGCTCTTCCTCGCCAGTGAGCGAGCGTTCGCGCCGGGCTGTGCCGTCGTCGCCGAGACCGGCGCCGTCCACGTCCTGTCCCTCACCGAGTTCGGGATGCCCGAAGCGATCCCTCGCGACAACCTCTATCCCCCGTCGTGGAACCCGGCGACGCTCGTCGGTCGGGTCGCCGCCATCCCCGGTGTTCGCGGCGCCCAACGGGTCGGCGTCGACGGGCTGACCCCGCTGTTCGAGGCGCTCTTGGTCGCAGCCCTGCCCAACGCCGAGTTCGTGGACGGTGAAGCGGTGATGCGGGAGGCGCGGCGCATCAAGTCGGCCGAGGAGGTCGGGCAGATCCGGGCCGCGGCTGAGATAGCGAACGCCATGCTGACCGCGGCGCTCGACGCCGTGGGCGCCGGGCTCGACGACGGCGCGATCAAGGCCATCGCCATGCAAGCAATGGCCGCGCACGGCGTCACAACCGCAGCCTTCGAGCCCCTCGTCACGCGCGACGGTGAGCGCGTCACCGTCGCCGTCGGTGTGTTGCGAGACGGGTGGGAGGCCGATCTGACCCGTACGGTGGCAGGCCCCGTCAGGCCAGACGAGCTCCTCGCCGCCATCGCACGCTGCCGGGCCGGCGCCGCGGTCGAGGACTTAGGAGCCGACGCGCACGGCGTCGGCCTCGGCTACGAGGTCGTCTCGCCCGGCGCGGTGCTCGAGCCCGGCATGGTCCTCTCGGTTGGCGCCAGAGGCGCGCGAGACGTCGTCCTTGTCACGAACGACGAGCCGGAGGCGTTGACGCCACCCACCCTCTAGGGATTCGGGATCGTGGCCGAGTCGTGGGGGTAGCAGGCGAAGGGCTGCTTCCAGATGGGAGTGAACTTCCCGTGCTGCACCTGGAGGAACGAGTCGCAGTCGGTGGGATTCGGCGCGGTGTGCTGGACGCGCCAGTCGATCGGCCCCTCCATCTGGTTCGCGGTGTAGTCCGAGATCGCGTTGAGGGAGTCGATGACCTTCTGGCGGGTGAGGTCCTTGCCGGCGGCCTTGAGCCCGGTGACGAAGAGGTCGGCGTTGATCCAGCCTGCGACGACGACGTCACTGAGCTTCGTGTTGGGCTTGCGCTTCTTCATCTCGTTGAGGAATTGCGTCATCCCCGGTGACATGCTCGCTTCTTCGAAGGGTACGAAACCGGAACGGAAGTACACGCCCTCGTAGAGGTCGGCGAACTGGGACAGCGCTTGCTGGTCGTAGCCCGTGGGCCAGAACTGCTTCACGTTTGCAAGCCCGGCCCGGTGCAGCGTCTTGGAGAGCAGTGTGTTGCCGCTCACGTCCATGCACGTGGTCACCGTGTCGACGTTGGCTTCCTTCATGCGCTGCACGTCGGCGTCGAGGTTGGTGGCGCCGAAGCCGACGCTCGAGTCGTTGAAGGCCACGTCGAAGCCATACTTCTTGAAGGACTTCTCAGCCCCGGTCGCGCAGTCCTTCGACTGGCTGACGTTGTAGGCGATGATCGCCACCTTCTTGGCGCCGATGTTCTTGCCCAGGTAGCCGTAGAAGGGGAAGGTCCCAGTGAAGTCGATGAACGAGCCGTCCTGGCCGAAGAGGCTCGGCCCGAGCGACCACTCGGGATTGATGTGCCAACCGAACGTCGGGATGTTGTGCTCGGCCAGGTACTTGCCGCCCGCGAAGATGGGCGACGCCACGGGGATCACCGCGAACACGTGATTCTGCTCGACCAGGGCACGAGCCTGGGAGGCGTTGCGCGTCGCGTCGGTGGCGTCGTCGAGCTTGGCCACGATCTTGATCTTCCGGCCGTTGACGCCGCCCTGCTCGTTGATCATGTCGAAGTACGCCTGCGCCCCGTCGAAGATGGGCGCGTACTGATCGCCCAGCGGTCCGGTCAACGCCGCAAGGCCGCCGACCCGGATCTCCGTGTCGCTGACACCGGTTGTTCCGCCCGACCCGCCGCCGCCGCTGCCGGACGTACTCGCGTTGCCGCACGCAGCCGTGACGGTGAGAGCCACGACTACCAGCGCGATGAAGCGCAGACGCATCTGCTTTCCCTTTCCCCCGTGTCAGTTTGACCGTACCTGACTTTGACATCGACGTCAGGACACATTTGGGAGCGCGATGATGCGACCGTGCGCGTGTTCGTGACCGGAGGCAGCGGGTTCGTCGGCTCCTACACAGTGCGCGCTTTGCTCGACAAGGGACACACCGTCCGTCTCCTCGTTCGCAACCCGGACAAGGGGCGCGATGTGCTGAACCGCCGAGCGGTCGACTGGTCCGACGTGGACGTCGTCACCGGTGACATGGTCGACGCCGCCGCAGTCCGACACGCGGCAACGGGATGCGACGCCACGATCCACGCGGCGGCCGCCATCGGCATGACGGGCGGTGCCAACGGTTCGGTCCTCGACCTGAACACGACCGGTGCGCGCACGGTGGTGGGCGCGGCGCGGGAGGCGGGACACGACCCGATCGTCCACGTCTCGAGCGTGGCGATCTTCGTCCCCCCGCACGGCCCCGTTATCCGCGCCGACTCGCCGGTGGCCAGCCCGCGCACCGAGTACGGACGGTCCAAGGTCGAGACCGAACAGGAGCTCCGCCGCCTGCAAGACCAGGGCGCGCCGATCACGATCGTGTATCCGGGCGGCGTCATCGGGCCCGATCAGCCCACGCTCGACGCCACTCTCGAAGGCATCGTCGGCGCCCGGACGATGGGATGGCCCCGGACCTCCGGTGGCGTGTGCCTCATCGACGTCCGTGACCTGGCGGCGGCGCTGGCGGCCGCCGTCGAGCCCGGCCGGGGGCCGCGGCGACTGATGCTCGGTGGTCCCTTCTTCACCTGGGCCGAGTTCGGTGCGCTGTGCGACGAGGTGACCGGTGTGCGGGCCATGCGCCTGCCGTTGCCGAAGCCCGTGCTCTTCGCGGCCGGGTCACTGCTCGACCAGATCCGACGCGTCCGATCGCTCGGCTACCCCCTGACCCGTGACGCGGCCGAGATGATGACCACGATGGTCCCCACCGACGACCAACCGACGCTCGACGAACTGGGCGTGACGCTTCGTCCCACCAGACAATCCATCGAGGAGACGCTGCGGTGGCTGGCGGAGGCCGGCTACCTCCCGGCGAAGAACGCCGGTCGCCTCGCCCCAACCCGATAGCGCGCCATCACTCCTAAGGGGTGATGGCGGCTGCCGCTCGGACACGGAGGATTGATCCGGATGGCGAACCTCGATTTCGCGCCGGGTCTCAGAAACCTGTCGTCGTACCGGCCGGCATGGCTTCGCCAGGACGTCATCGCCGGGCTGGTGCTCACTGCGCTGCTCGTGCCTCAGGGCATGGCGTACGCCGAGCTTGCCGGCCTCCCCCCGATCACGGGGCTCTACACATCGATCCTCTGCCTGATCGCCTACGCCGTCTTCGGGCCGTCCAAGATCCTGGTGCTCGGGCCCGACTCCTCCCTCGGTCCGATGATCGCGGCGACGATCATCCCGCTGGTGGGCGCCCATGGGGACCCCGACCGGGCCGTCGCCTTGGCGTCTGCCCTCGCGCTCATGGTCGGCGTGATCATCACGCTCGCCGGGATCGCGAAGTTGGGGTTCGTCGCCGACCTGATCTCCAAGCCGACGATCCTCGGGTACATGAATGGGCTCGCATTGACGATCCTGGTCAGCCAACTGCCGAAGCTGTTCGGGTTCTCTGTCAAAGGAGACGGCTTCCGAACGGAGCTCACCGGGTTCGTGCAAGGCGTGGCCGATGGCAGGACCGTCAACGCGGCGCTGGCCATCGGGGTGCTCGGTCTGGTCCTGATTGTGGGCCTGCAGCGATGGCTGCCGAAGGTGCCCGGCGTCCTGGTCGCCGTGGTCCTGTCGATCCTGGCGGCGCGCAGCTTCGACCTCGCGTCACACGGCGTGTCTCTGGTGGGCGTGCTGCCCAAGGGCTTTCCACCCTTCACGGTCCCCGACATCGGCCTGTCGGACTTCTCGCTCCTGCTCGCCGGAGCCCTCGGGATCGCCCTCGTCTCCCTCACGGACACCATCTCCACGGCGTCGTCGTTCGCGGCCCGCTCGGGCGACGAGGTGGACGGAGGGCGGGAGATGATCGGGATCGGGAGCGCCAACATCGCCGCCGGGTTCTTCCAGGGCTTTCCTGTGAGCACGAGCGGCTCGCGTACGGCCGTGGCGGAACAGTCCGGGGCGAAGACACAGCTCACCGGCCTTGTCGGGGCGGTGACCATCGTGCTGATCCTGCTGTTCTTTCCAGGCCTGCTCCGCTACCTGCCGCAACCGACGCTGGCGGCAGTCGTGATCGCCGCCTCGCTGTCATTGGCGGACATCCCCGCGACGGTGCGTCTCTACAAAGTGCGCCGCAGTGAGTTCCTGCTGACCAGCGCCGCCTTCTTGGGGGTCGTGCTCCTCGGCGTCCTGCCCGGGATCGCCATCGCCGTCGGCCTTTCGATCGGCAACGTCTTCCGCCGGGCCTGGTGGCCGTATCAGACGGTGCTCGGCCGCGTGCCGGGCCTCGCCGGCTACCACGACGTCCGCAGCTACCCCGAGGCCCAGCGGCTTCCCGGCTGCGTGACCTTCCGCTTCGACGCACCGTTGTTCTTCGCCAATGCCCGGACCTTCAGGGAGCAGGTACGGACGATGGCCCGGGCCACGCCGCCGCCACGCTGGATCGTCATCGCCGCCGAGCCCATCACCGACGTCGACACCACCGCGGCCGACATGCTCGAGGATCTGAGCGAGGCGCTCACCACCCATGGCATCCGCCTCGTCTTCGCCGAGATGAAGGACCCCGTCCGCCGCAAGATCGCTCGTTACGAGCTCACGCACACGATCGACCCGACCCACTTCTTCCCCACGCTCACGCAGGCCTACAAGGCGTTCCGTGACGAGACCGGTGCAGACTGGCTGCCGGTCGCCCGCCCGTCCGTTGACGGACTGGGCGCTCTGCCGGCTGACGACGTAAGGCCCGCGCCGTGACGCCGGCAGACGCACCGCCCGCCAGTGGGCGCGAGCGAATCTCCGCTCTCGTCGCTCTGACCTCGCTCGCCGCCGCCGTCGTCCTCGCCGTCCCCAGCGCCGTCGACAACTTGCAGGGGCTCCTGCTGACCCTCGGCGGGCTCTTGGTGGTCGTCGTCGCCGGCTGGTACGTCGTCTCCCGCCGAGGCGCGACGCGGTCGCTCGCCCTGCTCGTCTCGGTGGCTGGTGTCGCCCTGTTCGTGGCCGGGTTCGTCGTCGCCGACCTGAGCGCCCTGCGGATCGTGGCCGTCGTCGTCCTCGCCGGGATCTCGGTCGCAACTGCCCGCCTCGCTCTGCGACGCTCCCCGCAGTCGATCAGCCAGCACGCCGTGACGACAACAACGCCGGCCACGCCGGCGCGGCACCCGGTCCTGATCATGAACCCAAGGTCCGGAGGCGGCAAGGCGGAGCGCTTCCACCTGGTCGACGAGTGTCGCGCCCGCGCCATCGAGCCCATCGTGCTGGCACCGGGCGACGACCTGCTTCAGCTGGCCGAGGACGCCATCAGTAGGGGTGCGGACGTGATCGGCATGGCCGGCGGCGACGGATCACAAGCGCTCATCGCCACCGTCGCCATCCGCCATGGCATCCCCCACGTCGTCGTGCCCGCGGGAACGAGAAACCATTTCGCCCTCGACCTGGGCCTGGACCGCGACGACGTGGTCGGCGCCCTCGACGCCTACTCGGACGGCGTGGAGCACGTCATCGACCTGGCGACGGTCAACGGACGAGTCTTCGTGAACAACGCGTCGATCGGCCTCTACGCCAAGATCGTGCAGTCTCCCGAATACCGGGACGCCAAAGGAAAGACGGCTGCCGAGATGCTGCCCGACATGCTCGGGCCCGACGCCACTCCGCTCGATCTGCGCTTCACGGGTCCCGGAGGAGTCGCCTACCCGACGGCGCACATCATCCAGGTGTCGAACAACCCCTACCAACTCCACAGCGTCGGAGGGTTCGGCACGCGCGAGCGGCTCGACCTGGGCATGCTCGGCGTCGTCGCGGTTCGGATCGCGGGCCCCGCCGAAGCGAGCCTCTTCATCGGGTTCGAGGCCGCCCGTCAACCGCAGCGGTTCAAGGGCTGGTTGGAGTGGACGTCGGCCGAGTTCCGTGTGGACTCGGCCGAGCCCGTCGAGATCGGTCTGGACGGTGAGGCGCTGAAGCTCGACCCGCCCCTCGTGTTCGAGACGATCCCGGGGGCCCTGCGCGTCCGCATCCCCCGGCATGCCATCGGCCGCTCCCCGGCCGCGACCGCCGTAAACGTGTTGGCCCGGTCGACGATCACCCAGCTGGCACAGGTGGTCGCCGGTCACCCAGCGGCGTAGGTCCTAAGCCCGGAGAGCTGAGAACCGGGCGACGATCCCACCCAGGCCGGGCCGGATGACGGCGCCACCGGTGAGCTCGTCGAGCTTCTGGTGCAGCTCGGAACGCCGCATCATTCGGACGTCATGGTCGCGACCGTGCCCCCGGTGACCAGCGCGGTCCCCCAAGAGGTCATACCCGACAAGGACGCCGCCCGGACGGAGCACGCGCACGAGCTCGGCCAGGGCCTGCTCCCAGTCGACGACATGATGCAGCATGATGAACGACAAGGCGCTGTCGAAGGACGCGTCCGAGAAGGGCAGGCTCGTCGCGTCGGCCTGCCGCACCTCGACCCGAGAGTTGAACGACGCGAGCCGGCGCTGCGCGGCGTCCACCATCGACTGGTCGTAGTCGGTCGCCGTGAGCCGTACGTCTGGGAAGCGGCGAAGAACCTCCGCTGCCATCGCCCCGCTCCCGCACCCGATCTCGAGCACATCCCCGCGCAGCTCGTTTCCCTGGAGGGCCCAGGGCAGGACGACCCGGCCCGCGAACACGCGCCAGGGAGCGCTCCGGCACATCACCTGGGCGAAGCGCGTCATCTCCGGCACGTCAGCTCATCTCCCTCCGACCCGAGAAGGACCATAACCACCCGCGCCGCGAGGACCCGTCGCAGTCGTTCCCTGTAGGTCGTAGGCTCCGCGCAACTCAAGCAGGGGGTTAGCGATATGGCTACGTTCATCGGAGCATTCCCGGTATTGGCGGGCAAGGAGGACGACGTCCGGAAGTTCGCCCAGGAGACTTTGGGCCGGGGCGAGGAGTTCTCCGCATCGCAGAAGCGCGGCGGGGTGACCAAGGAGGAGTGGTCGTTCCAGCAGTCCCCCATGGGAGCGCTCGTGCTCGTGCACTTCGAGGCGGCCGACATCGAGAAGGCGTTCGGCACGCTGGCGCAGTCCTCTGACGGCTTCGATGTGTGGTTCCGCGGCCGCGTGCAAGAACTCACCGGTGTCGACCTCGCCGCCGAGCCCGACGGCCCACCGCCGGAGATCATCCTCGACTGGCGCGCGTAAGGCTCTACGACCCACGGCCGCGAACACCGGCGAGCCGTCAGCAGGCGACAGCGAGGCCGATCGACTCCGCGTTCCCGCGGTCGTCGACGACGTAAGCGCCATAGCCCTCGAGCGTGCGGAGCCAGGCCGGCCCCTCCCGCCCGAGGGCGAAGGCGGCGGTGGCATAGGCGTCGGCCGTGCCCAGGTCGGGACCCACGACGGTGACGCTCGCGAGACCATGGGCCGGCCGGCCCGTCCGTGGGTCGAAGACGTGGTCGCCTCGCTCGTAGGCGCCGGACGTCGCCACCGCACCGCAGTCCACGTCCAACACCGCTCGCACACGTGTCCGGTCGAATGGGTCCTGGACTCCGACGCGCCATGAGCCGCGGAGGCGCCAGGCGGCCACGTCGCCACCACCGTTGACGCAAACCGCCGACGCACCGGAACCGACGAGGATGTCGGCTGCTCCCTGCACCGCCCAGCCCTTGACGTAGGCGGCAGGGTCCGGGGGGCGGCCGGGATCGGCGTCGACACGGAAGGCACCGCCCGTCTCGGTCTCCAGCTCCGCCGTGCGTTCGAGTACGTGCTTCATGTCGGTGTGGAGATCAACCGCCGGTAGCTCGCCGGCGCAGTACGACAACCACTCGCTGCCGGGCCGGTAGGTCGTGAACCGGTCGTCGACCTCGTGGAGCCAGTCGACGGCCTCCGCAATCGCGCCTTCGATGCGCGAGCGGCCGTCGGGCGGGCCCTGGGCGAGCAGCGACACCGTCGTCCCCATCACATGCTCGACGTGGCGGACGGCAGTCATTGGCTTTGGCTGGCCACGCCGGCCCGGTCGAGCGCCGCTTGCAGCGACTGGGCGTAGGCATCGGACGTATACGTGGCGCCGCTGATCGTGTCGATGCTGGCGCTCTGGGCCGACAGTCCCTCATCGTGAAGCAGCGGCAGCGCCTGTTGGCTGATGGACTGCGACCGGCGGGCCTCGCTGGGGTACTCGAGCGCCTTCAGGTCGGTGATGCGGCCACCCTGCAGGATCACCTCCACCTGCACCGGGCCGTAGCGGGTGTCGACGACGGGCCCGTCGACGGTTCGGCTGGCCGACGACGGCGGGCGCGTGGTCGGCGGCGCCGTTCGCGGCGGCGACGTCGTCGGCGACGCCCCATTCCCAGAATCGGCGGTGTTTGGGTCAGCCGTGGGCGGCGCCGTGGTGGGCGACGCGGCCGACCGGGTGGCGACCTTGGTGTCGATGACCCGCTGGGCGTGAAGGAGCCACGTGAGACCAGCGGCGGAAAGGGCGATGGCGGGGACGGCTCGTTTCATCGTGCCAAGTCAGGCGTCGAAGCGCTCGGTGTGGATGCGCTGGGCGGGCACGCCGTTGGCGCGCAGAGAGCCGACGACGGCGTCCACGAACCCCGAACGGCCGCACACATAGGCGTCCCGGGCAGGGGCGTCGGGCACGAGTTGTCGGAGGTAACCCGCGGACGTGACGTCGCGCCGGGGGTCGACGTGACGCCGGCCGAGCAAGTAGTCGACCTCGCCTCCTCGTTCGGCCGCCAGGTCGTCGAGTTCGGACTTCAACATCAGGTCCTCCGGTCCTCTGGCGCGGTAGACGACGTGGACGTCGGTCCCGGCCGGGAACGCCTCGAGCAGGGCCCGCAGCGGCGTGATGCCGCTCCCCCCGCCGATCAGCAGGACACCGTCGGAGCGACGTCGGGCGGGGCTCAGGTGACCGTAGACACCGCTGACGACGGCGCGGGTGCCCGGTCGGACGCGCTGCAGGCGCCTCGTATGGTCCCCGCTCCCCGCGATCGTGACTCGCCACTCGTTCGAGGTCGGCACGGCCGAGAATGAAAAGGGATGCGACTGCCACCAGCCGTTCCGGGTGAGGAAGCGCACGCGGACGTGCTGGCCGGCGGCGGGCTGGTAGTCGTCGAGCCTCGGCCCGGTCAGCGTCAGGCTCACGGCCGCCTTGCCCTCGCGTCGCACCTCGTCCACGACCAACGGGTGCGTCGCGATCTGCCAGGCGGGCAGTGCGACTCGATACCACCCCACCGCGCACGCCACGACCAGGTGGAGCCACGTCCACGCCAGGGTGGGTGTGGTTGCGTGAACGAAGCTGGCGCCATCGGTGATCTCGTGGCCGAAGGCGAGGAACATCGCCGGGTACACGTACCAGTGGGCGAAGAGCCAGGTCTCGTACCGCATGCGACGGCGGGCGCGTTGCACCGACATGGCGGTCACGCCGAAGAAGAGCACGGCGGCGACCGTGGCGGCCAGCATCCACGGATAGGTCGTGACGAGCGTCGACACCTCGTGGGCGATCCCCGCCTTGTCGGCGGCTGCGTACCCGATGACGGTGGCGGCGATGTGCACCGCCAGCAGCGCAACCGTCGCCACCGCTGCCCACCTGTGCCACCGAACAGCCCGGTCCGACCCCACGACGTTGGTCACGACTGGGATCCGGGCCATCAAGAGCACAGCAAGGAGAGCGGCCAGCGAACATCCAAACCCGGTGAGCTGCCCGATGGCGGTCGCGACCCCGCCGGCCCCCTTGGGGAGATTCGCCAGCCACGAGGCGAGCACGGCGACGACCACGACCGCCGCCGCCAGCCCTACGAACGTGCGCCACCCGCCCTCGTCGGGCTGCGCCTGCTGGCGGTTGGGACTCGATGGCCGAGTCATGTCGGGAGCGAGGGGTGGCACGGTTTGCAGTGTCGGTCCGGAACCTGACGGTTGGCTGAATCTCGGGCGGTCCGTTCAGGCAACGCCGCGGGCCTCAATCCACCATGGGAGCAACCTTGGGGCATCCTGGGAACCTCGGCAGCACTCTTGGATCCACAGCGGATCCAGGAAGTTCTTCGGAAATCTTCAGGTAGGCAGGTGACACTGACCGAAATGCGCGTGCTGGTGGCCGACGACGACCTTGCTGTTCGCCGCTCGCTGGAGCGGGCGCTGCGACTCGAGGGCTACGACGTCGCGCTGGCGGCCGACGGCCGGCAGACGCTCGAGGCGGTGGTGTCGTCGCCGCCGGACGCGCTTGTCCTGGACGTGCGCATGCCCGAGGTCGACGGACTCGAGGTGTGCCGGCGGCTCCGAGCCATCGCAGATCCAACGCCGGTGCTGATGCTCACCGCCAAGGACGCCGTGTCCGACCGGGTCGAGGGTCTCGACGCCGGCGCCGACGACTACCTGGTAAAGCCGTTCGCCCTCCCCGAGCTGTTGGCGCGCCTCCGCGCCCTCCTCCGGCGCTGGCCGGCCGACGGCGATGTCCTGCGGTTCGCCGACCTGGCGCTCGACCCTGTGGCGCACGAGGCCCGCCGCGGCGATCGCGTCCTCAAGCTCACGAGGACCGAGTTCGCTTTGCTCGAGCTCTTCCTCGAGCACCCACGTCAGGTTCTTCCGCGGTCGACAATCATCGACCGCGTGTGGGGATACGACGGCGGGACCGGGTCGAACTCCCTCGAGGTCTTCATCGGCTACCTACGGCGCAAGACCGAAGAGGACGGCGAGGCCCGCATGATCCAGACCGTGCGCGGCGTTGGGTACGTGCTGCGCGACGAATGACCTTCCGTGCCCGCTTGACCGTTGCGGCCGCGGCGGCCGTGGCCGTGGCCGTCCTGCTGGCCAGTGCCGTCGCCTTCTTGATGCTGCGCCACGACCTCGTCCACTCCGTGGACGAGACCCTGCGCAGCCGGGTCAACGTCGTCGCTCGCCTCGCTCGTCAGGGAGAGATGGCCGAAGGAGCCGAGGGCCGCGACGAGATGGCCCGCGTCGGGGGGCTGGCCCAGGTCGTGTCCTCCGACGGCTCGGTCGTCGGTTTGGGCGGGGGGAAGGCGGCGTTCCCCGCCTCGCCCTTCGCCCGCACCGTCGCCACCACCCAACGGGGATCGTCGTTCACGACGGTGCGAGCGGGGAGCCAGCACCTGCGGGTGCTCACCGTGCCGCTCCAGCAGGGCACCGCGCTGCAGGTCGCTCGCTCGCTCGAAGAGGTCGACCGCGACCTGCAGCGCCTGGCGCTGATCTTCGGCCTGGTCGCGATCGGTGGTGTCGCGGTTGCGGCCGGACTGGGCTGGGTGGTGGCGCGCACGGCGCTCGTCCCCCTCAATCGACTGACCGACGCCGTTGAGGACGTCGGCGAGACCGCCGACCTCAGCCGGCGCATCGAGGACGGCCGGCGCGACGAGCTGGGGCGCCTCACCGCCAGCTTCAACCGCTTGCTCGCGGCCCTCGAAGAGTCGCAACGGACGCAGCACCAGCTCGTCACCGATGCCTCGCACGAGCTGCGCACGCCGCTGACGAGCTTGCGGACCAACGTCGAGGTCCTGCGGCGCGTGGAAGAGCTCTCGCCGACGGAGCGCGAACAGTTGCTCAGCGACGTGGTCGACCAGACCGACGAGCTCACCGGACTCGTCGCGAGCCTGGTGGAGCTGGCGCGTGGGGAGGAGCCCGACACCGACGCCGAGGACCTTTCCCTGGACGAGGTCGTCGCGGAAGTCATCGCTCGTAGCGAGAGTCACGCGCGTACCAAAGCCGTGCAGCTCAACGTCGACCTGCGCCCGAGCGTTGTACGCGCCGGACACGCGCGGCTGGAGCGCGCCGTCGCCAACCTCCTCGACAACGCCGTGAAGTGGAGCCCGACGAACGGGGTCGTCGAGATCACTAGCCGGGACGGCGCCGTCGTCGTACGGGATCACGGCCCAGGTATCGCGCCGGAGGACCTCCCCCACGTCTTCGACCGCTTCTACCGGTCGCCGGCCGCCCGCGGCCTGCCCGGCTCGGGGCTCGGGCTCGCCATCGTGCGCCAGGTCGCGGACGCCGACGGCGGTTCCGTGTCGGCGTCCAACCATCCCGAAGGCGGCGCCCTGCTCGAGCTTCGCCTGCCGACGGGGAACGGGAACGGCGCCCGTCACCCCGCCTGACCGTCCCTTCACCTTTCCTTCAGGTCCGGTCGCGACAGTCGACCCATGGTGAGTCGCCCGTCTGTGGCGGCGCGCGACGCGGGCCTGCGGCGGGTCTCCGGCATCACCCGTGGCGCCGTAGCCGCCGGCGTCGCCCTCTCTGGAACCTTCTCCGTCATCGCCGCCCACGCATTCCCAGGTCGCAGCGGGCAGCGGGCGGCCGCCGTCAGTCCTCCAGCCGACGCGGCCGCTCCGCCCGCTGCAGTCACGGCCACTGAGCCTCCGACGACGACGTCACCGACAACTGCAGCCCCACGAGTGGCCGGGGTCGTGCACCGCGCATTGCAGCCCCCAGCGACCGCGCCTCGTGCGGTTGTCCCGACGCGCCCGCCCGCGACGGCCGCGCCGGTCGTCGCCCCGACGCACCGCGTGCGGCCACACGCCGTCTCGGGCGGCTCGTAGTGGACACCCTCACGCGCGTCCGGTTCCCCATGTTCGGGAGCGAGGCCACTGTCGTCGTTACCGAGCCCGACAAGCTCACCGAAGCCCAGTGGCTGGTGCAGGACGAGCTCGACGTCATCGACAAGGCGTGCAGCCGCTTCCGGACCGATTCCGAGTTGACGGCGCTCAACCGCGCCGCCGGTCGCCCCGTGAAGGTCAGTCCCCTGTTCCGTCATGCGCTGGCGGTTGCCCTTCGTGCCGCGGCCCAAACCGACGGCGCCGTCGACCCGACCGTCGGTGCAGCCGTGCGTGTCCTCGGCTATGACACCGACTTCGGGTCGGTCCCACGCGCCGGGCCCGCAGTCGTCAAGGTCGGGCGGGTCGCCGGCTGGCAACGGATCCGGCTCCGCGGCAGCACCGTTGAGATCCCGCCAGACGCACAGCTCGATCTGGGTGCGACGGCGAAGGCCTGGGCGGCTGACGTCTCCGCTCGACGCGTCGCGCAAGAGCTGGGATGCGGGGTGCTCATTGGACTGGGCGGCGACATCGCGGTGGGCGGCCCGGCGCCCGAATCGGGTTGGACCGTCGGCATCGCCGACTGGCATCGCACTAACGACACAGATCTGGCCGCGACGATTCAGATCGTCAACGGCGGCGTCGCGACGTCGAGCACCACCGTGCGCCGGTGGTCTCGGGGCGGACGCCAGCTGCATCACGTCGTCGACCCGCGCAGTGGCGAACCGGCCGCAGAGGTGTGGCGCACGGTCAGCGTGGCCGCCGCATCCTGCGTCGATGCCAACACCGCGTCGACCGCAGCGATCGTCAGTGGCGTACGAGCCCCGGAGTGGCTCGCGCGCCACGAGCTGCCCGCCAGGCTGGTCCGCAGCGATGGCTCGGTGCTGTGCGTGGGCGGCTGGCCCGCGGACGCCGGCCCGTGACACTGGCTCTCGGCACCAGCGGTTCCAAGGCGCTGTGGTACCTCACGCGAGGAACGGGCGTGGTGACACTCCTGCTGCTGACGACCGCCGTCGTGTTGGGGATCGTGACGTCCGTGCGGTGGTCATCACCACGCTGGCCACGCTTCGTCCTCGAATGGCTGCACCGCAACATCTCGCTCGTGGTGCTCGTGTTTCTCGCCGTCCACGTGGCCACGGCGGTGCTCGATGCCTTCGCGCCGCTGCGCTGGCTCGACGCTGTCGTTCCCTTCTCGTCCGGCTACCGACCGCTCTGGGTGGGCTTCGGCGCCGTCGCCTTCGACCTGCTCGTCGCCGTCGCGGTCACGAGCCTGCTCCGGGTACGGATCGGCTACCAGACGTGGCGAGCGGTCCACTGGGCCTCGTATGCCTGCTGGCCGCTCGCGGTGCTCCACGGATCCGGCACGGGAAGCGACACCACGCAGAGGTGGATGCTGGTCATCGACGCCGTTGCGGTGGCGCTCGTCGCGGCCGCCGTCTTCTGGCGGGCGTCCGTCGGCTGGCCGAGCCACGCTGGTGCGCGTCTGACCGCGTTCGCGTCGGCGATCGTGGTACCGATCGCCCTCGCGGCCTGGCTCGTCGTCGGTCCGCTGCATCCAGGCTGGGCGCGCACGGCCGGAACCCCGGCTCAGCTCCTCGGCTCGCAGGGGGCACGCCCATGAGCGTCGCTGTCCCGTTGCTCGACGGGGCCGCCGCGCCCCCGCGCCTGCCGCGTCTGCTGGCCGAGGTCGCTGCGTCATGGGTGAGTATGGCCGAGCACCGGCGTCTCGGCGGCCCCATCCCGCACGCAAGCCGGCGGCCCCGCACCGACGTGATCGATGCCATCGCCCGCGCCGGCCTGCGTGGGAAGGGAGGGGGTGCCTTTCCCACGGCCCGCAAATTGGAGGCCGTCGCCGCCGGCTCGGGCCGGCCGGTCGTCGTCGTCAACGGCGCTGAGGGGGAGCCGGCGAGCGGGAAAGACAAGCTGCTCTTGGCCCGCGCACCTCACCTGGTGGTGGACGGCGCTCTCGTCGCGGCGGCGGCCGTCGGCGCGCGCGAGGTGGTCGTCTGCGTCGACCGCCACGCGACCAATGCGCTCGCGGCGATGCGCCGGGCGATCGACGAGCGGGCGGACTCGGAACCGGCATCGGTCCCGCTCCGTCTCGTCGGTGTGCCTTCTCACTACGTATCCGGAGAAGAGACAGCGTTGGTCCGATGGCTCAACGGCGGCGAGGCCAAACCCACGATGCCGCCGCGGCCGTACGAGCGGGGCGTCGGTGGGCGCCCGACGCTCGTCGACAACGTGGAGACACTGGCCCACGCCGCCCACATCGTCCGTTGGGGCCCGACCTGGTTCCGGGAGATCGGGATGCGTGCCGAGCCGGGCTCGACGCTGGTCACCGTCTCCGGCGCCGTGGCCCGACCGGGCGTCTACGAGATCCCCATCGGCGCGGCGCTGCCGCGTCTGCTCGAGCGCGCCGGTGCATCCCTCGACCCCGCGGCCGTGCTCGTCGGCGGCTACTTCGGTACGTGGCTGAGCGCGGGGCAGGTGTCCGACGCCCACCTCAGCTGCGACGGTCTCGCCCGCTACGGCGGCGGGCTGGGGTGCGGGGTCGTCGTGGTCCTGCCGCCCGACGCGTGCGGCGTCATCGAAGCTGCCCGGGTGGTCTCGTGGTTGGCGGCGTCGACGGCGGGGCAGTGCGGCTCGTGCGTCAATGGGCTCGCGTCAGTCGCCGACGCGGCGGGCGCCGTGGCCCGTGGCCGGGCACCGAGGGACGCCGCCGTGCAGCTGCTTCGGTGGGTCGAGCAGATCGAGGGTCGGGGTGCGTGCCGGCTCCCGGACGGCGCGGCCCGTTTTCTCCGCAGTTCGCTGATGACCTTCCAGCACGAACTCGACCGGCATCTGCGCGGGGGCCACTGCCCCCATCACCGAAGTGTGCTGCCGCTCCCCGACCCGGTTCGCGACTCCTGGCGATGAGCGTCCGTCTGAAGGTCGACCCCATCATCTGCGACGGACACGGAGTGTGCGCCGAGCTGTTTCCCGAGCGCGTCACACTCGACGACTGGGGATTCCCGATCGTGGACCGCGAGCCCATCGGGCGCGATGTTCTGAGTCATGCTCGTCGTGCCGTCGCGGCCTGCCCGGTGCTCGCCCTGAGCTTGGAGCGGGTGTGAGGCTCACCGTAGGCCGCGTGATCATCGGCCTCGTCGCCATCTTCGGACTCATCCAGTTGCTGCCGAATCGAGTGACGAATCCGCCCGCCCGACACGAGCCGACATGGGACAGCCCTCAGACGCTCGCGTTGGCGAAAACGGCGTGCTTCAACTGCCACAGCAATCAGACGCACCTCTACTGGTTCGAGAAGATCGCTCCCGTCTCATGGTGGATCAAGAACCACGTCGACGACGGCCGAGCCAAACTCAACTTCGACGAATGGCAGCCGGGACGAGGGGGCGGGCGGGCGGCCCGCACCGTCCTCAGGGGCTCGATGCCACCGTCGTATTACTACTGGCTCGGGCTGCACGCCGACGCAAAGCTGACGCCGTCCCAGCGTCAGCAGTTGGCACAGGGGCTCCAGGCCACGCTGGGTCCCGGCGGGTTCGACCAAGGCGGTCGCAACCAACAAGGGGGCTGACCGGCAACAGAGCGATCCCCACGTTCTGCTGTCGTCAAAGGGTCGAAGTTAGGGTCGGAGGATGGGTCGCGAGGTGGTGACGGGGTACTGCTGGCCGCAGTCCGTCGTCGGCGGTGAACGCGTCGACCTCCATCTCTCCTCGTCCGGTGGCCGGCCCGTGCGAGTCGAGGTGGCGCGCGTCGGCGGCCGGCGGGAGGTTGTCTTTTCCACGCACGCGGTCGCCGTCGATGAGCACGCGATACCCAACGACGCGGCCTCGCGCGGCTGCAATTGGCCGGTCGCGCTCACGCTCGACGTCGACCCCGCGTGGCGGTCGGGCTACTACGAGGTCGCGCTGGAGATCACCGTCGCCGAGAAGGTGCGGCGCGACTACGCGTTCTTCGTCGTTCGTCCGGTGGCGGCGCGCATCGTGCTGGCCCTGGCGACGAACACCTGGCATGCCTACAACGACTTCGGCGGACCGAACCTGTACACCGGAGGCACTGAGGTGTCGATGAGGCGCCCAATGGCGGCTGGCTACCTCTACAAGCCGCCCGGAAAGGGCCGCCGGGTGACGGGCACGGGCGAGCCCGACCCGCAGAACGCGGCCCACGTCGGGTACGTCCGGCTCAACCACCTGTCGGAGTGGGCCGGGTCAGCCGGGTGGCCGGACTGGGAGTTGCCGTTCATCCAGTGGGCCGAGCGCGAGGGCTTCGAGATCGGCGTGGCCACCAACGCCGACCTCGAGCACCACCCTGAGGTGTTGGACGGCTCGGCGCTGTACCTCTCGGTCGGGCACGACGAGTACTGGTCCAAGGGCATGCGCGACACGGTCGAGGCCTTCGTCGGGCGCGGCGGCAACGCCGCGTTCTTCTCGGGCAACACGTCGCTCTGGCAGGTACGAATCGAAGGTGACGACCACGACGTGATGGTCGGCTACAAGGGCTTCTTCAAGGACGACCCCCTACTCGGCACCGCTCGGGAGCGCGAGGTCACGACGTTCTGGTCCGACGTGCTGGCCGGCCGTCCCGAGAACCACATGACGGGCGTGAGCTTCACCCGCGGCGGCTACCACCGCATCGGCCGGAACGTGACGAACGGACTCGGCGGCTACACCGTGCACCGCGCCGGCCACTGGATCTTCGATGCCACGGGCCTCGGCTACGGGGACGTGCTCGGCGCGAATGCGACCGTTGTCGGCTACGAGTGCGACGGCTGCGTGTTCACGTACCGGGACGGGCTGCCGTATCCCACCGGTGAGGACGGCACACCGTCGACCTTCGAGATCCTCGGCACTTGTCCGACGCAACACTTCACCCGCGAGTCCGCGCCCCGGCCTCCGAAGCCGGGAGAGCCGAGCGAGTTGGAGTACATCGCGTCACGCGTCTTCGGAACGCGTGACGCGGAGGCGATGGAACGGATCCGTCACGGCCACGCCGTCCTCGGCACCTATACGAACGAGGCGGGAGCCACGGTGATCACGTCGGGCTCGACCGACTGGGCCCACGGTCTGGCGGGACGCGACCCCCACGTCGAACAGATCACCCGCAACATCCTTCGCCGGCTGGGGTAGCGGCACAGTCGATCACCCACCGGCGACCTGGAGGTCGAAGGTGGCGGCGACGGTCGCCCCGACCGCCGCCGGGCGAGAGCCGACGAACGTGCCGGTACCGGTCGCCTTCTCGTACCTGCCCGTGCCGCCCAGCACGCCGAGTGTGGCCACGACCGTGGAGGCGCCATCGGCCGACTGCGTAGCCGCACCCTGCATCGCCACCGCAAGTGTCGCCCCGTCGTTGAACTTGAAGGTGATGAAGCCGGAGAACGGCCCGCTTCCCGACGTGTAGTTCACGTCGCCGAGCAAGTCGACGGGCACGGGCTTTCCGTCGAGCGTCGCCGTCCCCGTAAGCCGGTTCCACCCGTAGACGACCGACCCCTGAGGCCCGACGTTCATGAGCGTGCGCGCCTGGGACGCCAGTGGGGCCGTGAGATGTAGCGCCGCGCCCGTCGCACCGGACCCCACCGGCGTCGCCAGCGGGGCGCCGTTCTCGAGGAGGGCTGCCAGCTCGATCACGACCGGCTCGCCGGTGTCATTCGCTCCGAAGTGCACCAGGCTGCTCGTCTCGACCAGCGAGTCACCGGGATGGAGGAACACCGTGTTCGGAGCGGCCACGTCCTCGGTCTTGCCGCCGGCGCGGGTCACAGCCGCCGTGCCTGACACGATGTTGTACGTCAGCGTGCCGGAGATCACGCGCGCCACCTGGGTCCCCTGGTGGAAGTGCTCGGGCAGCTTGGCGTGCGCGGCGATCGTGACCTGTTGGAGGTACAGCGTCTGGCCGGGCGCGTTGGCCGGCGCCGCCTCGCCGAGCGGCGTGCGGGTGACGCCGGTCCCGCCGGCCTTGACGGCCGCGACGCCGCCGACCGAGGTACTCGTCGCGTGGTTGTCGCCGCTGTCGTCTTTGAGCACGAAGGCCAGGACGAGGACCACCACAACCACCGCCAGCACGACGGAGATCACCTGCCATCTGCCAGCGCCGCGTTCCACTCGACCCGCCTCCCGGACTCGATCCGACGAGTGCGCACGATATGGCGCGCAGCCCGGGTTGACGCCTACGTCCACGCCTGTCGCAATAGGAGTTGCTCGGCCATTTGGCCGATAGCGGAACTATCGGCCCCCGGGGGACTATTAGGCCGGTATGAGTGCATTGCTGGGTCTGACCCCCGTCGGTGCCGACCAGGACGGCAGCCGGGAGGAATCCGCCGCGCCGCTCGCACCGCCGTCGCCGTATCAGCGGTGGCTGAAGCCGAGCATCGACCGCGTCGCGGCGGCGGCGTTGCTGCTGGTCGTGTTGCCGGCAATGGTCATCATCGCCCTGGCAATCCGAATCAAGCTCGGACGCGGCGTGCTCTACCGCCAGGAGCGAGTCGGCCTGGGTGGACGGCGTTTCGTGATCTTCAAGTTCCGCACGATGGCGCACGACCGTCGCTGCACGCACCTGCAACTCGTCGGCGAGGACCGGCGTCAGAACCACAAGCACCCCGACGATCCCCGCCACACCGCTCTGGGCAAGTTGTTGCGCAAGAGCAGCCTCGACGAGCTGCCCCAGCTCATCAACGTGCTGCTTGGCGACATGAGTCTTGTCGGCCCGCGACCCGAGCTCCCGGGTGTCGTGGCGACCTACAGCGCGTGGCAGCATCGACGTCACGCCGTCAAGCCGGGCATCACCGGCCTGTGGCAGGTCTCGCCGCAGCGGTCGGGTCGTATGGACCAGGCCACGGCGCTGGATCTTGCCTACGTCGGTGCCGTGTCGTTTCGGACGGACGTCACGGTCCTTCTGCGTACGGTCCCCGCGGTCTTTCGGCGGGACACCTTCTAAGAACCCACACGCAGGAAATTCGACCGTATTGGTCGAATCATTCCCTTCGGCATGGGGGTCCTTTGAGGGGGGTGGGTCGAACGAGGTCGCGGGCGAGGCTTGCCATCGCGCTCAGCGCGTCCGTGCTGGTCGGAGCGACCGCCACCGTCGGGCCGGCCATCGCCAACCCGGGAGATCGGGGCGGAGCGCTTCCCGCGGTCACGACCCTCGCGGTCTCGCCGGTCGACAAGCTGATCGACGGGCAGAAGGTGACCGTGACCGGGACGGGCCTGATCCCGTCGCAGCCGTTCACGCTCGAGGAATGTGCGGCGGTGGTCACCGGCAGCAGCGACTGTGACGCTGCGACGGCGGTGCACGGCACGATCAACACCAGCGGCGACTACACGATCACCACGTCCATCAGGGCAACCATCACCACGCCGAACCAGGGCACGATCGGGTGCAACGAGCAGGGCGCGTGCGGGGTCGCGGCGTGGGAGGACAACGCACAGGCTGCGTCGATCGCCTACCAGGACATCGGCGTCACGAACGCGCCAACTGACGGCGGCCCGCCATCGTCACCGCCGCCGCACGTCATCGTCGCTTCACCGAACGGAAGGGGAAGGGCCTGCACCCAGCGCACGCCCTGCAGCCTGACTACTGCCCAGCGAACGGCGGAGGCTTCTGTCCCGACGATGCAGTCGGAGATCGACGTACAACTCGAGGACGGCGTCTACACCCTGACCGAGCCCCTGACGCTCGGACCCCACGACGGCGGCGTCCACGGCTTCGGTGTGGTCTACGGTCCTGCTCCCGGCGCCCACCCGGTGCTGAGCGGCGCACAGCCGATCACCGGATGGAAAGCGGGCCCCAAGGCCGGCGTCTGGCAAGCCCCTGTGGGCTTCGACACTCGTCAGCTGTTCGTGGACGGTCAGCGGCTGCCGCTCTCGACCGGCCTGCCGACCAACACCAACTTCGTCCAGACCCCGACCGGCTTCTTGATGACGTCGACGGTCATGGACAGTTGGCCTGACCCGACCGACATGGCAGCCGTATTCACCTTCGGCAACGGGGTCTGGACCCAGACGTCGTGCAACGTCGCCTCGATCAGCGGCTCGACTATCACGATGGCCCAGCCCTGCTGGGACAACCTCCACATGCCCAGCGAAGGCGTGCAGGAGCTCGGCTGGTTCAACAGCCCGAGCGGCGGCTTCCCGGGGCTGTCTCCGAAGAAGACGCCGGACTTCTTCCAGAACGTCCCCGCTCTGATGACCAAGGGCACGTGGTCGATCGATCGCCATGCTCACACGCTGTACTACATGCCGGCCGACGGTCAGGATCCCTCGAAGCACGCAGTCCTCGCGCCCGGGCTGCAGACGCTGGTCAACATCGACGGCGTCAGCAACCTCTCTATCAGCGGTCTGACGTTCTCCTATGGCGGGTGGACGGGACCGGACACGCCGGACGGGTTCGCACAGATGCAGGCCGACTGGACCCTCACCGGGGCGAACGCCGCGAAGACCGAAGGCACGTGCAACTACTCCAACCCGCCTGGCACCTGTCCCTTCGCGTCGTTCACCCGCACGCCCGCCAACGTCGTGCTCACGAATACCCGCAACGTGGAGGTGACCGGGAACACGTTCTCCCACCTCGGAGGCGCGGGGCTCGACCTCTACCGGGGCCCGACCGCGGGACCGATCAAGGGCGCGCAAGGCGATCTCGTGAAAGGCAACGAGTTCACCGACATCGCCGCGTCGGCGATCCAGTTGGGTTCAACCGACGACATCGACTCCGGCGACATCACCGACAACACCATCACCGACAACTACATCCATGATGTCGCCAACCAGTACTTGGGCGGTGTCGGCATCTGGCTCGGCTATTCGCGGAACTCGAACGTCTCCCACAACCAGCTGAACGACCTTCCCTACACGGGCATCTCGATCGGCTGGGGCGGGTGGCACACCAATCTCGCCAGCCCGAACAGCGACCAGAACATGAACTCGCACAACGTGATCGCCGACAACGTCATCTACAACTACATGACGACACTCGGCGACGGTGGCGCGATCTACTCCAACGGTCCGCAGGCCAAGGGCTGGGGAGACCAGCTCCAGCTCACGGGAAACATCGCCTACCTCGGCCCCAACACCGACTTCACCTTCTACACCGACGCGGGCAGTGAGTACGTCGACATCGAGAACAACCTCGACTACTTCCAGCCCTTCGACTCGTTCGACTCGGGCGGGTGCCACACCATCGGTCACATCGAGCTCGTCAACAACTTCGTTGCCAACGGGGGCCCCGGCTACCCGTGTTTCCCGTATACGGACGTGAACTCGGCCAACAACACGACGATCTGTGAGAACCCGCCTCCTGCTCAGGTCGAACCGGCGATGGGGATTCTCAAGGGCGCCGGTCTCGAGCCCCCCTATCGAGCCTTGCTCGATCGTGACGGACCAGCGGTCACGATGGTCGGGCCCAGCAACGTCAACACCGCGGGCGGTGACCAGATCCTCATCAGCGGCAGCGGGTTCGATCCCGGGGCGACCGTCTCGGTGGGAGGCATTCCGGCGACCGGCGTGCAGGTGCTGTCGGCCAACTACATCGAGGCCGCGACACCGCCGGGAAGCGGCGTCCGCGATGTCACCGTGACCACGCCGGCGGGGACCAGCAAGAGGTCGACCAGTGACCAGGTCACCTACCAGGCCAGCCCGTCCCAGTGCACCCCGTACACCGGCAGCGGCTTCAGCACCACCCTGGCCGCCGGCTAGCCCGCGCGAGTCTCAGGACTCGCTCGAGCGATGCTCCCGTATGACGACGGCGACATAGAAGGCCAGCGAGAGCCACAGTCCGAGATGGGCCGCCCTATGGGCGACGGACTCGTCGTCGCGGAAGAGGAAGTCCGTGGCGACGAACACCAGCACCCAGCACGAGACGATGAAGACCTCGGGCCAGTAGCGGCCCCGCTCGTGGCCGAACACGCGATTCATCGCGGTCAGTTAACCATCCTGCAGACCGTGCACATGCTCACACCGTGTGCTCGGTCGAGGTTGCGTCGTTGACAGCACGAGCGAGAACACCGGATGCGGTCCCGACACCCGGAGGACCAGTTCGCCGCCTTCGGCCGCGGCGAGGGAGCGAGCCAGCGCCAGCCCGATGCCGTGACCGTGCTCAGAGGGAGATCGGCGCGCGAACACAACCGCTGGGTCCCCGAGGATGCCCGGACCCTCGTCGGCAACGTCGATCACCACGCCCTTGCCGGCGCGGCGCAGCGACACCGTTACCGCACCCGCGCCGTGGCGCGACGCGTTGTCGAGCAGGATCTCGAGCACGTGGACAAGCGCCGACCTCGACGCCACGACGGTGGGCAGATCGCGGTCCACGTTTGTCCTGAGAGGGCGTCCCGCGGCCGCCAATGGGCCGTGCCATCGGCTTTCGACCTCACGAACGACCTGGTCGAGCGCAACTGCGGTGCGCGCCGCTGGCACGTCCCTGGCTAACGCCAGGAGGTCGTCGACCGTCGTCTCCAAACGGTCCGCCTCGGCAACAGCGCCCTCGATCGCAGCGTGGAGGTCCGCCCCCGGGGTTTCGAGCGCTGCCTCCAACGTCAAGCGAAGAGCCGTGAGAGGCGTGCGCAGCTGATGGGACGCGTCGGCCGTGAACGCTCGCTCCCGGTCCACGAGATGACCGAGCCGCAACGCCGTCTGGTCCAGCGCCGCCGCCGCGCTATCGAGCTCGGCGATGCCGGACCGGGCGGCGCGGGCGCCAAAGTCACCTTCTCCCAGAAGCGACGCGGTGGCCGCGAGCGCCACTACCGGTTCCCCAAGGCGCCGAGCCTGGCGGTTCCCGATGAGGGCGGCGCCACCGATCGCAGCCGCGCCGAGCGCGGCCATCACCAGCCACGTTCGGTGGGTCCTGGCCTCAACAACGTCGAGAGGCGCGGCAGCTCTGGTCGCGGCAACCACCTGTTCTTCTTCGACCACCGGCACGGCCGCGACCAGCTGGTCTGACTCGGTCCCCTGCGTCACCCGGCCTGCGATCGCTGAAGCAACCGTCCGCCCACCCGACTGCGGACCGACGCCCGCAACGCGCCGGGCCGCCTTGTCGTACACGGCGAGGTGGGTGCCCTTCTCGACGCGGGGGAGCTCGATGGGGTCGGACGCGCGCAGGCCGAGGACCGACACCCGCCCGACGGCGGCCGTTGCGGTTCGCTCGAGGCGGGTGAGTTGTTGGCTTCGGTACAAGCGGCCGACGGCCAGCGCCAGCGGCACGCCGAAGAGCAGGACGGCCACGAGGGCGGCAGTCAGGATGGAGAGCAGGATCCGGCGTCTCACGGCACGTCGAGCCGGTAGCCGATGCCGCGCAGGGTGGCGATCGACTGTCCGACCCCCGCGTCCTCCAGCTTGCGCCGCAGGCCGGCGATATGGACGTCGAGCGTCTTCGTCGACCCTTGCCAGTGCTCGTCCCAGACGTCGTCCATCAGTCGCTCGCGGCGCACGACGCGCCCCGCGTCCTCGGCCAGCGCCCACAGCAGGTCGAACTCCTTGGGGCGCAGGTCGAGCTCGTCGCCGGAGACGAAGGCCTGTCGCGCGCCCCGATCGACGGTGATCGGGCCGACCCGGATTCGTTCGCCGTCGTCGCGCTCACGACGCAGACGGGCGCGCACCCGGGCGAGGAGCTCGGCCAGACGGAAGGGCTTCGCCAAGTAGTCATCGGCGCCAGCGTCGAGCCCGACCACGACGTCGATCTCCGAGCCGCGCGCCGTGAGGATCAGGATCTCGACGTCGGGCTCGGTCGCACGCAGGCGCCGGCACACATCGAGGCCGTCGATGTCGGGAAGGCCGAGGTCCAAGATGACGAGGCGCATGCCACTGGATGCCGTCGCCTCCGCTCCCGTCCGAACCCAGCGCACGGCATACCCGGCCGCCTGCAAGGTCTGGCAGAGCGAACGCCCGATGACCTCGTCGTCTTCGACGATCAGCAGCTCCGGGCTGCTCACAGACGCAGCTTACGGTGACAACGGGATCGGACCCTGCTCATTTTGCCTGGCGCGAACCTTCACCCCACCGTCTGAAAACCCGCTCACTCGTACGCTCCGGCCTGTGAAGGCGTTCCTCGCTCTCGCCACCACCGGCCTGGTCGTTGCCGCCTGTTCCAGCGGCGGCAGCAGCAAGCATCTCGCGGCCCCGCCCAAAACGTCGACCAGCACGACCGCGGCACCGATCTCGTCGACGGTGCCGCCGGCGACGACGTGCGGGCCCGCAGCGTCTGCGGGCAAGGCAAGTGGAGGCGGCGACGTGACGCCGCCCGGAGACATCCCTGACAACCAGGCTTACGTCGCGTTCGCGGCGCCGGGCGGGAGCTACTCGATCAAGGTTCCGGAGGGATGGGCGCGCACCGACGCCGGGACGGCGACGAGCTTCACCGACAAGTTGAACACCATCCGCGTCGAGCTCAAGCCATCTGCGAGCCCCCCGTCGGTGCAGTCCGCGCAGACCCAGGACATCCCCGCCATCGCAGCACAGAGTCGGTGCTTCGAGACGCCGAAGGTGAGCACCGTGCCGCGCAAGAGTGGTCCCGCGGTGCTCGTCACCTATCGGGCTGACAGCGCGCCGGATCCGGTCACCGGCAAGGTCATCCACGACGACGTCGAGCAGTACCAGTTCTGGAAGGCGGGGACCGAGGCGGTCATCACCCTCTCCAGCCCCCAGGGGTCGGACAACGTCGACCCGTGGCGCACCGTGACGGACTCATTCTCCTGGTCGGCGTGACTGAGCCCCGCCTCGAGGCACACGAGCTCTACCGCTTCTTCCACGCCGGCGACGAGGAGGTACTTGCGCTCCGCGGTGTATCGCTCTCGGCCGACGCGGGCGAGACTGTCGCGGTGGTCGGGCCCTCGGGCTCGGGCAAGTCGACGCTCCTCGCCTGCCTCGCGGGCCTCGATCGTCCCGACGGCGGCACGGTTCGGATCGACGGCCTGTCCATCAGCCGCCGGTCAGAGGCCGACCGCGCCGCCATCCGCGCCCGCTCGGTCGGTGTCGTTTACCAGGCCGACAACCTGATCGGCCACCTGACGGTGGAGGGCAACGTCGCCCTCGCGCAGCGTCTCGGCGGATCCACGCGGCCGCGGAGCAGGCGCGACTTGCTCGACCGACTCGGCATCGGTGGACGGGCCCGGGCCTACCCGGCGCAGCTCTCCGGGGGCGAAGCCGTTCGTGCTGCACTCGCGGTCGCGCTGGCCAACGACCCGGCTGTCCTCGTCGCCGACGAGCCGACCGGCGAGCTCGACTCGAGCACCGAGAGCCAGGTACTCGACCTTCTCCAGGACCGCGCCGAGGCGGGCACGGCGATCGTGGTGGCAACCCACAGCGAAGCGGTGGCGGTCGTGGCGCAACGAGTCGTGCGTCTCGTCGACGGAATGGTGGCCGCGTGACCGCCGCCGTCGTCCGGGCCGAAGGCCTGGCGAAGACGTACGGGAAGGGCCAGGCAGCAGTCGTCGCTCTCCACGGCACCACGTTCGAGCTCATGCCCGGCGACCGCGTCGCCGTCGTCGGGCCGTCAGGATCCGGCAAGTCGACACTGCTGCACCTCATGGCCGCCCTCGACGTCCCGACCGCTGGGTCCGTCGCGTGGCCGGCGCTCGAACCGGACGGTCCCCGGGTGCCAGGGGCAGTGGGATTCGTCTTCCAGGGGCCGAGCCTGCTCCCCGATCTCGACGTCGTCGAGAACACGGC
>DASZJL010000062.1:0-2446 GCA_035948135.1 Acidimicrobiales bacterium | reverse complement strand
GAACGGCAAGAACGCGACGACCGCAGCGGCCAGAGCGAGAAGGGCGCCGTAGGTCCAGCCGAAGCCGGACGGCTTGAGCAGGAACGCCAGCACCACGAGGACCAGGTTGACCGCGGTCATGATCGTCAGGAGCTGTTCCTTGGACATCCGTCCCTGGTCCGCCAGGTCGCCCGCCCCGAACGCGGTGATCAGGACGTAGAGCACCAACACGATGCAGTCCAGCACCGCGATGAACAGCCAACCGTGGGCGCTCAGCCCGCCGACGGACACCGAGAAGGGACCGGCGGAGGCGGAGTACCAGGGCAGCCAGAACGAGACCAGCAGGAGAACGGTGGCCGGCCCGAAGATCAGTTCCTTGCGATTCAGCTCGTTGACCCGCCTGCGCACCTTCCCGACGCGCTTGGGCTTCGGCTTCGGCAGGACGGTCGGCCGTATGGCGGCACCACAGTTCGGGCACAACGCAGTGCCCGGGAACACCTCGACTAGGCAGCGGGAGCACGCAGGCAACCGGCCGGCCTCCTTCCTGGTTTCACGGACGCGCCTGCGCTCAGGCTACAGGCGGCGCTCACACGCGCGGGATACCGCACGCGTCGTTGAACCGGAGGAGGATCCAGCGGTCCTCGTCGGGCACCCACGCCCACTCGGTCAACGACGCGTGCACGATGTGGAGCCAACCCCGGCGGGACACCTCGGGTTGGATCCCGAGGAACGAGATCATCGTGGCCTCGATGACCCCGGCGTGGACCGCGGCCACGACCATCTCGCCGGGGTGGCGCCGGGCCAGCGCCCGGACTGCGTCCGACGCCCGGACGATGAAGCTGGACCAGCTCTCGCCGCCGGGCGCGATCGGCGCGCTGGGGTCGCGGTCCCAGTCGGGCACGCCGAACTCTTCGACGACGTCGTTCCACGACATTCCGTCGCTCTCCCCCGGGTGCAGCTCGCACAGGTCGCAGTCCTCGACGACGGGACCCAGCGCAGCCGGACCGGGCCCGA
Source organism: Acidimicrobiales bacterium (assembly GCA_035948135.1). Classification (GTDB taxonomy): domain Bacteria; phylum Actinomycetota; class Acidimicrobiia; order Acidimicrobiales; family AC-14; genus CADDZP01. The sequence goes on along the minus strand of DASZJL010000062.1, from coordinate 1,453 downwards.
CCACAGGCCGCAGGCGCTCCGCGGTCTCGATCGCACGGGGCAGGACCGACGAGTAGAGCGTCGTCGCCTCGCGCAGTTCGCCGGACTCGTAGAGGCGGTCGGCCAGGTCGGCGACCTGGCGCCGGCCGAGCGCGGTCAGCCCGGTGCAACCCTTCACCCCGCCGACGACGCGGTTGAGGTTGCACTCGGCCTCGCCGTGGCGGACCAGCACGATCCGCGTCGCTCCGGGCACGGGTGGGAAGACCCGCAGGACGCCGGTGGCCCCGTCCTCGGAACCGGGGTCCTCTGCCGCCGGCTCGCTCACGCCAGGTTGCCGACGAACTTCTCGAGCTGGCGCAGCGTGCGGCACTCGACGACGTCGTCGCAGTGGGCCGCGTACTCGCCGACGATGGAATCGCCCGAGCCCCAGTAGTCGCGCGGCTCGGGGTTGAGCCAGTAGACGCGGCGGGCCCGCGCCTGGAGGTCCTCGAGGACCCACGATTGGGACGCATGGTAGTTGTTGCGCGCGTCGCCCAGGATCATGACCGACGAGCGCGACGTCACCTGGTCGCCCCAGCGCCGCTCGAACTCGGTGAACGCGTGGCCGTAGTCGGAGTGGCCGTCCACCCAGATCACGTCGGCCTCGGTGTTGATGCGCGCCACCGCCTCGGCGGGGTCGACGACGCCCTCGAAGAACCGCGTCACCTCGTCGATGCCGTCGACGAAGACGAACGAGCGCACCTTGGAGAACTGCGACGAGATCGCGTACACCAGGTGCAGCGTGAAGCGGGCGAAGCTCGCGACCGACCCCGAGATGTCCGCGATCACGAAGATCTCCGGCTTGGCCGGCCGCGGGTGGCGGAACCGCGGCTCGACCGGCACGCCGCCCGTCGAGAGCGAGCGGCGCATCGTGGCCCGGAAGTCGAGCGGCCCCTTGCGGCCGTGGCGCCGCTTGCGCGCCAGGCGCACGGCAAGCTTCCGTGAGAGCGGTTGGAGGACCCGGTGCAGCATGGCCAGCTCGTCGCGGGTCGCGTGCATCACGTCGATGTCCTCGGGCAAGGGCTTGCGCACCGAGCGCGCCAGCGCCTCGGCGCCGCGGTCCTCGACCAAGCGGCGGCGGATCTCGGTCTCGACGGCGCGGCGGAACTTGTCGATGCGCGCCTTGTACTCGTCCGCGGCCAGTCGCTCCTCCAAGTCCGTCAGCGCGCCGCCGGCTGCGCCGGCCTGCGCCTGCTGCATGAGGCGCTCGAGCACCGCGTCGAGGTCCAGGTTCCGCAGCGTGCGGTAGAGGTAGTACGTGCCGCCGACGGGGCGGCCCGGTTCCATGCCGGCGTAGCGGTCGACGGCGTTGCGGGCGACGACGTTCATCATGGCGGCGTCCGCCGACATCAGCGACTTGAAGAGCAGCTCGGCCAGCTCCTCGGGCGTCATGCCCTCGCCGCCGCCCCCGCCCTTCCACGAGCGGCCCTGGCCC
>DASZJL010000061.1:0-62076 GCA_035948135.1 Acidimicrobiales bacterium | reverse complement strand
GCGCCATTCGCGCCACGTTCCGCAACTGGGACTACCCCATCCGGCGGCAGATCTTTTCCGGCTTCCGCTGCGCGCGGGACGCGTGATGGGTTCCGACCGCGTCCGCGTCGACGCGTTTCTCTCCGGCGCCGATCTTGACGCCGCGCTGCGCGCCGACGTGGCGCGCGGGCTGACGTCGGTTCCCAAGGAGCTGCCGCCCAAGTGGTTCTACGACGAGCGCGGCTCGCAGCTCTTCGACGAGATCACCAGGCTCGAGGAGTACTACCCCACGCGACGGGAGCGGGAGATCCTCGAGGCGCACGCGGCCGACGTGGCGACCTTCGGCGCCGACACCCTCGTCGAGCTCGGTTCGGGAACGTCGGAGAAGACGCGCCTGCTCCTGGACGCCATGGCGAACGCCGGCCACCTGCGCGGGTTCATCCCCTTCGACGTCGACGAGGTCACGCTCCGAAACGCGGCCGAGGCCGTGGCGGCCGAGTACGACGGCATCCACGTCCACGCCATCGCGGGCGACTTCGAGCACCACCTCGGGCGCATCCCCGTCGAGGGCCGTCGGGTCATCGCCTTCCTCGGTGGCACCATCGGCAACCTCCACCCCGACCAGCGCGCCGTCTTCCTCGGCCAGGTCGCGAGCGGCATGCGCGCCGGTGACGGCTTCCTCCTCGGCACTGACCTCGTCAAGGACATCGACCGCCTGGAAGCCGCCTACGACGACGCCGCCGGTGTCACCGCCGAGTTCAACCGCAACGTCCTGCGGGTCGTCAACCGCCGCCTCGGCGCCGACTTCGTCCCCGAGCGCTTCACGCACGTGGCGCGCTTCGACAAGGACAACGAGTGGATCGAGATGTTGCTGCGGTCCGACGTCGACCAGACCGTGCACGTGCCGGCGCTGGAACTGACCGTCGAGTTCGCCCGCGGCGAGGAGATGCGCACCGAGATCAGCGCCAAGTTCCGTCGCGCAGGCGTGGGGTCGGAACTCGCCGCGGCCGGCCTCCGGCTCGTCGACTGGTGGACCGACAGTCAGGCTGATTTCGCCCTGTCTCTGTCAGTACGCGGCTAACCGCACGCGTTTGTAGGGACCCGCACAGTGGGTACGTCTCCCACTGAGTGCGGGCCGAGGGGTCCGCGAGGAGGCAACCAACGTGGGTATCGGAACCAGCATCTTTCTTATCGCGGTGGGAGCGATCCTCGCCTTTGCAGTGAACATCCACACCAACGGGATCGACCTGCAGACAGTCGGCGTCATCCTGATGCTCGTCGGCGTCATCGGCGTGATCCTCTCGGCGCTCTTCTGGAACAGCTGGGGTGGCTTCCGCCGCACCGCGGTCTACGACGACGGCCCCGTCGTCCGCCGCCGCCGCGTCGTCCAGGACGACGTCCTGTAAGAAGCAGAACTGAGGTGCCCGGGGTGGGATTCGAACCCACACGCCCTTTCGGACAATGGATTTTGAGTCCATCGTGTCTACCGTTCCACCACCCGGGCCCGGCGCCAGCGTAAAGCGCTACTGGAGCTCCTCGGCTGCTCCTTCTTCTTTGACGTGGGCGACGAGGCGCGACCTCGAGAGCTTGAAAACTCCGATGGTCATCACGATCAGGGCGAGGGCCTCGATGAATGGCGCTATGCCGTCGATCTCGATGCCCTCGCCGAAGACGAAGGCCCCGATGGCGATGCTGACCACGGGGTCGGTGACGGTGAGGATCGGCAGCGACCAGTTGAGCGGGCCGGCCTGGTAGGCGCTCTGGTCGACGAGCGTCCCCGAGATCCCGCCGGCCGTCAGCGCGTACGGCTTCCAACTGGTGAACAGGTGCTTGAGCCCTTGGTCGAGGAGATGGCCGCACGCCTTGGTCAACGCCGCCGTCAGCCCGTACATGGTCCCGGCCGCGGCGGCCAGCATCCCGGCCCGGCGGGATCCCGTCGAACGCTGGGCGGCGAAGATCAAGACTCCGACGACGGCCAGCACGGTGACGACGAGCATCACCCAGACCTTTGGCGCGGCATCGGCGCTCCCCCGGTCGGGCCGGGCCACGATCAGGAAGACCGAGAGCCCGACGACGACGAGGGCGGCGCCGATCCAGTCCGAACGCCCCATGCGCTCGTGGGAGAGCAGCGCCCCGAGCGGCAGGGCGAACAGGAGGCCGCTCACTAAGAGTGGCTGAACGAGCACGAGCGAGCCGTGGTCGAGGGCCCAGAACTGCAGGACGAACGCCCCCACGTCACACACCAGGCCCGCCAGCCACAACGGCCGCCGGAGCAGGTTGAACAGCAACCGCAGCCGGAGCGAGTTTTCCTGGGGTTCGTCGACCGCGGCCCGCTGCTGGAATACGGCAGCCAGCGCATAGAGAAAGGCCGATCCGAGCGCAGAAGCCACCACCATGCCGCCGCGCACGGTAGTTTCTCGTTCGTGGACGAGAGCCGAGTCCTCGTGGTCTCGGCCAGCATGGGCGGGGGGCACGACGGGGCGGGGCGCGAATTGCTGCGCCGACTACGTGACCGGGGGCACCACGCCCAGATGGTCGATTTCCTCGATGCGTTCCCTTTGCGCATGGGTTTCCTCGTGCGTCTCGGGTACTGGCTCGAGCTCAGGTATGCACCGTGGTCCTACGAGGCGACGTACCGCCTCTGGTACAAGTCCCGCCTCGTCTTTCAGCCCATCGGCGCCTTCATCAACCTGCTGACCCGTCGCAGGATGCTGCGCTGGGTGCGCCAGGCCGAAGCCGACGTGGTCGTCTCGACCTACCCCATGGCCTCGCTCGTGCTCGGAGCGGCCCGCCAGAAGGGGCGGCTCCGCATCCCCGTCGCCACCTTCATCACCGACTTCGCCGTCCACCCGCTGTGGACCCACCCCGGCGTCGACCTTCACATGTGCGTCCACCCGCAGTCGGCCGAGGCGGCCGCCGCTCGCTCCGGTCGGGCCGCGACCGCGCCCGGGCCGATGGTGCCCGAGCGTTTCCACGCCGACCTTCCCGACCGGGCGCACGCCCGCCAGTCGCTCGGGTTCGGCGATGACGAGCGCCTCGTGCTCGTGGTGGCTGGCGCCTGGGGCATCGGCGACGTGGCCAAGACCTTCGACACTCTCCTCGACTCTGAGCGATACACACCCCTCGTGGTGTGCGGCAACAACGAGCAGCTGCGCAAGCGCCTGCAGAACCGCACGGGGGGCCACGTCCTCGGGTGGACCGACGAGATGCCGGCGCTCATGGCCGCGTCCGACGCCATCGTCCAGAACGCCGGCGGACTCACGTGCATGGAGGCGTTCGCAGCCGGACTGCCCGTCGTGAGCTTCGAGCCCATCGCCGGCCACGGCAAAGACAACGCCGAGCAGATGGCCGACGCAGGTGTGGCGGCCTACGCCGCTGCCGACGATGAGCTGTTCCCCGCGCTCGACCGGGCGACGAGCCTGGCGGGCCGGGCCATGACGGCCAAGGGGAAGGCGATGTTCGCCGACGACCCGGCCAACGAGGTGCTCGCCCTCGCGGCTGCCGCACCCGAGCGCGCCGCCGAGCCTGTTGTACCGGCCGCACGCCGCGTCGGACTGCGGCGCGTGACGGCCGGCGTCGCGGCGCTGGCCGCGACCTACGCGGCCTTCACCGCCGGGGTGGGCGCCGCTGCGGCCCACGGCATCGGCATCGCCCACCCCCACAATGCCGGGTCGGTCTATCTGGCGGTGCGCTTCAGTCCCGACGATCTCAACAGCGCGTCGGTGCCCGATGCTCTCCGCCGGGCCAACGCCACCGCGATCGTCCCCGGACGCATGGCCGAGACCCAGCCCGTTGCGCTTCGGCGCCTCCAAGCGGCCGGCGTCTCTATGGCGAACGGCGGCTGGGGCCACCGTGACCGCGTCCACTGGGGCCGGGCCCGCTCGGACCTGATGCGGGCGCCGAAGGCCATCCACGACGCCACGGGCGAACGTCCTCGCGAATTCGTGCCCCAGCGCCGCATCGACGGGTTCGACCTGGCGTCGGCCCGCCTCGCCCACGAGCGGATCGTCAAGCCGTCAGTCGTTCTCTCCGCCGGCCAGCCGTCGGGCAAGCTGCGCGCCGGTCAGGTTGTCGTGATCGACGGCCGGAACGAGAGCGTCGACGAGCTGCTGCACACCTTGTTCGATGTGCAGCAGAGCCTCGCCAGCTCGGGTCTGGCCGCGGCACCGCTCTCCCAGATCTGATGCGCCGAGCGCTGGCGGCCGGCGCGGCCGCCGCCCTTGCGGCTCACGCCGTCCCGCTCGTCACGACGCGGGCCAGCCTGCGACGCCGGTACTTGCCAAGACTCGCGGGCCTGGGGTCGCCCGACCACGTGGCCCTGACGTTCGACGATGGACCCGACCCCGCATCCACGCCGTTGTTCCTCGACGAGCTCGACCGCCTGAAGATGCGCGCCACGTTCTTCATGCTGGGTGTCAACGCCGACATCCACCGGGGTGTCGCGGCCGAGGTGGCGGCCGCCGGCCACGAGGTCGCGGCTCACGGGTACCACCACCGCTCCCAGCTGTTGAGTCCGCCGGGGCGAGTCCGCGACGACATCCTTCGGGGCATCCACACCGTCGCCGAGGCCACCGGTCAGATGCCGCGCTGGTACCGCCCGCCGTTCGGCACGCTGTCGAACGCCGGCCTCCTCGCCGCCCAGCGGTTCGGGATGCGCACCGTGCTCTGGTCGGCCTGGGGCAAGGACTGGAGCGAGAAGGCCACTCCCGAGAGCGTGCTCGCCGAGCTCGACCGCGATCTCGGCCCCGGCGTCACGGTCCTCCTGCACGACTCCGACTGCGCGTCCGCGCCGGGCTCCTGGCGGGCCACCCTCGGCGCCCTCGAGGGCCTGGCCGAGCGCTTGGATGCGGCCGGGCTCACGGTCGGCCCCCTGGCCGACCACGGCATCACCACCGCCTAAACCTCTCCAAGTTCGCGAACTTGTTCCGTTCGTGACGGTTTGGGCGCCCGATGTCGAAACTTGGAGAGGTTTATGGCGAGGTCAAATGGCTGTCGGGTGCTTCGGCTGGTACAGCAGCACGTCGACGCCGCCGGGGAACACCATCGTCGTCACGGTGCCCCAGCGCTCCTCCCGCGGCTCGTGCTTGAACTCGACGCCCTTGCCCTTCAGCTCGGCGACCGTGGCGTCCATGTCGTCGCACATGAGGCAGAGCTCGTGGTTCGGCCGGTCCGAAGGATGGACGGCCGCTTCGGTCGGGGGCAACGCGAAGATCAGCCACCCGCCGCCGGCGTCGACGCTGCGCCAGCCGAAGACGTCAGTGAGCATCGCCCGCAACGCGTCGGCCTCGGGCGAGTAGAGGATGACGTGGGCGCCGGTAATCGTCACTTGCCGATCGCCTTCAGCAGGTTCTCGGCGGTCGCCTTTGGACTCACCTTGTACCAGGCCTCCTCGACCTTCCCCTTCTCGTCGATGAGGAACGCCGATCGGATGATGCCCATGTACGTCCGCCCGTAGTTCTTCTTCTCGCCCCAGACGTCGTAGGCCTCGGCCACGGCGTGGTCCTCGTCGGAAAGAAGTGGGAAGCCGAGGCCGTACTTCTCGTCGAACTTGGCCTGCTTGTTCGGCGGGTCCGGGCTGATGCCGACAACCGCGGTGTCGCCGAGCTTCGGGCTGGCGTCGCGCAGCTCGCACGCCTGGGTCGTGCACCCGGGCGTGTCGGCCTTCGGATAGAAGTAGACCAACAGCTTCCGGCCCTTGAAGTCGGAGAGCTTCATCGTCTTTCCGGACTGGTCTGATAGCCGGAACGCGGGTGCTTTGTCGCCGGGCTTGAGCATGGCTGGACGGTAGTGCGCCCGGTGGAGAGCGCCGCTCACCAGCCGCGCATCAGGCACGCCCCGGACGTTCAGATCGGCAGTCTGCTGTCACCGCTCATGATCTATCGGGAAAGCCTGAAGTAGAACGCGCCGAACAACAGCACGATGCCGACGTTGGCTGCAAGCCGCTCCCAGAACCAAGTCTTTTGGCGGAAGAACAGGAGATCTACGCCCACTACCACCGCGGCCACTGCGAGCGCGTACAGCACACCGATTGCTGGGTTGTCCATCCGTCGCATTCTCCCTTGCCCACCTCTCGCCGACGCCACTGGCCCGGCTTGTGCTGAGTTATGTGCGGATAGCGCACACATCCCAGCAATAGCGGGCCGGCGGCTGTTGCTATACCCACGCGTCGAGGGAGGGCGACGAAGCGATCAGGTCGCGTACGTCAGGGTTCCGGTGCCGCCGATCGTGGTCTGGATCTGACCCTCGACACATGGCACCGGGAGCGTAGTGATCTGGCCGGCCGCAGCCGCGGTCACGCTGTGCAGCTCCACCACGTACTCGCCGCCAGTGTTCACAAGGGTGGCGGCGACGGTTTGCGGCACGCCGTTGCTCGGCTGGAACGCTCCCGCTCCGCGTGCCACGCCGGCGATGCAGCTCCACGGGCCGACGCTGGTGAAGTCGACGTTGAGGACCACGGAAGGCGACGTGCCGACGCAGCTCCCGGTGGCCCCCAGATGGAACGAGGTGGTTCCGCCGACCCGGCTGAACGTGCCGCTCAGCGAGTAGTTGGTGAACGCGCACGTACCTGCTTCAGTTGCGCCGGTCGGCGTCTGAATGGCTTTCGCCTGCGCAGCCCACGGGCGCACAGTGAGAAGACACAGGGCAACGAGGACGCCGAGTACGACGAGAGTGCGACGCATGGGTGCTCCTACTGGCAGCGGGGAGCCCACGTGTGGCCCCCATCGGACGAGCACTGCAGCCCTCCGCCCCTGGAGGCGTAGGGGCCAACGAGGACGTTGCCGGATGGGAGCGTCTCCACACTGAGCACGCCGCCGTCGAGCACCGTGCCCTGGCCAAGGCGCGTCCAGGTGCTGCCGGCGTCGCGTGAGACGAACAGCCCGCCGCCGGTGGTGTTGGCACCGAGGTCGAGCACGCCCACATACAGCAGCCCGTGGACGTCCTCGGCGACGTCCTCGATCGTCCCCGGCGCCGGGAGGTGCAACCGTGCGAAGGTCCGGCCGCTGTCCGTCGAGCGGTACAGCTTGTCGACGTCCCAGGCATAGGCGAGACCCGACGTCGAATAGCTCCGCGACGCCTTGACCGCGGGGGTCCCCGTGGCGCCGGCCAGCGTCGCGGGCGGCGTGCAGTTGGAGACGTCACAGGCCGAGACGGTGGCGTTCTGCTCAGGAGTTGTGTCGGTCCCACCAATCACGATGCGGTGATCGCGCGGGTAGGCCGGCGCGTAGGAGAACGACAACGCCTCGCTCGTCGACTGCGGCACCATGTCGAACGGCGTCACGGCCTTCGTGTCGTCGTGATAGATCCAGCCGGGGATGGCGCCCACGAGGATGCTGCCGTCGCCCGCCGAGAAAGCGGGTGACATGGCGGTGAAGCCGCCCGCGGGCGTCAGCGGCGTGAATATCCCGCCGTTGTCGCTGGACACCTTGAGGGCGTGAGGACCACCGATGAAGATCCGGTGGTCGGCGGGATACGACGGCGGCAGCATCACCGTCCCCCCCTCGAACCCGACGGCGGGCAGGCGCGTCCATTGCGCGCCGCCGTCGGTCGAATGGAACAACGCCGGGCACACGACGGCGCAATCTTGGAACGTCACGCCGCTGGCGTAGATCTCGTGGTCATGCTGGTAGTTGGGCGACGCCGTGAACGACATGAAACTGGCCGACTCCGGCGTCTTGCCGCCCCGCCCCGGCACGTCGTTCAGACCGTCGAGCGCGCCCCCGATGCCGCCCGCGGCGCCGATGCCCGCAGCGGCGCCCGCGCCCGCTCCACTCGCGCCTCCAGCCCCGCCGTCTCGCATCGTTGTCGGGGCAGTCGACGTGGTCGCGCGCTGCTCGGAGGTGGTGGGTGTGACGATGCCGTTGGGTGCGCGCGGTGCGGCGAGTGCGGCGGCGCCCGACGCGGCGGGGACGGCGGCCGGCACGGTCCCCATCGCCAGGACGACGAGGGCGGCGACGGCGTCGGCCGCGCGGCCCGTGAGCATCCCCGCCGACGCGGCGTTGCTTTGAGCCCTCTGCGCGGCGTCAGCCAGCCGCCGGCGAATGTCCCGGAGCGCGGCGAGCACGACAATCGCCGGACTGCCCGCGGACATGCGGGCGTAGACGAGGCGGAGACGGGAGCGGGCTCGTCGCAACGAGCCGCGCACGGACTCGACGGTGACGCCTTCGTGGTCGGCGATGCGGTCGTAGCTCCAACCCTCGACGTCGCGCAGGCGGATGACCCGGCGCTGGTCGGGCCGCAGCTCCTCGAGGGCGGCGCGTGCCCACTCATACTCCTCGTTGGCGGCGTACAACTCCTCGGGCGTCGCCACCTCGCCGTCGTTGCGGGCCATGGCGTAGGGGCCCCGCAGCTGAGCCGTGCGGTGACGACGGCCCTGGTCGATACAGAGACGGCGGGCAATCGTCGAGACCCACGGCCAGAACGGCCGGGTCGGGGCGTAGCGGTCCCACGACGACCACGCCCGGAGGAAGGCCTCCTGGGCCAGCTCCTCGCCGTCCCGAGAACCGGACAGACGTCGGCACATGGCGACGAGCGGCCGGTAGTGCGTCGCGTAGAGCTCCGCGAACAGCTCAGCGCGATCGTCGCCGGGTTCTCGCGGGATCCTCTCGTCCATCGCCCCTGCTCGGTGTTGCCACGCGTTGTGGCTGGCCTGTGCTGATCAGTGTTCGGGGCTCCCCAGCCGGCTTCCTGCCGCCCCATCGGGAAATGAGGCGAACGACCTGCCCATTCGCGCCAAAGGTGACACGGTAGGCGGTCGGCGTCGTACAACCCGGGTAAGACCACAGCGAGTGGCACCCGTCAGTGGCAAGCAGTCGGATAGCCACGCTTCGTCGCATCCGCTCGCCTGCCCGTTTCCCTCGGGGCGGTCTCGTGGCACGATCCCCAGCCGTGCCCGGGCCGCCCCGGGGATAACCCCCTCAGGTGCGGCGGGAGAACCGGCGCATCCACCAGTCCGGGTCCCGGGCGTGGGCGTGGAAGTGGTCGGGTATCTGGCGCATGACGGCGTCCAGGTGGAAGCCGCCCTCGCCGAAGCGCTCGTTGCCGATGCGCTCGAGGGTCGACAGCATGTGGGCGCGCTCCTCGTCGGGCGGCTCGGGGCCGTGCCGCTTCCACACGACCATGGGGACGTCACAGATCTCGCAGTCGGCCACCCAGCAGATGTCGTCCTCGTGGTGCCACGGCGTAATGCGAGCCGCCTCGCACAACTCACAGGTCATGCCGAGGGCTGCATCGAGTCGAGGGCGGACCGCAACTCGGACACGAACGCGGCCGCCGCGTCCGGCCCGCCGCCGGCGAGCAGGCGGCGCACGAGGGCCGAACCGACAATCACGCCGTCGGCCTCGGCCGACACCTCCACCGCCTGCTCGGGCGTCGACACGCCGACGCCGATCAGCACCGGCAGATCGGTGACGGCCTTCAGCCGCTTGGCCATGGTTGCCGCCGACGCGGCCAGCGACTTCCGCTCGCCGGTCACACCCATGAGCCCAACGCCGTACACGAAGCCGCGACTGCGGGCACAGATGTCGACCAGGCGGTCGTCGGGTGTCGTCGGTGCGGCGAGGAGGATGGTCTCGACTCCCGCGTCGTCGGCTGCTCGCGCCCAGTCGCCGAACTCGTCGAGCGGGAGATCCGGCACGATGGCGCCGCTAACGCCGTGGTCGACCAGCGAACGAGCGAAGCGACGGTGTCCGCCGCGGAAGACGACGTTGTAGTACGTCATCACGACGAGCGGGACGCCGGCGTCGACCTCGCCCAAGGCGGCGACGACGGAAGCCGGCGTGGCGCCCTGGGCCAGGGCCCGCGACGACGCCGCTTGGATCGTGGGCCCGTCCATCACCGGGTCGGAGAAGGGGATGCCGACCTCGATTGCGTCGGCGCCCGCGGCCGCCACCGCCGCGACCACGTCGCACCAGTCAGTGCCAAGGCCACCCGTGAGGTAGGGGACCAGAAGCTTGCGCCCTGCGTCGCGGGCGGCCCGCAGCGCAGGCTCGACACGTTGGACCTCAGTCAGGACAGCATCTCCCGGACCTGGGCCACGTCTTTGTCGCCCCGGCCCGAAAGGGTGAGCAGCACGACGGAGCCGGCAGGCAGCTCGGCGGTTCCCGCGGCCCGCACGACCCACGCCAGCGCGTGCGCCGATTCGAGCGCGGGGATGATGCCTTCGGTCTCACTGAGCAGCTGGAAGGCGTCGAGCACCTCGGCGTCTCCGGCGGTGACGTAGGTGGCGCGGCCCGTGGCCGCCAGGTGCGAGTGCTCGGGCCCGACGCCCGGATAGTCGAGGCCGGCCGAGATGGACTGCGCTTCGAGCACCTGCCCGTCCTCGTCTTGCAGCAGGTACGACTTCATGCCGTGCACGACACCGGGCACGCCGTGGCCAATCGCGGCGCCCCCTTCGGGCTCGACACCTACCAGCCGGGCGGGTGTGGCGGCGAAGCCCGCATACGTGCCGGCCGCGTTCGACCCGCCGCCGACGCACGCGACGACAACGTCGGGGTCGGCGCCGTCGAGCAGCGCGCGGCACTGGGCTTGAGCCTCCTCACCCAGGATGCGCTGGAACTCGCGCACCATCCAGGGGTACGGGTGGGGCCCCATCACCGAACCGATGCAGTAGTGGGTGGTCTCAACCGAGGCGACCCAGTCGCGCAGGGCTTCGTTGACGGCGTCCTTGAGCGTGCGACTGCCGCTTCCAACCGGTACGACCTCAGCCCCCAGCAGCTGCATGCGGAAGACGTTCAGGGCCTGGCGCTCGACGTCGACCTCGCCCATGTACACCACACACTCGAGCCCGAACAGGGCGCACGCCGTCGCGGTGGCCACGCCGTGCTGTCCGGCGCCCGTCTCCGCGATGACGCGTTGTTTGCCCATGCGTCGGGTGAGCAACGCCTGGCCGATGACGTTGTTGATCTTGTGGGAGCCGGTGTGGGCCAGGTCTTCGCGTTTGAGGAGCACCCGCACGCCCAAGCGCTCGGACAGGCGGCGGCACTCGGTGACTGGCGTGGGCCGCCCCCCGTAGTCGCGCAGCAGCCCCTCGTACTCGGCGTGGAACGCCGGATCGCCCCAGGCGGCACGGAAGGCGGTCTCCAGCTCGCGGCAGGCGGGAACCAACGACTCCGGAATGAACCTGCCCCCGAACTCGCCGAACCGGCCGTCGGGGCTCGGCTCTGCGAGCGCCATCAGCTGCCGCCTTCCTCCCAGTCGTACGGGCCGTCGGTGACCGGGGCCGGTTGCCGCGGCTCGGCTCGCTTTGCCGCGGCGATGAACTCGCGGACCTTCACCGGGTCCTTGTGGCCCGGGCTCGACTCGACGCCAGTCACCACGTCGACGCCCCACGGGTGCACACGGGCGATGGCCTCGCTGACATTGGCCGGGCCGAGCCCACCGGCCATCAGCAGGCGCACGCCGTCGGGCACACCATCGGCCAGTCGCCAGTCGAACACCTCGCCCGATCCCGGTGACGGCGAGTCGAGGAGCACCGCGTCAGCGCCGTAGTCCCTGGCACTGCGGATGTTGGGATCGCCGGCGACGAAGGCCTGGAACAGCACCGGCACCCGCTCCTTGACGAAGTGGGCCTGGTCGGGGGTCTCCCGCCCATGCAGCTGGGCGCCGCGCAGGCCCGAAGCGTTGACGACTTCGACGACCCGCTCCGGCAATTCGTTGCGGAACACGCCGACGGTGAGGACCTCGGGCGGCAGGCGCCGCACGATGTCACGCACGTGGTTGGGGCTGACCTGCCGGGGCGACGGGGCAAAGATGAACCCCACGGCGTCGGCCCCCATGGCCACCGCCAGGAGGGCGTCTTCCTCCGTTGTCGTCCCGCAGATCTTGACGAACACGGACTCAGGCTACCGACCGCTCCTACGCGTCTAAGCGATCGTGGAGGTAGTCGTCGTAGGCCTGGAGATCGAGGAGGCCGTGGCCGGAGTAGTTGAAGAGGATCACGCGCTCGACGCCTTCCTCCTTGGCGGCCAGGGCCTCGTCGACGACGGCCCGGATGGCGTGGCTGGTCTCCGGCGCGGGGATCGTGCCCTGGACGCGGGCCCACTGCACGGCGGCCTCGAACACCTTGCCCTGCGGGTACGCCATGGCTTCCATGCGCCCGTTCTTCACCAGGTTGGAGATGATCGGGGAGTCGCCGTGGTAGCGCAGGCCGCCGGCGTGGATTGGCGGGGGCACGAAGTCGTGGCCGAGGGTGTACATCGACAGCAGCGGGGTCATCCCCGCGGTGTCGCCGAAGTCATACTCGAAGCGTCCACCGGTGAGGGTGGGGCACGAGGAGGGCTCCACCGCGACGAGGCGCACGCCCGCATCGGGAACGAAGGGAAGCGAGATGCCACCCAGATTGGAGCCGCCGCCGCAGCTGGCGATGACGACGTCGGGCGCGTCCTCGCCGGCCAGGGACAGTTGTTCCTTGGCCTCCAGGCCGATCACCGTCTGGTGCAGCAGCACGTGGTTGAGGACCGAGCCGAGCGAGTAGTGGGAGTCCTCGCGTGACGCCGCGTCGCGAACGGCGTCGCTGATCGCCGTGCCCAATGAACCCGGGTGCTCGGGGTCGTCGACAGGCGACGGCACGACCTTGCCGCCCCACGTCTCGATCATCACTCGCCGGTACGGCTTCTGTTCGTAGGACGCCCGCACCATGTACACCTGGCACTCCAGGTCGAAGAAGCCGCACGCGAATGCCAGCGCGCTCCCCCACTGCCCGGCGCCGGTCTCCGTGCTCAGACGGGTGACGCCCTCCTGCTTGTTGTAGAAGGCCTGCGGTACCGCCGTGTTCGGCTTGTGTGAGCCTGGCGGTGAGACGGACTCGTCCTTGTAGTAGATGCGCGCCGGCGTTCCCAGCGCCTCCTCCATGCGGCGGGCGCGCACGAGCGGCGTGGGCCGCCACAGCCGCAGGATGTCGGCGACCGCCCCCGGCATGTCGATCCACGGCTCGGCCGAGACCTCCTGGCCGATGAGTGCCATCGGGAACAGCGGCGCCAGATCGTCCGGGCCAATGGGCTCGCGCGTCGCCGGGTGCAGCGGCGGGTCGAGCGGCGTCGGCAGGTGCGGCAGCACGTTGAACCACGCGTCGGGAAGTCGGTCGGGAGGCAGGGTCCAGCGCATCAGCGGGCTCCTTTCAACCAGATTTCAACTTCAGCGTGCGGACCGCGGCCGCTGGATCGGGCGACGTCACGAGCGACTCCCCGACGAGGATGGCGTCGTAGCCACTGGCGGCCAGGCGGCTGACGTCGTCGACGTCGCGAATGCCTGACTCGGCGACCTTCACCACCCCGGGCGGCATCGCCTCGGCCAGCCGCTCGGCGCGCGCCCGGTCGACCTCGAACGTGCGCAGGTCGCGCCGATTGACGCCGACCAGCTTCGCCCCGGCGTCGAGAGCCCGCTGCAGCTCGTCCTCGTCGTGCACTTCGACCAAGGACGCCATCTCCAGTTCTTGGGCGAGGAGACGAAGCGTCGAGAGCTCGGCGGCAGTCAGGGCGGCGACGATCAGAAGGATCGCGTCGGCGCCCATGGCGCGGGCGTCGTACACGTCGGCTTCGGCAACGGTGAAGTCCTTGCGCAGTACGGGGAGGTCGACGGCGACGCGGGCCGCCGCCAGGTCGTCGGCCGATCCGCCGAAGAACTCGGTGTCGGTCAGCACCGACAGGCAGTCGGCCCCGCCGTCGGCGTAGGCCTTCGCCAGGACGGCGGGCTCCAGGTCGGGCGCCAGGTCGCCCTTGGACGGCGACCGCCGCTTGACCTCGGCGATCACGCTCATCCCCGGCGCCGCCAGGGCGGCGCGGAACGGGCGAATCGGCCGCCCGGTCAGGGCGGCGCGCTCCAGTTGGTCGAGCGTGCGTGTGTCTTCGGCGGCGGCCCGTCGGTGGGCGGCGACGATGCGATCGAGGATGCTCTGCACGCGTGTCCAGCCTAAGACGCGTCTTCGCTGGAACGCGTGGGCGCCGAAGGCGCTCCGCTGGCGGCAGCTCTCGGCGCCGAAGGCGCCCCCTCCTGATGCCAGCGAAAGAAACAGCGGCGGAGGGCGAACCGGCTTTGCCGGTCGCCCGGAGCACGATTAGCTCGCCCGAACGGAGCGGAGCGGAGTGAGGGGCGAAATCGATGCTGTTCACACTTCGCTCACAGAACGTGTGCACGATATCTGCCGTGAGCAGCAGCGGCGCAGGGACGATCGTGGTCGTCGAGGACGACCAGCACATCGCCGACCTCGTCGAGCTCTACCTGCGCGAGGAGGGCTTCCGCGTCATCCAGGCCCACGACGGACAGAAGGGGCTGGACGCGGTCCGCGACCAGGACCCCCGCCTGGTGATCCTCGACGTGGGGCTTCCCGGCACCATCGACGGGCTCGAGGTGTGCCGGCGCCTGCGGGCCAGGGACGACCTGCCGGTGCTCATGCTCACGGCGCGCGACGGCGAGGTCGACCGGGTGCTCGGTTTGGAGCTGGGCGCAGACGACTACGTCACGAAACCGTTCTCGCCTCGCGAGCTCGTGGCGCGCGTCAAGGCGATCCTGCGCAGGACGGAAGGACCGCCGAGGGACAGACCCGATGTCGTTCTCGTGGGCGGCGTCGAAGTGGATCCCGGGCGCCGTGAAGCGCGGGTCGCCGGTGAGGTCGTCGCACTCGCAACCCGCGAGTTCGACCTCCTGCACTTTCTTGCCGAGAACGCGGGCCTGGCGATGAGCCGCCAGCAGATCCTCGACGGGGTGTGGGGACCCGGCTGGTACGGGGACGAGCGCACCGTCGACGTCCACGTCCGGCAACTGCGCAAGAAGCTCGGCGACGCGCTGCCCCTGGCGACGGTGTGGGGCGTGGGGTATCGGCTGGGATGACCCGCCGCCTCACCATCACCATGGTCGCCGTCGTCGCCGGCGCCTTGCTCGTCGCCGGATTCGGCAGCCTGTTGCTGATCCGTGCCCAGTCCCGCCGCGACACGGTTCGCGACCTGCGCAAGCAGGCCCAGGGCATCGCCCAGCTTGTTGACGACATCCCGGCACGCGGTACGACGGCGGCGGCCGTGCTCCGCCAGCGCGTGCTCCAACGGATCCTCAAGCTCACCGACCAAGCGGTGGTGCGGTATTCGCCGAACGATCAGCCCCTCGATCCCCTCCCGCCCGGTGTGTCCGCGTCCGACCTGCAGTTCGACCAGCTCCAGAAGGGCCAGACGGTCAGCGGTGTGAATGGGTCGTTGGCGTTCGCCGCCGCGCCTGGAACGACCGCACGCGGCGTGCCGTTCGCCCTCGTGCTCACCCGCACTGTGCGCATCGGCGGCGGCGCCGCCCTGTGGCTGCTGATCGCGTCGGGCGGCGCCCTCATAGTGGCGGCCGTCGTCGCCACAAACCTCGGACGCCGGCTGACGAAGCCGCTGCGGGAGGCCGGAGACGCGACCAGGCGCATCGCAGCCGGCGACCTGGCGGTGCGCGTTCCGACCGACGCCGGCGACGACGAGCTGGCGGCCCTCAGCCGGTCGATCAACGCCATGGCCGCCAGCCTCGAGCGCTCGAAGGGGTTGGAGCGGCAGTTCCTGCTCTCGGTGTCCCACGACCTGCGCACGCCCCTCACGTCGATCCGCGGGTACGCCGAAGCCCTTGCCGAGCGCAAGGCGAAGCCCGGCCAGGCGGCCGCTGTCATCCTCAGCGAGGCCCGGCGCCTCGAGCGTCTCGTCGGCGACCTGTTGGAGCTGGCGAAGCTCGACGCCCGCCGCTTCTCGCTCGACATGCGCGCCACCGACGTGTGCGAGGTCATCACCGACACCGCCGAAGGCTTCCGTCCGGCCGCCGAAGCGGCCGGCGTCCGGCTGTCCGTAGAGACCCCGGCGCGCGCCGCACTGGTCGCCGACGCCGACCCGGACCGCCTCGCCCAGATCATCGCCAATCTCGCCGAGAACGCCCTCGACTTCGCCGGCAGCCGCATCACGGTGGGAACGGGTCGGACCGACGACTTCGTCGAGGTATGGGTCGAGGACGACGGACCCGGCATCGAGCCCGATGACATCCCCCACGTGTTCGACCGCTTCTACACCGTCTCCCGCGCCGCGAAGCGCCACGTGGGCTCTGGCCTCGGCCTCGCCATCGTCCACGAGTTGGTCGACGCCATGGGCGGCAGTGTGCGGGCCGAGCCGGGCGCGAACGGGGGCGCCCGGCTGGTCGTCACCCTCAGGCTCGGCGCCGAGGCGACGGCCGCCTGAACTAGAAGCGGGTGGTCGTCGTGTTACGGGTGAAGCCGGTGCTCGGCGGCGACGACGGCACCGTCTGCGCCGACTCCTGACATGCCGGCAGGTTCAACGGGTAGTCGGTGGCGTTGACCGAGACCGACAGGGGCTGGGCGCCGGTGGAGGTGCACGTGAGCCGCCAGATGGCGGTGCCGGTGGCGTCGGTGAACTCCGTCGCCGGCGACTGGAGCTGCCAGCTTCCGACGCCCTGCAGATCGACCTGGACACCGGTCACCGGCGTGGCCCGCACGATGCCGGTGGGGTCGACCACGACCGTTGTCACCTGCACGGCGAGATTGGCCGGGTCGCCGACCGTCGGTGGGCTGGGGGCGATGGCAGGCGCCACGCTGGTGCCCGTGTACTGCTGCACCTGGAGGTTGACGCCGGTCTTGTTCTCGTTGCCGTTGAGGAAGAAGATCACCGGCGTCGTCAACGCCAGATCGGGGACGCGCCAGGCCCGCAGCCGGTAGCGCCCGCCCTGCACGTTGTCGGCGTGGAACGACCCGTCGGGGTTCGTCGCCACGTCGAGGGCGAGCACGGCGTTGCCCACGAGGCGCTCGATGTGCACGGTGGCGCCGGGCACCGCACCCTGGGGGGCGACGACGAAGCCCGAGATGTGGGCCTGGCCCGGGGAGTTGTCGATGGTCGTCGTCGGGCGGCCGGGGATGCCCGCCAGCTGCACCGAGCTGAAGTCGGGCACGGTCGTCTGTTCGTCGGGAGTCGTCGACGGGGGCGGCGGGAAGTCGTAGCCGCTCTTCTTCGAGCACGCGACGAAAACGGCTGCCGCCATGACGACGAGGACCACGACGGTGACGGGCCGGCGCACGGTCAGTTCACGAGGGGGAGCGTTTCGACCCGCGCCGGCGCCGAGCCGCCGTCCCAGGTCAGGACGACGTCGGCCGGCGGCTCCACGGCGCGACGGACGTAGGCCAGGGCGACCGGCGCTCGCCGCTCGAGGGACTCGGCCACGCTGGTGAGCACGCCCACGTCCTTGCCGTCGACTTCGACGGTCGCGCCGACCGGCGGCACGACGTTGGTGCCGACGACCACGCCCCGCAGGTGGCGCGGGACGTTGCCACCGCGGCTGTCGATGCGCGCCACGAGCTCCTGGCCCGTGAAGCAGCCCTTGGTGAAGCTGACCGCCCGGTCGACCACACCGGTCTCGGCCGGGATCGTCTTCTCGTCGATCTCCCGACCCATCACCGGCCATCCCGCCTCGACGCGCACAGCTTCATACGCCTGGAGGTCACACAGCCGCACGCCGTCGGGCAACTCGGGCCCCATGCCGACGACGTCGACGCCAGATAAGCCGGCCCAGTCCGCCGGCCATCCCTTGGCGACCAGGTGCGCCTCCGGCCCCCGCACGGCCAGGCACCGCCAGTCCAGAGGCTCCAGCTCCGCCTTGATTCGCAGCTTGAAGCGGTTGAGCCGCTCGATCACGCGGCCGCCGTAGCCGCCGTCGGTGTCGAGGACCACCCCGTCGTCCTCCGTGCGGTGCACCCGTAGCAGGGCGTCGACCTTGCCCTGGGGCTGCAGCAGAAATGACCACGCGGATTCCCCGACGAGGAGCTTCTCGACGTCCTGGCTGAGTTGACCCTGGAGGAACGTGATGGTGTCGGGTCCGGCGACGGAGATGAAGTCGCGCGACAGCCACACCGCGCCCGCATGGTTGCGCAGGGCCCAGTAGTCCGCGGTGAGGTCAGGCAAGCGCCGTCCTCCGGTGCATGCGGCGGGCGGCGGGGACGGCGGCCAGCAGGGCGGCGGCCTTGGCCCGGCACTCGGCGTCCTCGGCCTCGGGGTCGCTGTCGGCCACGATGCCGGCGCCGGCCTGGACCGACGCCCGGCCGTCGGGCGCCACGAACATGGTGCGGATGGCGATGGCGGTGTCGAGGTTGCCCGAGAAGTCGAAGTAGCCAACGACGCCCGCGTACGGGCCGCGGCGGGTCGGCTCGAGCTCGTCGATGATCTCCATGGCCCGCACCTTGGGGGCGCCCGACACGGTGCCGGCCGGCAACGTGGCGCGCAGCACGTCGATCGGGCCCTTGCCGTCGACAAGCTCGCCGGACACCTGCGACGTGAGGTGCATCACGTGGCTGTAGCGCTCGAGCGTCATCAACTCGTCGACCTGCTCGGTGCCGAAGCGCACGACGCGGCCGACGTCGTTGCGGGCCAGGTCAACGAGCATCACGTGCTCGGCCAGTTCTTTGGGGTGCTCGCTGAGCTCGGCGGCTAACCGGCGGTCGTCGGTCTCGGTGGTGCCCCGTGGGCGGGTGCCGGCGATCGGTCGGGAGATCACGCGCCCATCGAGGAGCTGCACCATCGGCTCCGGCGACGAACCGACGACCGACACGTCGGGGTGGCGGAGGAAGTACATGTAGGGGCTCGGATTGACCTGGCGCAGGACCCGGTACACGTCGAAGGCATCGGCGCCGAGGTCGAGGTCAAAGCGCTGGGCCAGCACGACCTGGAAGATGTCGCCCGCCAGGATGTACTCCTTGGCGACCTCGACCGCGTCGCAGTACGAGGTGGTCCCCATCGTGGAGCGCACCTCGGGGAGCGGATCGCCGCGGTCGGGCGGCTCGACGACCGGCTCGGCCATCGGCCGGGCACCGTCGTCGGCGATGGCGTCGAGCCTCGCCGCGGCCTCGTCGTAGGCGCGGTCCAGGTCGGCGGTGGTCGCCCCTTCCGGGACCCATGCGTTGGCGATGACGAAGACCCGCTGGTTCCAGTGGTCGTACGCGGCGATGTCGCCGATGATCGACATCACGGCGTCGGGGAGACCCAGATCGTCGGCGGGAGCGTTCGGCAGACGCTCCACCTCACGCACGATGTCGTAGCCCAGGTAGCCGACGATCCCGCTGTGCAGCGGCGGGAGTTCGGGGATCACCGGGGCGCGGTAGTGGGCGAGGACACCCTCGAGGGCGGCGAGCACACCGCGGTCGAGCGGGATGCCATCCGGCAAAATGCCGTCGACGTCGATGCGGCCCCCGCGTGCGACCAGGGTGGCCGCCGGCCGTCGGCCGATGAACGAGAAGCGACCCCACCGCCCGCCGTGATCGACGGACTCGAGAAGGAAGCCGGGCTCGTCGCCGACGACCCGCAGGAACGCGGAGACGGGCGTCGAGAGGTCGGCCAGGATCTCTCGCCAGACGGGGACGACCGTGTGGCCGCCGGCGAGGGCCCGGAAGTCGTCCCTACTGGGTTGCACCATCAGGACCGAAGGCGCGGAAGAAGCATGTGCGCTCGCCCGTGTGGCACGCGCCCCGCCCTTCCTGTTCGACCACGAGGAGCACGGCGTCGCCGTCGCAGTCGTAGTACGCCTCGCGCACCCACTGCCGATCGCCGGAGGTCTCGCCCTTGCACCAGTACTCCTGCCGGGATCGGCTCCAGAACCAGCTGCGCCCCGTGGTGAGCGTGCGGCGCAGCGCCTCCTCGTCCATCCACGACAGCTGCAGGACCCTGCCGGTCCCTTGCTCCTGGACGATGGCCGGCACCAGCCCGTCGGCGTTGAACGCGACCTTGCTCAGGTCGTGCTCATTGATCCCGATCGGCGTGGCGGTGGGCATGGCCCCATGCTACGAGGGCTACAGGTAAAGGCCGGTGCCGCCCTCGATGCGTTCCGAGGCGACCGCGTGGATGTCGCGCTCGCGGAGGATGAGGTACTCCTCGCCCCTGACCTCGACCTCGTAACGGTCCTCAGGGTTGAACAGCACGCTGTCGCCGGGCTCGACGCCACGGACGTGGGGACCGACGGCGACCACCTCGGCCCAGACCAACCGCTTGGAGAGCTGCGCCGTCGCGGGGATCAGGATGCCGCCCCTCGACTTGCGCTCGCCATCGGCTCCTGGGATCTGCACCAGCAGCCGGTCGGACTGCATCTTGATCGGCTGCTTGGAGTCTCCGTCCACTACCACTCGAAAGTAGCGTCCGGCGAAGTGGCCCTCGAACGGATCGCGCTGAAGACATCCGACGGCCTCGCCCTCGAGGGTGAGCTGGCCGTCCCTGACGAGCCGTGGGGCGCAGCGGTGCTTGCCCACCCGCACCCGCAGTACGGCGGCAGCATGCGGTCGATCGTCATCAGCGCGCTGTTCTCGGCTCTGCCGGAAAGCGGTGTCGCCGCCTTGCGGTTCAACTTCCGCGGTGTCGAAGGGTCCGAGGGCTCCTTCGACGACGGCCGCGGTGAGCGACACGACATCGTCGCAGCCCTCGACGTCATCCACCCCATCACCGAAGGGCTGCCGCTCGTGCTCGCGGGATGGTCCTTCGGCGCCGACACCTCGTTGTCGGTCGTCGACGAGCGGATCACGGCGTGGTTCGCGGTGGCGCCGCCGCTCCGCAGGGAGGGCGACTACCCGGCCGCCACCGATCCGAGGCCCAAGCTGGTCGCCGTTCCCGAGCACGACCAGTTCCGTTCACCGTCGTCGGCGCGCCCCATCCTCTCGAAGTGGACCAACACCGAGGTCGAGGTCGTCAAGGGCGCCGACCACTTCCTCGTGGGCCGCACCGACAAGGCCGTCGCGCTCTTCCTGTCTTTCGCAAAACCCCTTTCGCAAACGTAACCGCACAAGTATGTTTCGCGCCTGTCAGCTGGGGCCTGACAACGCGGGAGGACGGGATGGCGAATCTCCTGACCGGGGACTACGACGCGGTCGTCCAAGCGAGCGAGTCCACGCTCAATCGGCTGCTCGCGAGCATGCACCAAAACGCATGGCAGGACACGAGCAGGCCGAGCTTTCCCCACACCGTGGGTCTCCGGCTTGGCGACGACGATGAGATCGACGGCGTGCGAGGCAGTGCGTGGGCGCAAATTGGCGCGCCCTTCATCCAACTGATCAACGGTTCCACGAGCCAGTTCGAACTACTCGTCCAGGTGCGGATGCGATATCGACCCGACCCGGGCACGACATACATACCGACCTACAGCGTCGGTCCGCTCCGCGCGACCTACGAGGTCGTCGACATCGATCCCTCGTGCTTCGGGTGGGGCAGGGTGGCCTCGCAGTATCTCTGGATCCGGCTCGTCGAGGGGTCGGTCGTCTTCAACAGCGATTCCAACTTCGCCGAGGGCGACCCGGCCGGGACCGCCGCCATTGACGTCGGGGCCGCCCGCCAGAAGGTCGCCCGGCAGATCGCGTCGCTGCTCGCGACGACGTTCGCCGCCAAGCCGCAGCGCATGTCGAGCCAGTTCCAGCAGCGGTTGTTCAAGAGCATCCGTGAGGACGACGGCTCGGTCTCAGAGACGGCTCCGCCCTTTCTGCCGTGGGTGCCCGAGGTCCCGATCGGTGGCAATGCGGTAGCCGTACCGATCGCGGTCACCGGCCCCCCAGCGCCCGAGTCCATCGACACCATCCAGCATTCCTTGCTCGCGGGGCGCGACTTCGCCGTCGCGGTGAGCCTGGACGTCGTGATGGCGGCCGTGAACTCGGCGGTCGACAACCTCCGGCACTTCACCTCGGCGACGACGGTGACGTGGACGATCGGCGTTGAACCGTTCGCCTACACAGACTCGACCGTCTACCACGGGCAGGTCAACCAGGC
Source organism: Acidimicrobiales bacterium (assembly GCA_035948135.1). Lineage (GTDB taxonomy): Bacteria > Actinomycetota > Acidimicrobiia > Acidimicrobiales > AC-14 > CADDZP01. Next base: position 40,357 of record DASZJL010000061.1, on the reverse strand, counting down.
CTCAGCGGTATGGGTCCCGCAGGACACGTCGGCGCAAATCCTGATCGATGCCAGCGGACATGCCCACACCGAGTCGATCCTCCCAGACTTCAACTTCCGGATCAGCCAACCCCTCCGCCTCCAATTCGACCCGATTAGTGAGTCGCTGACGCTCACCGCGGAGGCAACGACAGTGGCCGTCGTCGGCTCCGTCTCTTTGCCCGGCGGCGTGTGGGAGGTGATCGCCCAGGACGTCGGCACGACAGTGCAGCAGGCGACGAACGCGGCGATCGCCGATCCCGGCGTGCAGTCGGCGCTGTCGTCCCTCTCGAGCGGGGCGAGCGAGGTCGCCCAGCAGGTCAAGGCTCTCGATGGTCAGGCGGACGCCCACTTCGATCAGGCCTCCTTCTACCTCTCCGGCATCGTCTTTCGCGGGACGATCTCGGTCGCCCCTCGACAGATCTGGCCGGTCACACTCGCGCACAAGGTCGACGACGAGACGTTCTCCGCCCTCGACAGCTGGTTCCCGGGCGGGACCATCACCGCCCTGGAGTGGTCCTGGTCGTTCCCCTCGACGGGTGCGACAGGGCACACGGTGTTCAGCGACCGATTTGTGCTGCGCGACTCGGAGGTCGGTCCCGTCCCAGGTCTGGACGGTGAAGGCAGGTTGTGCCTGAGGCTGTGGTTGTCCACCATCGATCCCGTCACCGGAGAAACGCTCGAGGGACCAGCACGCGAGGCGTGCGGCTACTACACGTTCATAATCCCGTGGCGCGTGGGATCCGGGCGGTTCTTCTCCAGGCACTACACGGACGAGGACGCGTCAGTGGAGGCCGGCCTCCGCGAGGTCAGCGGCGTCCAGACCGATGGCAGATCGTCCAACACGTTGGTGGTGTTCGCCGGCGGCGGATGGTCAGAGGACGACGAGCGCACACTCGTGAGAGGCGTCGCCGGCTGCACTCGCCGAGACGCCGGGCTCTTGGTCGTCATAGTCGTCGGGGATGGCGAGTTGAACGCGTCAGGGGCTGCGCGCGCCCGGAGCATCCAGGCCGTCGGCGAACGTCTCGCGGTGCCGCTCGTCGTGACCGAGGACGTCGACGGTTCCTGGTCGAGAGGCCTTCTGCACGAGGCGGACGACGACGGGCCGAGCTGGCGATTGCTGAGCCCGGACGGCGGGCTGCTCTGGAAAGCGGACGAGAGGATCGGGCCGTCCGACTTGACCGGCGTGCTCGAGGTTTGTCTCTATCCCAGTCCGAAGCCCGCCGCCGAACGCGTGGAACTGGACGCCCAATTGCAGCCGGCGATGCTGGCCTCCCTGCTCGCCATCGGGCACGGTCGCCAGCACACGCACCCCGACCCGAATTGCCCGCCGTGGCCAGGCCTGAGCCATGGCGACGTGCGTTCGATGATCTCTGCTGTCTCGTTCGTCCGTGCGGAGGCCGCGTCTTCGACGGTTGAGCTCGAGCGGCTGCGGACGACCAACGCCGGCCGAGGACGCGACGGACCCGGTGTGCTCGTCGTATTCGACAGTGCCACGGAAGAGGAATCTCGCCGTCTCGGGGAATCGCTAGGCCCGGGGTTCATGGTGATGGCCGACCCGGACGGCTCGGTGGCCGCGGGCACGGGCGTTCGACAGTGGCCAACGACCATCTCGATAGGCGATGGAGAAGGGACGGGGGTCTGAGATGGATCACACGATGCTGCTACTCATCCCGCTGTTGGTTTTCGGCGTGGTGTCAGCGTTCGCCTTCGCCGGGTGCGCGGCGTTCACCGCCGCGCCGGCGCCGCCCGAGGCCCAGCCACCGCCGGCGCCACCGCCGGGGCCGCCGGGGCCGGGACCTGGGCCAGCACCCGGTCCGACCCCTACTCCGACGCCGCCGGACGCCTACCCCAAGCTGATCCTGGAGGAGAACACCAAGAGCCTGCACGGCTACTGGCGCTTCCTCGAACCGGCGCCGGTGCTGGCAGGCGTGACCAAGGCGAAGGACTCCCGCACGACGGCGCCGCAGAACAGCGGCACCTACCAAGGCGGCGTCACCGCCGGCGCCGATGGGGCCCTGCGCCAGGGGTCGGACCCGGCCGACGTCGCCGCGGCCTTCAACGGCACGGACGCCTTCGTTGAGTTCGCCTACACGCCCTTCCTCAATCCGGCCGCCGACTTCACGATCGAAGCGTGGATCAGGCCGGAGCCGCTGACGCCTGGCGCGTCGGGTGTGATCGTCGGCTCCTATACAGAAACGCCCGTGAAGTGGGGGTTCGTGCTCGAGGTCGTGCAAGTCGACGCCACACACATGAACGCCCAAGTCCGGATCGGCGAAGCGTCGACCGCGTACAAATCGTTGTCGGTTTCGCTGGGCGACGGCACCGCAATCGGCGGCTGGCGGTATGTCGTGGCGACCTATGCAACGCAGCCATCACCGGTACTCAGCCTGTTTGTGATCGCCGGGCCCAGCTCCTTCAACGATCACCTCCCCCATCCGGGCGACCTCGACCCCAATTACCAACCGGTGGTCGTGACCACCACGTCGCCCCCGATGCGCATCGGCGCGGGCTGGAACGAGCCCTCGCAAACGGCACCCGGGCTGTTCTTCAAGGGTCGCATCGACGAGGTCGCGATCTACGACAAGGCCATGGTGCCCGACAGCACCGACCCCAACGTCCACTTCACGATCCAGCACCACTACGCGGTGGGCACGACGAAGTGACGGTGCTCCTCGTCGCCGCCGTCGTGGCCGTTGCGGTCGACGCCGCCAGCAAGTCAGTGGCCACGAGCGTGCTGGTGGAAGGTCGTCTCTACGCGCTGGCGCCCGGGTGGGGCGTTCGCCTCGTCACCAACACGCGAATGCGACTGTCGGTGGCGCAGGCGGCCGTCCTCTTGGCGGTTGTCGTCGGTGCCGTGCTCGCGGCCGGACCGACCTCGGTCACCGCCCTGGGCCTCGGCATGGCGATCGGAGGTGCGGCCGGCAACATCGTCGACCGCATCCGCCGAGGCGGCGTGGTCGACTTCGTGGCCGCCGGCCGTTGGCCGGTGTTCAACCTGGCCGACGCGGCAATGACGATCGGGTTGCTCCTGGCCGTGGTGAGCGTCCTGTGAACGGGCGCGCCTACAAGGTGATGCTCTACGTGGGCTGCGTCCTCGGCGTCTACGCGGGCGCGGCCGTCGCCGACGAAAAGGGTCTCGACCCCTCTCGGTTCGCACTGGTGACGATCGCCCTGCTCATCCCTGCGTTCGTGGGCGCCCGCGTCTGGTTCGTCGTCCGACACGGACCGGTCTCCGGACTCCTCGACCGCTCGCAGGGCGGCGCCGGTTTGTTCGGAGGCCTCGTGCTCGCGATCGTCGTGTCCGCTCCCGTCCTGCAACTCGCGCAGCTGCCGTTCTGGACGTTCTGGGACGCGGCGAGCATCACCATGCTCGTGGGCCTCATCTTCACGCGCTTCGGGTGCCTGATGAACGGCTGCTGCGCGGGGCGGAGCACCGAGTCGTGGCTCGGCATAGTCCTTCCGGACACCACCGGTACACGGCGACGCCGCTATCCCGCACAGCTCCTGGAGGCGGGCTTCGCGGCCCTACTGCTCGTGATTGCCATCGCCGTCCGGAACACCGTTGCCGGTGGCGTTGTGTTCGCCGGCGTCGTCGTCCTGTACTGCTGTGGGCGCTTGATCCTGGAGCAGCTGCGAGAACCGGTCGTCGTGGCTACGCCGGTCGGACGGTGATACCTGCGGCCTCCATGTGAGCCTTGGCCTCGGCCACGGTGAACTCGCCGAAGTGGAAGATGGAGGCAGCCAGGACGGCGTCGGCCTTGCCCTCGATGGCGGCCTCAGCCAGGTCCTCGAGTGTCCCCGCTCCCCCGCTTGCGATGACGGGCAGCTCACAAGCCTCGCTCACCGCTCGCGTGAGCTCGACGTCGTAGCCGTCCTTGGTGCCGTCGCGATCCATCGACGTGAGGAGGATCTCGCCGGCGCCGATGCGCTGGCACTCGGCGGCCCAGGAGACGGCGTCGAGGCCGGTCGGCTTGCGGCCGCCGTGAGTGAAGACCTCGAAGCCACCGGGCGCCCGACGGGCGTCGATGGCGACGACGACGCACTGGGCCCCGAACTCGTCGGACAACTCGGTCACCAACTGGGGGCGTGAGACAGCGGCCGTGTTGACCGACACCTTGTCCGCGCCGGCCCGCAACAACCGGCGGGCGTCATCGACGCTGCGGATGCCACCCCCGATGGTGAAGGGGATGAAGCACTCCTCGGCCGTGCGGGTGGCGACGTCGACGATCGTGTCCCGCGCCGACGACGAGGCGGTGATGTCGAGGAAGACGACCTCGTCGGCACCCTCGGCGTCGTAGCGGGAGGCAAGCTCGACAGGGTCGCCCGCGTCTCGGAGGTCGACGAAGTTCACGCCCTTCACGACGCGGCCGGCGTCGACGTCGAGGCAGGGGATCACGCGCACGCTGCGCACGCGGCCATCGCCTCCTCCACGGTGAACTCACCTTCGTACAGGGCCTTGCCGACGATGACGCCGGCCAGCGTCCGGCTCCCGGCGGAGAGCGACGTCAACGTCTCGAGGTCGGACAGCGAACTGACCCCGCCCGAAGCAATGACATCGATGTCGGTCTCGTCCAGCACGGACGCCAGCCCGTCGACGTCGGGCCCCGCCAGCGTGCCGTCGCGGCCGATGTCGGTGACGATGAAGGCGGCCGCGCCCGAAAACTCCGGCCATCCCACCGCGTCGAGCAGGCGAACGTCGCCGCGCTCCTCCCAGCCCCGAACCTGCAACTCGCCGTCGCGGTGGTCGAGGCCGATGGCAACGCGGCCCGGGTACTCGGCGATGAGCTCAGCGACGTAGGCGCGGTTCGCAACGGCAAGGCTTCCCAGGACCACGCGGTCGACTCCAGCGACGAGCAAGGCGTCGTCGCGCACGCCGCCGCCGGTCTGCACCCGAGCCGTGACCGCACCCGCGATCGCAAGCACCGTCTCCAGGTTGCTCCCCTCGCCGCGCGCCGCGTCGAGGTCGACGATGTGCAGCCAGCGGGCGCCGGCGGCCACGAAGCGCTCGGCGACGGCGACCGGGTCGCTCCCGTACACCGTCTCCTTGTCGAAGTCGCCCTGCCACAGGCGCACGCAGCGCCCGCCGCGCAGGTCGATCGCGGGATAGAGCTCCACAGCTCGTCAGCGGGTGGCGGCCACGAAGTTGGCCAGGACCTGCAGACCGGGGCCGCCGGACTTCTCGGGGTGGAACTGCGTGGCCCACAGGTTGTCGCGCTGGATGGCGGCCACGATGTCGCCGCCGTAGTCGCACGTGGCGACCACGTGCTCGGTCGTGGCGGGCGCGAAGGAGTGGACGAAGTACATCCAGAGCGGTCGCTCGAGACCGGCGAACATCGGCGAGTCGTCGCGAATATTGAGCATGTTCCACTGCATCTGCGGGCGCTTCACGCCTTCGGGCAGGAGGCGCACCTTGCCGGGCAGCACGCCCATGCCCGACGTCGACGCGTCCTCGTCGGAGCTCTCGTAGAGCATCTGCATGCCGATGCAGATGCCGATGAAGGGCTTGCCCGATCGCACGGCCTTCCACGCCGGGCCCTCGAGCCCGCTGGCGCGCAGCGCCTTCATGCACCGGCCGAAGTGGCCGACGCCGGGCAGCACGACGGCGTCGGCGTTGTCGATGGCGCCCACGTCGGCCGTCAGCGCGGCATCGCCGCCCACGTGCTGCAGGGCCTTCTCGGCCGAGCGCAGGTTGCCGATGCCGTAGTCGAGCACCGCGATCTTCATGGGATCAGAGCACGCCCTTGGTGGACGGCACGGCCGACCCGTCGACGCGCACGGCATCACGGAGGCAGCGGGCGACGCCCTTGAACGACGCCTCGAGGACGTGGTGGGGGTTCTTGCCGCTGATCTGGCGCACGTGCAGCGTGATGCCGGCGCTGGTGGCGAACGCCCGCCAGAACTCCTCGGCCAGCTGAGGGTCGAACGGCGGCGTGCCCAGGGGCTCGGGCGCGGGCGACACCTCATAGGCCAGGAACGGTCGGCCCGACAGGTCGAGGGCGACCTCGATCAGGGCCTCGTCGAGGGGCAGGGCGATCGACGCGAACCGGCGGATCCCGGCTTTGTCACCGAGGGCGTCGGCCAGCACGCCCCCCAGGGCGATGCCGACGTCTTCGACGGTGTGGTGGGCGTCGACGTCGAGGTCGCCCTTGGCCTCGACGGTGAGGTCGAAACCGCCGTGCTTGCCGAGCTGGGCGAGCATGTGGTCGAAGAACGGCAGCCCGGTCGAGACCTCGGACTCGCCGGCACCGTCGATCGCCAACCGAATGCCGATCGACGTCTCCTTCGTCGTCCGCTCGGTGCTCGCCTGTCGACTCCCGCTCACGCCAGCACCTCCCGCAGCGCCCTGAGAAACGCGTCGTTCTCCTCGGCCGTCCCGACGGTGACGCGCAGGCAGCCGTCGAGCCCGGGCCAGCTCGCGCAGTTGCGCACGAGCACCGAACGCTCGACGAGCTCGTCCCATACCTTGTCGCCGTCCTTGGTGCGGGGCCGGAAGAGAATGAAGTTGGCGGCCGAGGGCCAGGTGTCGACGGGCAGCTCGCCCAGCCCCGCCGCCAACCGGCCGCGCTCCTCGACGATCAGCGCCACGCGGCTCTCCATCTCGCCCTGGAACCGCAGCGCCAGACGACCGGCGGCCTGCTTCATGGCGTCGAGGTGGTACGGCAGGACCACGCCCTCGACGGCGCTGATGATGTCGCGAGGCCCAACCAGATAGCCGAGGCGCGCCGCCGCCATCGACCACGTCTTGGAGAACGTGCGCACGACGGCCAGCGGCCGGCCGGCGCGGACCTGCTCGATCGCCGACCGCGGTGAGAACTGGCCGTAGGCCTCGTCGACCACCACCAGGCCGGGGCCGAGCGAGAGCACCTTCTCGATCGCCTCCGGAGGGTCGAGTTGGCCGCTGGGGTTGTTGGGCGAGCACAGGAACGTGATCGCCGGCTGCTCCCGACCGACGACGCGCGTCACTTCGGCCATGTCCAGCGCGAAGGTGGTCGCGTCGCGCTCGCCCTCGACCACCGGGGTGCCGGTGATGCGGGCGATGTGGGAGTGCATGAGATAGGTGGGCTTGAAGACGGCCGCCGCCCGCCCCGGGCCGCCGAAGGCCAGGCACAGGGCCTGGATCACCTCGTTGGAGCCGTTGGCGGCGAGCACCTGCTCGGGACCGACGCCGTGGAGCTCGCCGATGGCGCGCCGCAGCTCGGTCGCCTCCCGCTCCGGATAGCGGTGGAAGGGCAACGACGCGAGCTCGTCCAGCAGCGCCTCACGCCATGCGTCGGGCGGCGGATAGGGCGACTCGTTGGTGTTCAGCCGCACGGCCACGTCGACCTGCGGTGAGTGGTAGCCCTCGAGATCGCCGAGGTCGTCGCGCAGCTTCATTTCCGTCCCCGCAGACGGACCGATTCGGCGTGCGCCGGGAGACCCTCGGCCTCGGCGAGCGCAACGACCGAGGGCGCCACCCGCGCCAATGCCGCGTCAGAGAGGCTGACGACGTGGATCCACTTGAGGAAGTCGTCGACCCGGAGGGCGCTGCTGAAGCGGGCGGTGCCGAACGTGGGTAGCACGTGGCTGGGTCCGGCGACGTAGTCGCCGACCGACGCAGGGGCGTTCTGACCGCAGAACACGGCCCCCGCGTTGCGGGTCAACGCCAACAGGTCCTCGGGCGACGCATTCATCAGCTCGAGATGCTCGGGGGCGATCGCGTTGAACACCGCGGCCGCTTGTTCGGGACCGTCGACGAGGACCGCGTAGCCGCCCTCGTTGAGCGTGGCTTCCAGGTCGGCCCGGCGCGGCGACTCGCGCACCAGCCGCGCCACCGCCTCGCTCACCGCCTCGGCCGTCTCCGGCGACCAGGTGATCAGCCAGGCCAATCCGTCGGGGCCGTGCTCGGCCTGCACGACCAGATCGATCGCCGCGTAGTCCGCCGGGGTGGTCTCGTCGGCCACGACGACCACCTCGGACGGGCCCGCGAACGCCGCGGGCAGGCCGACCACGCCCTCGGCTCCCACCTCGCGCTTGGCCGTGGCCACGTACACGTTGCCGGGACCGACGATGACGTCGACCGCCCGGACGCTCTCGGTGCCGTAGGCGAGCGCGGCGATGGCCTGGGCCCCGCCCACGGGGTGGACCTCGTCGACGCCGGCCAGGGCAGCGGCAGCCAGGATCCCGGCCGGGATGCGGCCGTCGGGACCCGGCGGCGAGCAGAGCGCGACCTGGCCGACCCCCGCCACCCGAGCGGGAATCGCCGTCATCAGCACCGTCGACAAGAGCGGCGCCCGCCCGCCGGGGACGTAGACCCCGGCCCGGTCGACGGGTCGGGCCAGCTCGCGGACGGTGATGCCCTCGCGCTCGTGCACGGCGTCGTCGCGTAGCTGAGACCGGTGGTAGGCGAGGATCGCGGCCCGGGCCTCTTCCAACGCTTCCCGAAGCGGGCCAGGCGTCGCGGCCAGGGCCTCGTCGAGGGCCGCCGGCCCGATCGACAGCGCGTCGACCGTGACCCCGTCGAAGCGCTCGGTGTACTCCCGCAGGGCGGCGTCCCCCCGCTTCTTCACCTCGGCCAGGATCTCGCGCACGGCCTCGACAGGCGCGGCCCCACCCAGGTCGGGCCGGGGCAGGCGGTCACCGACGTCGGTGCCGGTGCCGCGCAAATCGAGGCGAGCGAGCATCAAACGATGGTACGCCGAGGGTCCTTTCGATCAGCGCCGAAGGCGCTTCGGCTCCGCAGGAGTCGATTTCGTCGACAAGGAGGCGAGCCAGTGCCCTCGTCGCGGCCTTCGGGTAGACCGTCGTCCGTGGCCTCTGACGACGCCGAACTGTCCTCGATCACCACCGCGCTCGACGAGCTGCGCCGACGCATCACCACCCTGGCCGAGCGCAACGCGGGCCGCGACGACGAAACCGTGGCCCAAGGCCTGTTCGACGTCGAGCGCACCCTGGGTGAAGCCCTCCGCCGGCTCGGCCGGCTCGGCTCGGCTCAGGGTTGAAAATGCGGCGGCGCCCCGAAGGGCGCCACCGCGGGCGGTCCGGGCGGCGGAACCCGGGGACCGCCAGGCGAGGATCAGGTGGCGGGTACCTGGTCCTGCACCTGGATTGAACGCCGCCCATTTCGATTTCGTTCCCGCGTGCTGCCTGGGGATCAGCGCTTCTGGGGCCGCACAGTGGACGAAGGGCAGAAATCGTTCAGCAGACAGGCCTCGCAGCGGGGTCGGCGGGCCACGCAGACCTGGCGGCCGAGCAGGATCAGCCGGAGGCTGAGCTTCCCCCGCTCGTCCGGCGGCACGAGCTCGTTGAGCGCCAGCTCGGCCTTCACCGGGTCGGTCTCGGTGGTCAGGCCCAGCCGGCGGCTGAGACGTCCCACGTGGGTGTCGACGGGCAGGCCCGGCAGGTCGAACGCCACGCTCAGCACCACGTTGGCGGTCTTGCGGCCTACCCCCGGGAGCGTCACCAGCTCGGCGAGCGTCCTGGGCACCTCGCCGCCGAAGCGCTCGTCCAGGGCCTGGGCCATGGCGATCACGCTGCGGGTCTTGTTGCGGAAGAAACCGGTGGACTTGATGAGGGCCTCGACCTCGTCGGGGTTGGCGGCGGCCAGGTCGGGGGCCGTGGGGTAGCGGCGGAAGAGCTCGGGGGTGACGAGGTTCACCCGCTCGTCGGTGGTCTGGGCCGAGAGAATGGTCGCCACCAGCAGCTGGAACGGCGTCTGGAAGTCCAGGGCGCACAGGTCCCGAGCCGAGCCCGGATAGGCGACGGCCAGCCGCGCGATCGTCTCCCGGGCCCGACCTTTGGGCGTCCTGGGAATTCCCACAAAAAGGACGTTAGGCGCACTGGAGTTGTGGGAATGCTTGCTGTCCGTTAGCGCAAGCAGGTAAACTGCTAACAATTGCAAGCGCGAGCGCTCGGCGACGGTGCGGAGGACCCCCGTCCGAGAGCGCTCCCCGACCCCGATGACGGAGGGCTTTGATGTCCCGCACCGCCACCGGGGCCGTGCTCGTCTCCTGCCTTGTAGCGCTGTTCGTAGGCCCGGAGCTGGGGTTCGGTCCCATCACCTCCACTAGCCGCGCCGACACGCGGCCCCGCACCGTCCCGCGGGCGAGCGTTGTCGTCCTCACGCCACCGTTCATCGCCCAGCCGCCGGCGCCCGCCCCACCTGCCGCCCAGGCCGCCCCGGCCGCAACCCGGGCCGCGGCGGCCGTCGCCGACGGTGATCTGTGGGCCCGTCTCCGGGCGTGTGAGAGCCCGACCAACGGGGGCACGCGGTACCGCGGCTACTACCAGTTCAGCCAGGCGTCGTGGGCCTCGGCCGGCGGACACGGTGACCCCGCCGCCGCCTCCCTCGAGGAGCAGACGGCACGGGCGCAGTTCCTGGCGGCCCACTCCGATCCCGCCCACCAATGGCCCGTCTGCTGGCGCAGAGCCACGCGCGTGTAGGTCCGGTGGGTAACTTGCGCCCGTGTCCCTGCCCCGCCTGGAGGTCAAGCGCCAGATGGGGCGAGGCGACATCGCCGCCGTCTCCGCCCTCCTCGACGTGGCCGAGTCGGTCGACGGCCACCGGCCCCTGGGCGAGCACCAGTGGCTGGACCTGGTGCAGGGCGGGCGCGAAGGGTTCGCGGGCCTGGTGGCCTGGGAACCCGGCCACGACCATCCCGTCGCCTACGCCCAGGTGACCCGGGGCCCGGAGTCGTGGGCCCTCGAATTCGTCGTCGACCCCCACCACCGGGACCGCCTGGCGACCATCGGCGCCGAAGTGGTCGGCGCCGCGCTCAACATCGTGGCCGCCGAGGGCGGGGGCCACGTCCACATGTGGATCCCAAAGCCCACCGCCGCCCACGACGCCATCGCCGAGGCAGCCGGGATGCACCGCGGCAGGGAGCTGCTCCAGATGCGGCGGCCGCTCCCGGTCGACGAGGCGCACCGTCTGGGGGCCGAGCCCCTGGCCGTCCGGCCCTTCCGCCCGGGTCAGGACGAAGCTGCGTGGCTCGAGGTCAACAACCGCGCCTTCCGCCACCACCCTGAACAGGGCGGCTGGGACCTGGCGACCATCCGCACCCGTGAGGAGCAGCCGTGGTTCGACCCCGACGGCTTTCTCCTGTACGAGCAGGATGGCCGCCTGGCCGGCTTCTGCTGGACGAAGATCCACAAGGACGCCGACCCGCCCCTCGGTGAGATCTACGTCATCGGCACCGACCCCGACTTCGAAGGCCGAGGACTCGGCCGCCGCCTGGTGCTCGCCGGGCTCGACTGGCTGACCGCCAAGGGCCTCACCGTTGGCATGCTCTACGTCGACGCCGCCAACGCCGGCGCCGTCCACCTCTACGAGAAGCTGGGCTTCACCGTCGACCACGTCGACCGCGCGTATGTGGGAGATGTCAGAGCGAAGCTCGACATCGACCACAGCAACTGAGGCGCCGCCGAAGGCGGCTCGTTTACCGGCCGAAGGCCGCTGTGAGAGATGTGGCCGCTAAGCGTTAGCCGGTCGCCACCCCGACCAGGGCGCCGATGCCGTAGACGAAGGCGGCCGGCACGGCAACGAAGACGAGCTGGCGGAGGGCGGAGCGAACCACCGAGCGCCCGGTGAACCTCGAGAGCCCAGCGCCGACCGCGAGGGCGGCGATGACGGTGAGGACGACGGTTGCCATGGCCGCTCCGTGCCCGCCGACGAAGAACCACGGCAGCAGCGGCGCCAGAGCGCCGACCGCGAAGCTCCCGAAGGACGACACCGCGGCGCCCATGGGCGAGCCAAGGGCCTTGGGGTCGATGCCCAACTCCTCGCGCGCATGGGTCTCGAGCGCGACGTCGGGATCGCGCATCATCTGGGACGCCAGCTCGTCCGCAGTGCCCGGATCGACGCCACGCGCCCGGTAGATGTGCGCCAGCTCGCGCCGCTCGGTCTCCGGACGGCGTCGGATCTCGCGGCGCTCGAGCTCGAGCTCCCGCTCGAACAGCTCCTTCTGTGCGGTCATCGAGATGTACTCGCCGACGGCCATCGAGACGGCACCGCCGACGAGGCCGATGAGACCGGCGAGCCGGACGGCCACCTGGCCGTAATGGTCCCCGGCGGCCACGCCGAGGATCAGGGAGGCGTTGGAAATGAGACCGTCCTGCACGCCGAACACCGCGGCGCGCGCCGTGCCGCCGCGGATGTCCCGGTGGTGGTGCTCGAACGCAGGAGGATCGGGGACCTTGTGTTGCGCGCGACGAGGCGACGTACGGCGGGCGGCCATCAAATCGAGGCTACTGCCGCACCAAAACTGTGAGGCCTTCGGCGGCGCGGATGGCGCGCACCAGATGCTCGTGCTCCAGAACGGGCGCGCCCGGCCAGACCACGGACTCCTCGACGGTGCCCTCGACGTTGGCGGCCGGCCCGATGACGGAGCGACCATCGGATGCAGCCAGGTTGGCGGCAAGGTACCGGCCCGGCGTGCCGCAGTCGAAGAAGCGGCCGCGATGGTGGGCGACGTCGAGGCGGCCCGCCTCCTGCGCAGGGCGCCAGCAGACCTCGTAGAGCCCGGTCGGCTGGAGCTCGAGCGCCTCGACCTCGCGCCACGGCAGCAGCGACGCCACGACGCGAGCGCGTGGCCCGAACTCCTCGTCGGCGATCAGCACCCGTACCCGCTCGCCGTCCCACTCCTCGGCGAACGCCTGAAGGTCGGCGTCGTGCCAGGCGTCGGCGTTGAGGATGAGGGCGCCCCGCCCGTCGACCCAGTTCTTGAGGTTGGCCACCCCACCAGCCGTGCCCAGAGCCTCGGGCTCCTCGATGGACAGGTGCACGCGGCCGACCAGGTGCGACTCCATGGCCGCCCGGCCGGAGTGGACATTCACAGCAACTTCGGGCGTCACGGCGCGGGCCCACCCGACCGTCCAGTCCACGAGCGGCACGTTGTCGACCGGGCACAGGGCCTTGGGCCGCAGCCAGGTCAACGGCCGCAGCCGGGTACCGGCGCCGGCGGCGAGGACGACTGCCGCCAGGTCCCCCACTTGCGGCAGACTAGAGGCCATGGAACAGCGCCGGTGGGTCAACCAGACGCAGCCCCAGACGCTGCAGATCGCAGTGTTCTTGCTCTACTTCAACGGGATCATCACCCTGATCTTCGGTGGCTTGTTCGTCCCCGCGGGCGCGGTGATCATCGTCGGCAGCGTCGCCGCGGGCTACGGCATCGCCAACGAGCGGAAGTGGGGCTACTTCCTTGGCGTGGCCATGGCGCTCCTGCCGTTCGCCCTCGTGATCGCCACGCGCAGCAGCCCGCTGAGCGGCGGCTTGCTCAACCTCCTCTTCGAAGTCGCCCTCGTCGCCCTGCTCCTGCACCCCCAGAGCCGGGACTACGAACGCATCTGGTTCAAGTAATCGCCTAGAACGGCGCGACGCACTGGCCGTAGCGGGCGCCGGCGACGCTGTTGTTGGGCGGACCGTCGTTCTTGAGGCCTGGGCTGTTCCCGGTGCAGTAGAGGTAGCCGCCGACGGTGTTGCCCTCGATCTCGGGGCGATCGTCGTCGGGGAGGAACGGCCCGGCCCCGGAGTTGCCAGACACGTAGGTGTTGCCTGAGATGTGGTTGGAGCCGACCTCGAGGCCGCCGGTGTTGTTCGACAGCGTCATGTTGCCGCGGAAGGTATTGCCTGCGCACCGGTCGTCGCCGGGATCCCCCAGCAGCACGAAGCGAGTGGCGCCCGAGATCGTCACCGCCCCGTTGACCGTGCTGCCGCACACCGTGATCGAGGCCGGGTTGGACGCGGTGATGCTGCCCCCGACCGTCGAGTTGGTGAGCACGAGGCTCTGCCCCGCGGGGACGTAGATGTTGCCGGGGATGTTGCCATTCGTGATACACGTCGCCCCGGACGGGCAGCTGGGCGGCCCGGTCGCCGCCTGGACCTCGACGGCCCCGATGTCACAGCCAGAGCCCTGCGGGCGACCGATCAACCGCTCGTCCGTGGTTACTCCCGCGGCGCCGACGTCCTGACAATGCGCAACCGGAATGGCATTGATGAGCGGGCTGGTCGACGCAGGGAGCTGCGTGGGCCCCAGGCCGCCGTTGTTGGCGGGCGCGGCGAGCTGTGGACTCTGGCCGACTATGTCGGGGGTCGACGTCGAGAAGCCACACGTCGCGGCCGCGTCGTCCTCGAGGTTGTACCCGTTCGAGACGAACGAGGGGGGCGTGCCGGTGGAGGTGCTCAACAGGAAGCAGTTCGGGCCGTTGTGCGGGTCCCCGACCGCGGTGCCGAAGAACTGCACGGCGCCGCCTTGGTTCACGTAGTTGGCGGCCTCGTTCATCGCGCCGGTGGTACCCGTGTTGCCGTCCAGCGTGACGTACACGAGCGTCTCGGCGCCGCCCTGGTTGAGGATCCCGCCCGCTGCTCCCTGCCCTGTGTTCGTGGTCGAGCCCGCCGTCGCGGTGTTGTAACTGATTGTCGAATTCACAACTGTCTCGGTGCCGGCCTCGTTGACGACACCGCCGCCGATGTTGATGCCCGTGGCGCGATTGTTCGTGATCGAGGAGCGCGTGATGTTGATGTTGGTGCCGTTGTTGACGACACCACCCGCGACGTCGCTGGCGTGGGGCGGCGTCACCACGGCCGCCGTCGCGGTGTTCCCGGTGAGCGCCGAATCGGTGATGTTCAGTAGACCCTTGCCTTCGAACACCGCGGCGCCGCCGACCTCGCCGACGGATGTGTCTGTGTTCCCCGACAGCGTGCAGCTGGTGATGCTGAGGGTTCCATTTTCGTCGAGCACGCCGCCCGCGGCCAAGCCGGCCGACGTGGCGTGGTTGTTACTCACCGTGCAGTTCGACAGGGTCAGCGACCCATTCGTGTACACCCCGCCGGCACGGTTCGGAAGGACCGAAGACGACGACGTGGTGCCGCCAGTAATCGTCACGTTCCGGAGGGTGACAGCGCCAGAGCCGATCGATTCGAGCACGCCGCTGGACCCTGTCGCGCACGCCTGCGTGATGGTGTGGCCATGGCCGTCCACCGTGATCGCCGTGCTGCTGTTTCGTGAGGCGACGCCGTCGCCTGCCCCGCTTGTGCAGTTCAGTGTGATGTCGGCCGTGAGATCGATCTGGGTCTCGCTCGCGTTCGTCCACGAGGCGCGGAACCCCGCCTCGTTCGAGACCGACGTCGCACCAGCCGGTGACGGCGACAGCACCACCGACCCAGAAACGGTCAGCGTCAGCACTCCAAGCAGCACCGCGACGCGCGAACCGACACCCCTCGTTGCCCGCACCTTCATCTCCGCCTCCTCCACCGCCGGGGAACCAATGTGGATCCCCCCTCCCCCGAACGGCGTCTCAAATGCTAACGGGACCGCCTTTCACTGCCAATAGGTGTTGCTGTGCGGAGTGTTCTGTTGCAAAGAAGGTGTGCGTCGCCGCGAATCGGGGGCAATGGCCGCCTGCAAGTAGCTATTAGTCAACGTACGTGCCGTGCGCGGCGTTCGTCGGGCCTGGCCACGGCCCGGTCGGGCCCGTAGCAAGGGCCGATGCGCAAGTAACTCGCCGGCCCTACTGGGCTGGCCCGCGTCATGCACATTGACTCGTCCGAGCTATGGACTGCGGAGAGTGAGGCCCCTGATACTGCAAGTAGTTCTGCTGTTGGGGGTTCTTGGGAATGCACACCTGGCGCAATGGCTGCGCTGTCTTGCTGGCGGTAGCAATCGGTCTCGCGGGTCTGGCGGCTCCCGTCGCCCGCGCCGCGGAGAGCACCGCCACCGGCGCCCTCGTCGACGCCCGCGTGCTGGCGGCGCGCACCGGCGACGTGCACATGATCGTCCAGAAGCTGGCTGCCAACGACCGTGGCCCCGAGGCTGCCATCTCCCGCCTCGGGGGCACGGTCACCCGTGACCTTCCGATCGTCGACGGGTTCGCGGCGACCGTGCCGGCCAGCGCCACCGCCCAGCTGGCCTCGATCCCCGGGATTCGGGCCATCACCCTCGACGAGACGCTGCACCCGCATGGCCTGCTGAGTGGACCGACCAACAAGTCGCCGCCGAAGTCGGCGTACATCAAGGAGATCCGGGCCGACAGCGAGTGGTCGGCCGGCGTCACCGGCCAGGGCGTCACCGTCGCCCTGCTGGACACGGGCATCGCCAACGTGCCCGACCTGGCCGGCCGCGTGCTGCCGGTTCGCAACGATCTCAACCTGCTCAACCCGACCGCGCCGTGCGAGAACCTCACCGGCGAGGCCACGTGCGACGACAACTACGGCCACGGCACGTTCATCGCCGGCCTGATCGCCGGGAACGGCGCGTCGTCGAACGGCGCCTGGTCGGGCGTCGCACCCAACGCCGACCTCGTGTCGGTCAAGGTCGCGGGCCAGGACGGCTCGGCCGACGTCAGCACCGTCCTCGCCGGCATCCAGTGGGTGGTGTCGTTCAAGGATCGCTACGGGATCAAGGTCCTGAACCTCTCACTGGGCACCGACTCGACGCAGAGCTACCGCGTCGACCCCTTGAACTACGCCGTCGAGAAGGCGTGGGACTCGGGGATCACAGTCGTTGTCGCCGCCAGCAACCGGGGTCCTAACGCGGGCACGATCTCCAAGCCGGGCGACGACCCGCTCGTCGTCACCGTCGGCGCGGTCGACGACATGGGCACGCCCAGCCTCGCCGACGACGAGCTGCCCGACTTCTCGAGTCACGGCCCGACGGCAGCCGACGGTCTGGCCAAGCCGGATGTCGTGGCGCCCGGCGCCCACGTCGTGTCGTTGCGAGCGCCCGGGAGCGCGGTCGACACCCAGTTCCCGACCTACGTCGACGGCGCCTACCGCAAGGGCAGTGGAACGTCGATGTCGACCGGCGTGGTGTCGGGGTCGGTCGCCCTCATGCTGCAGGCCAATCCGGGGATGACGCCGGACAGGGTCAAGTACGCCCTGACCGCCACCGCTCGCAACGCCGCCTCCAGCGATCCGATGGCCGTCGGTGCAGGAGTCGTCGACGTCTACGGCGCCCTGCGCGCCCCGGCCGGCGTCGCCAACCAGGGCGTCCCGCGGTCCAACGGACTCGGCAGCCTCGATCTCAGCCGCGGAAGCGTCCAGGTCGCCCTGGGTGATCCACTGCAAACGGTCGTCACCGGCCAGCAGACGGCGCAGCTCCTGCTCTGGAACCCCGTCGTCTACACGACCGTGTTCTGGTCGCCACTGACGTGGGACACGACGAACTTCGCCGGGTCGCGCTGGTGGGGCTCGCGCTGGTGGGGCTCGGACTGGTCGGGGTCACGCTGGTGGGGGTCCCGCTGGTGGGGTCAGTACGACAGCTCGAGCAGCTACGGATCACGCTGGTGGGGATCCGCCTGGTACGGCGCCTGGGACTGATGGGGCACGGCGGATGACCGCAGGGAACGCGGCGCTCCGGCAGCGTCGGGTGTTCGCGCTCACGGGCGCCCTAGCGGCCGTCGCAGTAGGGACGGCGGTGGTCCAGGCGATGCGCTTCCCCGGGCCCGCGGTCGACTGGCTGTTGGTCGGCCCGTTCGTGGCCCTGCTGGTCGCGGGCGGCTTCTTCGCCATCCAGTTCCGGTACAAGGAAGAGATCGAGGCGCTCGATCTCTTCGAGGCGGTCCTCACGCCCGTGCTGTTCGCCTTTCCCGGCTGGGCAGTCGTCGGCATGGTGGTGGCGGCGAATGTCGCGTCCGAGCGCATGCACCGCAACCAGCCGGTCAAGGCCGCCTTCAACGTCGCCCAGTGGTCGGCCGCGGCCGGGTGCGCGGCTCTCACCCTCTCGGCGCTCCGCACCGGCCCCGCCCTCACGTGGCACAACGCCGCGGCGCTGGCGGTCGCGCTCGCCGTGCTCCTCGCCGTCAATCACCTGGCGACGTCGTTCGTGATCGCGTTGTCGCAGGGCGGCACGCTCCGCCAGGTCCTGACGGCGCTCCGCGGCGTGATCCTGCCAGGCTGGATCGTGGCCGGGGCGGTCAACCTGGCGTTCGGTTTTCTGTTCGTCACCGCCTACCAGTGGCACTCCGCCGTCGTCGCGCTGTTCTTTGTCCCGCTCCTCGCGCTCCGCTGGGCGCAGGGCGCCTACGCGGCGGCCCGGGCCGACGAGGTGCGGCTGCAGGCGCTGCACCGGGCGAGCGCGCTGCTCGGGGGACACGTGGACCCACTGGACGCGGTCGACGGCTTCCTCGAGGAGGTGCGGAGGTGTTTCGAGGCCGAGGCGGCCGAGCTCGTACTCCTCGACGGCCGAGCCCGGACGGTCCGGCGGGTACCGGCGGGCGAGACGCCACTTCACTCGGCGCTGGTCACGAGCCTGCTCTCGCTGTCCGAGCCCGCCCGGTTGACGGCCAAGTCCGCCAGCCCCCAGGGCTGGCGTGACTGCCTGGCCGCACCGCTGATCGACAACGGTTCCACCATCGGCGTCCTTTGCACCTACAACCGGACCGGGCTCGAGGGCTTCGAGGACGGGGAGCTGGCGGTGCTGTCCGCGCTTGCGGACGACATCGTCGCCGCGTTGCAGCGCGGTGCCCTCGTCGAGCGCGTCGTCGAGGAGCGCCAGAAGCTCCGCGACATCGTGGGACGGGCGTCCGACGGCATCTTCACCATCGCCCTCGACGGCGCCGTCAACAGCTGGAATCCGGCCATGGAGGAGATCACCGGGTACACGAGCGCGGACGTGTTAGGACGCGCCCAGCTCGGGCTGCTGCGGCCTCGTGACGACCAAGGCCGCGACGTCATCCTCGAGCAGTGGGCGGCCGCGGCCAGCCCGCCTCCGGTTGACCTCCAGATCCTCACCAAGCCGGGTGAGCACCGCTGGCTGTCGTGCTCCTACAGCAGAGTCGCTGGCCCCGAAGGGTCGGGCGACACGCTCGTCGTCATCGCACGCGACGTCACCAAGGTGCGCGAGGTCGAGCGCCTCCGCGAGGACTTCGTCGCCACCGTCTCCCACGAGCTCCGCACCCCGCTCTCGCCGATCAAGGGTTGGGCGAGCACGCTCCTGCAGTTCGGCGACACCCTCGAACCCGATGACCGGCGGGCGGCTGTCCAGAGCATCCTTCGCCAGTCCCAGCGTCTCGAGCGGCTAATCGTGAATCTGCTCGAGGTGTCCCAGATCGAGCACGGGCTCCTGGAAGGCGCGGACGCCGACGTCGACGTCACCTCAGTGGTCGAGCGCGTGGTCGCCGACTTCCACGCCGCCTCACCCGACCGGGCGATCGTCGTCCGCGGCGATGTCGGCGCGTGTGCTCGGGGGAAGGAGCTCTGGATCGAGCAGATCCTGGTCAACCTGGTGTCCAACGCCGTGAAGTACTCGCCCGACGACGAGCCCGTCGAAGTCATGGTTTGGCGCGACGCGGGCCGGATCGCCGTCGCGGTCACCGACAAGGGGTGCGGAATCCCCACCCATGAGTTGGACCGCGTATTCGAACGCTTCCACCGCGTCCGCGAGACGACGACACAAGCGGGCACGGGCCTCGGCCTCTACATCGCCCGCCAGCTCGCCGAGCAAATGCACGGCTCCATCTCGGTCGAGAGCGTCGCCGGCCGTGGCTCGTCCTTCACACTCGATCTCCCCGCGATCGCGCACGTGGTCGACGTGCGCTCGGTGCCCCAGATCATCGGCCTGGAAGCGAGCTGACTCGGTAGCGTCCCGTCTATGAGCGAGACGAAGACGATCGAGGTCAAGGACCTTCCCGCCCACGCGGGTGAGCACCTCGGCCAGAGCGACTGGCACGAGGTCACCCAGGAGCAGGTGAACATGTTCGCCGACGCCACCGGCGACCATCAGTGGATCCACGTCGACCCCGAGCGCGCCAAGTCGGGGCCGTTCGGCGGCACGATCGCCCACGGCTACCTGACGATGTCGCTCGTCCCCGGGATTCTGCACGAGGTGTGGAGGGTCGAGGGCATGAAGATGGGCCTGAACTACGGCATCAACAAGCTTCGCTTTCCCTCGCCAGTGCCGGTGGGGTCGAAGGTCCGGGCTGACGTCACTCTTGCCAACGTCGAGGAGGTCGGCGGCGGCGGGTACCAGGCCACCCTCAGCGTCACGATGGAGATCGAGGGCCAGGACAAGCCCGGCTGCGTCGCCGAGGTTGTCTACCGCTACTACGCCTGAAGCCAGCCGGCTCGCCGCAACGCTTCCGCGACTTCAACGGCGTCCACAGACTCGGCCTCGACCAGCGTGGCCGGGCCGGCGTAATCGGAGAGGCGCTCGTCGCGCTCGGCTGGCGGCGTTGGTGACGCGGACGTTTCCACAGCAAGCACGGGAACGGCGATGGAGCGCCGCAGGTTTCGGATGAAGCTCCGGTCCCAGATCGATGCGTAGGTGTGGGCCAGGCGCGGGTCGGGGGACGTCGTCGGGGGAGTGAGCGATGCGGGGTCGGCGAGTACGTCCCGAAGCCACCGGTCCCGGTCGGCGACGAGCTCGTCGACGGAACACCAGGACGGGCCGAGGCCGTCGACGACGACCAGCCGCGAGGCGCGGCCTGCCGCGGCCACGATCTCGGCCGCGAAGCCACCCCAGCCGTGGCCGAGCACCGTTACGTCTATGGCGCCGGCGGTGATGCCGGCCGCGTCGGCGGCCCGTAAAGCGGCGATGGCGGCGTCGCCCGCCTTGTAGTGCCCGCCCGTCGGCGGCGGGGACTCACCGTGACCCGGAAGGTCTGGCGCCAACGCGCGACCCGGCCACGCATCGATCAGCTCTTCCCACCGACTTCCCGCCGCGGCGTCGCCGGTGTCATGGATGACGAGGAGGCCGGCTGTCACTTCTCGAAGAAGGCGTCGAGCAGCCGGAGCGTCTCATCGGGCTGCTCGACGTGGATGTAGTGGCCCGCGCCCGCCACAGCATGGTGCTCGACGTCGGGAAAGGCGTTGAGGCGGCGCTCCCGGTCCGGGGGCTGGAGGAAGCTCCATTGGTCGGGCTCGGTGCCGCTGAGGGCCATGACCGGTCGCGGAATCGTGCGGTACTGGGCGACGAGCGTGTCGTCATCGAAGGGCTCCGGTGACCCGAGGCGGAAGCGGGGATCGGCCTTCCAGGTGAAGCCGCCGTTCTGGCCGCGCTTGGTGCCGTGGGTGGCCATGTGCAGGCACCACTCGTACGGCAGCCGGGTGTTGATGTCCTTGCGCTTCTGCGCCATCTCTTCGATGGACGTGTACTCGCGGGGCGGCTCGCGGTGGATGCGGTCGGCGTCGGCCAGCCATTGCGAGGCGACAGCCGCGTGGTCGAGCACCTGCATCATCTCGGGCGGCGGGCCGAGGCCGTCGAGGTTGACGATCCTGTCGATCAGGTCGGGGAAGG
Source organism: Acidimicrobiales bacterium (assembly GCA_035948135.1). Lineage (GTDB taxonomy): Bacteria > Actinomycetota > Acidimicrobiia > Acidimicrobiales > AC-14 > CADDZP01. The sequence goes on along the minus strand of DASZJL010000061.1, from coordinate 19,130 downwards.
CGGCGCCCATCGAGAGCACCAGGCCGCCGCCGAAGCTGTGGCCGATCAGGGTGACCGGTGGTCCGAGGCGCTGGCAGATCTCGGCCAGGTCGACGAGGAACATCGGCCAGCTGGGTCCGGCCTCGGGGAGGCGGCCGCTGTCGCCGTGGCCGCGCACGTCGACGGCGATGGTGTGGCGGTTCAGTTGCTGAGCGATCCTCGGGGCCAGGCCGTCCCACATGCGGCCGTGATCCCAGCCGCCGTGGATCAGCAGCACGGGCGGGTGGGAAGGGTCGCCCCACTCCCATTGGCGGATGGTGGTGCGCCCGAGGTCGGCGAAGGTGGCCCGGTCAGGCTCGGGCAGGTCCAGCACGTTCGGGCGGGCGTTACAAGGTGAGGTCGCCCAGCGCGGGCTGGAGCGAGCCGTGCTCCTGCCAGGCGGCGATCACGTTGCGGGCGATCGTCTGCTGGTGGATCTCGTCGGCCCCGTCGGCGAAGCGGGCCCAGCGGGCCTGCTTCAGCATGTCGGCGAGCGGCGTGTCGGTTGAGTAGCCGAGGGCGCCGTGGACCTGGATGGCGCGGTCGATGATGCGCCACAGACTCTGGGCGACGTGGTTCTTGGCGAAGGAGACCTCCTGCTTGAACGGCAGGCCGTTCTCGATCTTGTAGGCGGCGTGGAGCACCATCAGCTTCGAGCTGTAGAGCTCGGCGGCCGAGTCGGCCATCATCCACTGGATCGCCTGCTTGTCGGCGAGCACCGACCCGTGCGAGTAGCGGTGCAGGGCGCGGTCGACGAGCATCTCGAGCGCAGTCTCGGCCTGGCCGATCCAGCGCATGCAGTGGGCCAGACGGGCGGGCCCGAGGCGCACCTGTCCGAGACGGTGGCCACCGCCGCGCTCGCCGAGGATGCTGTCGTTGGGAACGCGCAGGTCGGTGATGCGGATCTCGCAGTGATTGTGGCCGCCGGACATGGTCTCGACGTCGCGGACGACCTCCCAGCCGGGTGTGTCGGTAGGGACGATGAAGGCGGTGTTGCGGGCCTGGGGCGGGTCGGCGTCGGGGTCGGTCTTGGCGATGAGGATGGCGAAGGAGGCGCCGCGGGCCCCGGAGATGAACCACTTGTGGCCGTTGATCACCCAGTCGCCGGTAGACGGGTCCTGGTCGGCGTGGGTCCGGATGAGCGTGGGATCGGAGCCGGCGACCTCGGGCTCGGTCATAGCGAAGCACGAGCGCTTGACGCCGTCGCAGAGCGGGCGGAGGTACTTCTCCTTCTGCTCATCGGTGCCGAAGTGCAGGAGGGTATGCATGTTGCCCTCGTCGGGGGCTTGGCAGTTGAGGATGAACGGCCCCATGCGCGCCCGCGCCGACTCCGCGCTCACGCTGGCCATGCCGACGGGGCCGAGGCCGAGGCCGCCCCACTCCTTGGGCATGTGCGGGAGCCAGAGCTCCCAATCCTTGGCCTTCTGGCGCAACTCGATGATCGTCTCGATCAACGCCTTGCGGTCGTCGCCCGCCTCTTCGAGCTTCACCTCGGCCGGGCGCACCTCGCCCTCTATGAACTCGCGGACCCGTCGCCGGATCTCTTCGATGTCGGGAGGCAGGGTGAAGTCGATCGCCATAGTCGCGAGACTAGGTGGCGATGGATCCGCTCGTCCGGGACGCGCTCGAGGTGCTGCTCGTGATCGCCGTCGGCGGCATCCTCTGGTCGGCGATCGGGCGCATGCGCCGAGGCGAGGTGTCAGTGGTGCGCTGTCCCTCCTGTGATCGGGCGGTGTCGCGCGCGTACGAGCGATGCGGCCACTGCGGCGCTCCTCTCCAGTGAAGGCCGAGGTTGTCGTCGACGGCGTCCGCTTCGGAGAGGGGCCGGTGTGGTGTCCCGACGGCACGCTCGTTGTCACTTCGGTGTGCGACGGCGTGCTGTGGCGGGTGTTCGTGGATCGCGGTGCGAAGGAGCTCGTCGCCGACGTGGGTGGGGGCGCCAACGCCGCGGCGCTGTGTGCGGACGGGGGATTCGTCGTCACCCAGAACGGCGGCCTCGACTTCTCGAAGTTCCCGATCTGGGGGTCGTCGGAGCCGCCGTCGCCTCGGTATGCCACTCCGGGTCTGCAGCGCGTGGCGCCCGACGGGTCGGTGTCGTACCTGGCATCCGAGGGGTTCCACGCCCCGAACGATCTGGCCGTCGGCCCCGACGACGACGTGTACTTCACCGATCCCGGCCACTACCCGCCCCCCGAGCCGCCCATTGGCCGCGTGATGGTGCTGCGGACGGACGGCTCGGTCGACGAGTTCGCTCGCGGCTTCTGGTTCTGCAACGGCATCGCCTTCGAGCCTTCTGGCGCGGTCGTCGTCGTCGAGCGGACCGGATTGCAGCGGGTGCACGCCGACGGGTCCCGGGAATGGGTGATCGAGCACCTCGGCGCGGGCGGGAGCGACGGCTTCTGTCTGGACGCTGAGGGCCGGTACTACGCGTGCGCCACCATCGAGCACGGCGTGCGCGTGGTCGACGTCGACGGCTCGGTTGTCGACTTCCTGCAGATTCCCGGCGACGGCGTGACCACGAACTGCTGCTTCGGCGGGGCCGATGGGCGAACGCTGTTCGCCACCGACGCCATCCCGGGCCACGTGGTGGCGTGGGAGGGCATGCCGACGCCCGGCCTGCCGCTGCGGGCCTGGGCCGGCCTGTCTACGGCCTGACCAGCATCCCGCCGTCGATCACCAGGACCTCGCCGGTGACCCAGCTGGCGGCGTCACTGGCGAGGAAGACAGCCGCGGGCGCGATGTCTTCGGGCACGCCGAGGCGCTTCAGCGGCATCATGCTGGCCACGGCCTCCTCGCCCGACTCGTAGAGCGCCCGGGCGAAGTCGGTCTTGACCAGGCCGGGGGCGATGGCGTTCACCCGCACGTTCGGCGCCAGCTCGGCCGCCAGGTGCTTGGTGAGGTAGATCACCGCGGCCTTAGTGGTGTCGTAGATGCCGATGAAGCTGCCGTAGTGCATCCCTCCGATGGAGGCGATGTTGATGACATTGCCGCCGTGCTCCTGCATCCAGCGGTGATAGGCGAGCTGGGTCCAGACGAACAGCCCGCGGACGTTGACCTGAAAAGTCTTGTCGTAGCGGGAGAGGTCGATGTCGATCGCCTTGCCGAAGTGGGGGTTGGTGGCGGCGTTGTTGACCAGGATGTCGACGGCGCCGAAGCGCTCGAGGGTGGCGTCGATGCAGGCCTCGGCCTGCTCGGGCTCGCCCGCGTTGGCGGCGAACACGGCCACCTCGCCGTTGATCTCGGCCGCCGCCTTCTCGAGCTGCTCCTGCTTGCGCGAGGAGAGCATCACTTTGGCCCCGGCCTCGGCCATGCCCTTGGCGATGGCGAACCCGATGCCCTTGGAGGCGCCGGTGACGAGCGCCGTCTTTCCGTCCAGCCTGACGTCCATAGGAGCCGGACTCTAGGCCGTGGGCCCCCAGACGCGACTTGACCCCAGGTAACCGTCGGGCCGAAGCCTTCCTGCTCCCCGGGGTCAAAGCCGGTCGGACTCTCTCCGCTTGCTGCGACACCTTGCGGTGCCACAGCTACGTATCAAGTCCTCACCCCAAGCTTCTTCCGGCTACCACATCCGGCTTCCGCTTTCGCTTCTTCCGTCTGCGGCCTTGCCGGCTTCCGCTTTGGGCTGACAGGAGTATCGGCGCGTTCCCTTGTGGAAGTAAAGAGGAACAACCTGAGGATTTCCGAGTTTTTTCAGGGGATTCCGGACAACCCTCCGTTCTTTGCGGATTTTCGACGGCATAAGCGTCAGTAATCCGCAAAGAACGGGCGGTGCGGTTGTTGTCACACCCCCCTCGCCATCCTTGGCGACTATGCGAACCGATCTCGACGACCGGCTCGACGCCCTTGCCGGCACACAGTTAGGGCTCCTGACCAGACTCAACGTCGACGCCCTCGGCGGCACCGACCACTACATACGCACTTGCATCGCGCGTAAGCGCTGGCAACAGCTGCAGGCGGCCGTCTACCTCACCGGTTCGGCGCCCCCGAGCTGGTTGCAACTCCAACTCGGGGCCTGCATGGCGGCCGGTCCGCACGCCATCGCGTCACATCGGGCGGCGGCTGCGCTCTGGTGGCTTGACGGGGCCTTCGAAGGCGCGATTGAGCTGACCGTCACGCCACCGTTTGGGCCTGCGCCTGGGAAAGCCATCGTCCATCGCTCAATCCGTTGGCTGCCCGAGTACCACACCGTGCGTCGGAAGGTGCCGGTGACCGACATCAACCGCACGCTGATCGACTACGCCGCTGTCGTGCCGCCGATCCTCATCGAGCGGGCCGTGGAGGACGCCTTTCGCCGACGGCTAACGAACGAAGGCGCCGTACGTAGGCGGTTGGCAATCGCCGGCGGGCACGGCGCCCGGGGTGCCGGCCGTCTGCGAGCCGTCCTTGACGCCAGGCCGGCGGGCCGCCCGGCGCGGAGCGGTTTCGAGGTGATGATGCTCGATGTCCTCCGCCAGTACGGGTTGCCCATGCCGGTGCGGAACTACGTCGTGTACGCGGACGGCGTCCCAGTTGCCGAGCTCGACCTCGCCTATCCCGATCAGATGCTCGACCTGGAGGCCAACGGCGCCAAGTGGCACAGCACCCGTCGCCAGTTGAAGCGGGACGCCGAGCGCCGGGCGATTCTGGAGACACTCGGCTGGGACGTGCAGGACTTCGACTACGACGAGGTCATCTACACACCCGAGGTCGTCGCCGCCCGAGTGCGAGCCCTTCTTTGCGGATTTTCGACGGTATAGCCGTCAACAATCCGCAAAGAACGGCGAGGGGGGTAGAACGGCCCTCATGAACCGGCTTGCTGACGAGACCAGTCCGTACCTCCGGCAGCACAAGGACAACCCGGTCGACTGGTATCCGTGGGGCGACGAGGCGTTCGAGCGAGCCAAGGCCGCGGACAAGCCGATTCTGCTGAGCGTCGGGTATTCGGCGTGCCACTGGTGCCACGTGATGGCGCACGAGTCGTTCGAGGACCCGGCGGTGGCGGCGGTGATGAACGAGCTGTTCGTCAACATCAAGGTCGACCGCGAGGAGCGGCCCGACGTCGACAGCATCTACATGGAAGCGGTGCAGGCGCTCACCGGGCACGGCGGCTGGCCGATGACCGTGTTCCTCACGCCCGACAAGCGGCCGTTCTACGGCGGCACCTACTACCCGAAGGAGCCGCGGCAGGGCATGCCCGGGTTCGTGGAGTTGCTCGACGCCATCAACGAGGCGTGGAACGAGCGGCGCCACGAAATCGACGATCAGGCGGGCCGGCTGACCGAGGCGCTCGGCCAGGTGTCAGAGCTGGCGCCGTCCGAGCACGCTGTCGACCGGGGCGTGCTCGACGTCGCCGTCTCCTCCCTGCGCAGCCAGTTCGACCCGCAGTGGGGCGGCTTCGGGCAGGCGCCAAAGTTCCCGCAGGAGTCCAGCCTGGAACTGCTCCTCCGAGCCGCGGCCCAGGGAAACCGCCCCGACACCCTTGACATGGTCACGGTCACCCTCGACGCCATGGCTTCGGGCGGCATCTACGACCACCTCGGCGGCGGCTTCGCCCGCTACTCGGTCGACAACGTCTGGCTGGTCCCCCACTTCGAGAAGATGCTCTACAACCAGGCCATGCTCGGCCGGGTCGCCCTGCACGCCTGGCAGCTGACCCACGAGCCCCGCTACCGCCAGATCCTCGACGAGACCGTCGGCTACGTCCTGCGCGACCTACGCCATCCCGACGGCGGCCTCTACTCGGCCGAGGACGCCGACTCCGAGGGCGTGGAGGGCAAGTTCTACGTGTGGCGCCCCCACGAGATCGAGGACGTCCTCGGCCCCGACGAGGCACCGGCCGCGCTCCAGTGGTGGGGCGTCACCGAGGCCGGCAACTTCGAGGGTGCCACCATCCTCCACCGCCCGGTGCGGGGCGACCTCCTACGCCCACCGCACATCGAGCGCGCCCGTGAGCGCCTCTTCGAGGCCCGCAATGAACGAATCAGACCCGGCCTCGACGACAAGGTCCTCACGGAGTGGAACGCCCTCTTCCTGTCGACGCTGGCCGAGGCTGCGGCCGCAACCGAGAACGAGGAATGGAGGGCGGCGGCCATCCAGACCGGCGACTTCCTCCTGCGCGAGCTGAGACGAAAGGACGGGCGCTGGCTGCGGGCCTGGCAGGGCGGGCGGGCGAACCACCTCGCCTACGCCAACGACTACGCCGCCCTGGTCGACGCCTTCACCCGCCTCGCCGAGGCCACCGGCCAAGCCCGCTGGATCGCCGAGGCCAAGGCCACCGCCGACGGCATGCTCGACCTGTTCTGGGACGACGCCAACGGCGGCCTCTTCACCACCGGCAACGACGCCGAGCAACTGATCACCCGGCCGAAGGACGTCCTCGACAGCGCCCTGCCGTCGGCCAACGCCGTCGCCGCCCTCGCCCTCATCCGGCTCGGTGCACTCACCGGAGACACCCGCTACACCGACAAGGCCGACGCCATCCTCCGCCTCCTCGGCGGCCCGCTGACACGTCAGCCAATCGCGTTCGCCCACCTGCTCGAAGCCGTCGACCTCCAGACGACGGGAACGACCGAGGTCGTCATCACCGGCGACCGGCCCGACCTGGTGGCGGCTGTCCAGACCCGCTACTTGCCCAACGCCGTCCTCGCGTGGGGCGAGCGTTACGACTCCCCCGTGTTCGAGGACCGAACCGACGGCCTCGCGTACGTGTGCCAGAACTACACGTGCCAGCTGCCAACCAAAGACGTCGACGAGCTCATCGCGCAGCTCGCCTCCTCACCAGCGGCCCCGGTGGACGACCGCGCCTAGCGCCCGCTTGCCACGCGCCAGGGACGGCGACGGCTCGTCGGGTAGCGAGTGGCCGATCGCCAAGGCGCCGACGGGCATGTACGCCTCCGGCACGCCGAACGCCTCCCGAAACTCGTCGACCTCGAACACGCCGAAGAACAGGGCTCCCAGACCCAGGTCAACCGCGGTCAGCAACATCAGCAGCGCGGCGAAGCCGGCGTCGACGTCCCAGTACGGCACCGGCCAGTGCGATTCGCTGCGGTCGGTCCACCCCTTGTCGGGCTCGGCGTAGCGGTCGAGGTACGCGTCCTTGTGTGACAGCGGCACGATCAGCAGTGGGGCCGCGAAGAGTCCCTGCCAGCGAAACGCGGCGCGTGCGTCGGCCGACGGGAAGGACGCGTCCCAGAACCGCGCCGTGTCCTCCGGACCTTCCAACACCAAGAATGCCCACCCCTGCGTGAAGCCGGCGGACGGCGCGCGCTGTCCGTTTGCGAGGATGCGATCGACGACCTCACGCGACAGCGGCCGTGAGTCGAAGTTGCGAACCATCCGCCGTCGCCGCACTACGTCCTGGAACTCCATCAACCATCCACCATACGGACGCGCCGCTCGATCACCATGGTGTCGATGGCGACCGTCCTTCGTCAGCGGGTCGCAGAAGCTGGGGCCCGCCTGGAGCTGCTGGTGCTCGCCAGCGAACCCAACGGATCGATCGGTGTCGACTTGGCGTCGGGCGCCTTCGTGCGCGCTCGACACCCGGTCGTCGCGGGCCGCACCTTGCGTCCGTTCTCCATCGCGGGCGGCGAGCTGGCGATGAGTGACATGTTCGACGCCGCGCAGCCGGAACTGGCCGAGCTCACCGGACCTCTTCGTCCCTCCGCCCGGCTCCATCCTCGCAAGGCGGAACGGTGGCTGCGACCACTGCTGCACCCGCCCCGTCCCCCGCTCCTAGGGCTCACGGGCAACGCCATCCCGTACTGGACGCTCGAGGGAGACCGGCCCTCGGTCTCACTGGTCGAACCCGACGAGATCGGGATCGCGCGGGCGCCCGGCGGCTATGTGTGTCGCTTCGTCTGGCAGCACACGTTCCACGAGTTGTTCCTGCGTGACCGGCGTCTTCTCGCCGCCCTCGAGTCCCGCCAGGTGCAGCGCTGCGGCGAGCGCCAGGTCGGCCACCTCCTCGGCCACGCCCCCGACCGGTTGCTCGTCGCCCTGACGGCGCCGATCCAGGGCTACTGCTACAAAGCCGTGATGGCGGTTCTACCCCGCAGGTAGCGGTAGCGGTAGCGGCGGCTGCTACTTGCCGTTGGCCCGGGCGACGAGGTCTTCGGCCATCGCCCAGCCGAACGCCACCAGGGTGTCGCCCCGGGGCTTCTTGGCGGGCTTGAAGAAGGCGGCGACGTCGGGCTTGATGGCGTCGACCTTGGCGCTCTCGAAGTCGAGCCCCGGCGACGTGTTGCCGTCGCCGCTGAGGATGAACGTGCGGTCGTCGATGCGGCCCTCGGCGCCGAAGCGCTTGGCGAGACGGCGACCCCAAGCCCTCTCCTCGCCCGTGGCCTTGTGCCCGGGGCGGGGGACGACGTCCTCGAGGCCTTTGAAGGCCTGGAAGCCGGCCGCGTCGAGGAGCCGGGTGCCGACGAGGACGTCCTCGTCGGGGAAGGCGAGAACCGCCCGGCGCAACTGGTCGCCGATCAGCGCCTTGAGCACCTGGTCGCGCTTGCCGTTGCGCTTGACCGAGGCCAAGCCGACGAGGACCGACGGCGTACCACCGATGCGCTCGAGGGTGCAGAAGGAGAACCCGAGGAGCTTGTTCGTCTCCCGGGCCTGGGTGACGAGCACCCACTCCTCCCGTTGCTTCGAGATCAGGCCCACGTCGTAGCCGGCGGGCCCGTCGACGCAGATGTCTGCCATCTCGCCGAGCTCGGCGTCGCTCAGCGCCGTGCAGTCCTTGGTGTCAACGACGATCGCCATACTGCTCTGCTCTCCCCGAAACGCTGCTGGCACTACAAGGATAATCGACCCGGCCGGGCTCTCCCCCGGTCGGGGGCCATCAGCTCAATAGTCCATTCGGTCCGAGGAGAACACGCAACTCGGCGATCAGGCCGTTGCCGGTGGCCACATTGAAGCTGTCGGGCAGGCGCAGCACCTTCTGGCCCAGGTGGAGAAACACCGGGACGGGCCCAGTGTGCTCCAACAAGACCTTCTTCAGGTCGTCGATGAGGCTCCCGGTGACGCGGGTGGCGGGAAGGTTCACGTGCAGCGACGAGTTGTGGTCAGGGGCCAGCTCGGGCCGCTTCAGCTCGAGACAGATGATCTTGGCCGGCTCCTCACGGAGATCGACGCGGCCCTTCACGCAGACGATCGCGTCGTCGTCGAGAAGCGGCCCGTACTCGTGCATGGTGCGAGGGAAGACCATGACCTCCATCGCGGCCTCGAGGTCTTCCAGGACGAACGTGGCCATCAGCTCGCCCCGCTTCGTGTACTTCCGCTGCAGGGCGGTGACGACGCCACCAACCCACCGCGTCTCGCCGTCCCGCAGCTCCCGCAGGCCATTGATCGAGCAGTCGGTGTGGCGCGCCAGGGCGCCTTCGACCCCCATGAGTGGGTGGTCGCTGACGTACAGCCCGAGCATCTCCTTTTCGAAGGCGAGGCGCTGCGCCTTGTCGAACTCGTCGTCGGGAATCGCCACCCGTTCGTCGTGGATGGGCCCGGCGCCGTCGGCGGACTCCGTGTCGCCGAACAGGTTCATGATGCCGAGCTCCTTCTCCCGCCGGCGGGCGAGGATGGAGTCGACAATCTGCTCGAAGACGATCAGCAGGCCCTTGCGGGGGTGGCCCAGGGAGTCGAACCCGCCACCTTTGATCAGCGACTCGACGCTGCGCTTGTTGAGGACCATGGGGTCGACCCGCTCGCAGAAGTCGTAGAAGTCGGCGAAGGGCCCGTTGGCGTCGCGCTCCTCGACGATCTTGGCGACCAGCCCCTCCCCCACGTTGCGGATGGCCGACAGCCCGAAGGGGATCGTCTGATCGCGGGCGATGAAGTCGGAGTTGGAGACGTTGACGTCGGGAACGAGGACCTGGATGCCGAGGTTGCGGCACTCGGCCAGATAGACGGCGGTCTTGTCCTTGTCGTCCTTCACCGACGTGAGGAGCGCCGCCAGATACTCGACCGGGTAGTGCGCCTTCAGGAAAGCGGTCTGATAGGCGACAAAGCCGTAGCCATACGAGTGACTCTTGTTGAACGCGTAGTCGGCGAACGGCTCGATGATGTCGAACCACTCACTACCAAGCTTCTCGTCGTAGCCCGTCGCCACACACCCGGCAACGAACTTCTCGCGCTCCTTGGCCATGACCGAGCGGATCTTCTTTCCACAGGCCTTCCGGAGGTTGTCGGCTTCCTCCAGCGAGTAGCCCGCGAACCTCTGCGCGACTCGCATGACCGCCTCTTGGTAGATCATCAACCCGTAGGTCGGGGCCAAGATCTCCTCGGCGTCTGGGTGCAGATAGCTGATCGGCTGCCGGCCGTTTTTGCGGTCGGCATAGTCGTTGTGCATGTTGGCCTTCATCGGCCCTGGGCGGTACAGGGCGACGAGGGCGGCGACGTCGTCGAAGGACGTGGGGGCGAGCGAGCGCATGAGAGCGCGCATAGGGCCGCCCTCGAGCTGGAAGACCCCCATCGAGTCGCCGTTGCGAAGCATCGCGAGCGTCTCCTCGTCGTCGAGGGGAACGTTGTCGATGTCGAGACGGTGGCCCCGGGATTCCTCGATGAGGTCGAGCGCCCGCTCGATGACCGTGAGGTTGCGGAGACCGAGGAAGTCCATCTTCAGCAGGCCCAGTTCTTCGACGCCGTGCATCTCGTACTGGGTGACGATGGGCGACTCGGACGGGTCCTTGCCGTTCTCGGGCTTGCGCTGGATGGGCAGGTATTCGGTGAGTGGCTCTTTGGTGATGACGACCGCGGCGGCGTGGATCGAGTCCTGCCGGCGCAGATTCTCGAGGCCGAGGGCGACGTCGATGACCTTCTTGGCGTCTGGGTCGGTCTCGTAGAGCTGCCGCAGCTCGTGGGCTGTCTTGTAGCCGTCCTCGAAGCCAGTCGTCTTCTCGAGGCAAGCGTGCAACGGCGTGTCGCGCCCCATCACCAGCGGCGGCATGAGCTTGGCGATGCGGTCGCCGACCGCGGGCGGGAACCCGAGCACCCGTGACGAATCGCGCACCGCGGCCCGAGCCTTGATCGTCGAGAAGGTGACGATCTGAGCGACGTGATCCCAGCCGTACTTCTCGGCCGCGTACTTGATCATGTCGCCGCGGTAGCGCTCGTCGAAGTCCATGTCGATGTCGGGCATCTGCTTGCGACCGGGGTTCAGGAAGCGCTCGAACAGCAGGTCGTAGCGGATGGGATCGAGATCGACGATGCGGAGGCAATAGGCGACGCAGCACCCCGCAGCCGAGCCGCGGCCCGGGCCGACGCGGATGCGCTTGTCGCGCGCGTAGCGAATGAGGTCCCAGACCACGAGGAAGTAGGCCGAGAACCCCATGTCGGCGATTACGCCGAGTTCGTAGTCGATGCGGCTGGTGACCTCGGCTGCGAGCGCGGCGCCGTACCGCTCGCGCGCTCCTTCGTACGTGAGGTGGCGGAGGTATTCGTCCTCTGTCGCGAACCCAGGAGGGAGATCGAAGTTCGGCAGCTCGGGCTTACCGAACTCGATCTCGACATTCGCCCGCTCGGCGATCCAGAGCGTGTTGTCGCACGCCTCGGGCAGCTCACGGAAGAGCTGGCGCATCTCGACGGCCGACTTCAGGTAGTGCTCCTCGCCCTCGAACCTGAAGCGCTTCGGGTCGTCGATGGGCGATCCGGTCTGGACGCACAGCAGCGCGTCGTGGGCGACAGCGTCTTCCCGATGGACGTAGTGGCTGTCGTTGGTCGCCAGCAGTGGAGCGTTCAGCTGTCTTGCGATCTCAACCAGCTTGGGGTTGGTGCGCTTCTGCTTATCCAGGCCGTGGTCCTGCAGCTCGACGAACAGGTTGTCCCGCCCGAAGATGTCCTGCATCCGGCCGGCAAGCTTCAACGCCTGCTCGTCCTCGCCGTTCAGCAGCGACTGGAGGACGACGCCACCGAGACAGCCGGTTGTCGCGATGATCCCCTCGTGGTAGCGCTCGAGTAGTTCCCAGTCTGTTCTCGGCTTATAAAAAAATCCTTCGAGGAACGCATCAGACGAGAGCTTCATGAGGTTCTTGTAACCAACCTCAGTCTCGGCGAGCGCGGTCAGGTGGTAGTAGAGCTTCTGCCCCTGATCGCCGTCGCCGCCGGTGTCGTCGACGCGGCCGCGGCGGACCGGGCGCTCAAAGCGAGAGTCGGCGGCCTGGTAGAGCTCGCAGCCGATGATGGGCTTGATGCCCTGGGCCCGAGCTTCCTTGTAGAAGTCGAGGACCCCGTACATGTTCCCGTGGTCGGTGATGCCGATAGCGGGCTGGCCGTCTTCGACCGCGGCGGCGATGACCTCTTTGACCCGGGCCGCCCCGTCGAGCATGGAGAACTCAGTGTGCAGGTGGAGGTGGGCTACGGAATCGCCGCCGCCGCTCGCACCGCCCACAGAAGAAACCTCCGGTTCCACAAGGCGTCCACAGGGCCCTGTGGACGAGTTACACGGGTGTGATTCCGAGGGTAGTCCGCCGCCGTCCGGGAGTCGAGACCCATCTATGGTGGCCGCCCGATGGCATTCAAGGGATGGCCGGCGGAGGCGCTCGAGTTCTTCGAGGGACTCGAGGCGGACAACTCCAAGGCGTACTGGCAGGACCACAAGGCCACCTACCAGGAGGTGGTCCTCGCCCCCATGGAGGCCCTCCTCGCCGACCTCAAGAAGGAGTTCGGCGAAGGCCGAGTCTTCCGGCCGTACCGGGACGTCCGCTTCAGCAAGGACAAGTCGCCGTACAAGACCAACATCGCCGCCACGCTGTCCAGAGGCGGCTATATCTCGCTCTCCTCCGAGGGCCTTGGCGCCGGTTCCGGCTACTACGGGCTGATGCCCGACCAGCTGGCCCGGTACCGCGAGGCGGTCGCCGACGACCGCACCGGCAAGGCTTGCGCCCGCCTCGTCGAGAAGGCTCAGTCCGACGACATCGAGGTCAGCGCCCACGACGTCCTGAAGACGGCGCCCAAGGGCTACCCGAAGGACCACCCCCGCATCGACCTGCTCCGCCAGAAGGGCCTCATCTACTGGAAGATGTGGCCGGCCGGCCCGTGGCTCGGCACCGCGAAGGCCGAGGACCGGGTGGTCGAGCTGTTCCGGGCCGCGAAGCCGCTCATCAAATGGCTCGACACCAACGTCGGCCAGTCCGACATGCCGACCCGATGACGAACCGGGACCTGTATCCCCGACTCGCCTACGAGGACGAGGAAGCGGCGATCGAGTGGCTCAGCCGTGTCTTCGGCTTCAAAGAGGCCACTCACAAGGACAACCTGGTGTGGCTGGAGCGGGACGGCAACTGGGTCATGGTCAGCCGGCCCATCGGCGGCCTGAAGAGCCCGCGCCAGCTTGGCGGGACGACGACGAAGATCAACGTCTACGTCGACGACGTCGACGCGCATCACGAACAGGCAGTAGCAGAAGGTGCCGTGATCGAGCGGCCGCTCGAGACCATGCCGTGGGGCGATCGCCGCTACGAGGCCTTCGACCTCGAGGGCCACTGGTGGCACTTCGCCCAGCGGCTCGAGGGCTGACGACTAGAGGTACGTCCCTGGTCGGTCGTGCTGCTGCTGGCCGGGCAGTGCGCCGGGCGGGAGACCTCGCCGCTGCAGCTCTTCCAACTGGGCCCGGGCCGCCATCTGCTGGGCGAACAGCGTGGCCTGGATGCCGTGGAAGAGGCCCTCGAGCCAGCCAACGAGCTGGGCCTGGGCGACGCGGAGCTCGGCCTCCGACGGCGCCACCGCGTCGAACGGCATGGCGAACTGGGCGAGCTCGTCGCGGAGCTCGGGCGACAGACCCTCGGCCAGTTCCTTCACCGACAGCTCATAGATCTCGCGCAGACGCGCGCGCCCCGCTTCGTCGAGGGGCGCCTGGCGGACTTCCTCGAGCAGCTGGCGCACCATCGCCCCGATGCGCATGACCTTGGCCGGCTCCGAGACACTCTCCCTGATCTCGGCCTCGGCCTGCTCCTGGTCGGGCTGGGTGACGACGACGAGACCCGAGTCGGTCTGTGCAACGGACTGCGGCGCCTGCGGCGCCTGGGGCGGCGGCTGGTCGGACATCCCTCGATCCTTCCCCGTTTCAGGTCCCGGCAGCCAGAAGAGGCACCAGCATCTCGGCCGAGGTGAGCGAGCCGTGCCGGGAGCGGAGTTTGACCTCGCCCACGTCGGCGGGGTCCAAGAACGCCACGGGCTCGAACGGGGCCAGCACGATGTCGCCCAGGCGTGTCCTCGCGTCGGATGAGAGCGGGCCGCCGAACCAGCCCTCGTCGACCGCCTCCTCGCGCGTCCGGACCCACGCCTGCCGGCAGTAGAGCTCGCGGGCCGTCTCCAGCAGCCGCCCTTCGAGGCCCGGACGAGCGTGGAGCCAGCGGAACCGCCCTTCCCCCGACAGCAGCGACGCCGCGCCCATCACCTCGGGCGCCAGCGCCACGATGTGGTCGCCGACGTCTACCTGCCCGTGGTCGGACGTCACCACCAGGCACGCTCCGGGCGGCAGGATGGCGATGAGGTCGGCGACCAACCGGTCGGCGGCCACCAGCTCGTCGTCGTACGCATCGCCGATGCCATATTCGTGGGCGACCTTGTCGACACCGTCGTAGTACGCGTACACGAACGGCTCACCGTCGTTCAGCAGCCGGCGGGCCCACATCACCAGGGTCGACGGCATGCGCCAGCCGTACAGGCGCACGCCGGCCAGATGGGCGCCCGTGAAACCGGTCTCCGCGAACTCGGCCCGCGTGATCACGGGCGGCCGCGTCCCCTCGAACGGCTCGATGTCCTGGAACTCCCCGGGCGGGACGAGCTGGCGGGCGTCGCCGCTCGGTACGCGCCAGCGCAGGACGTTGAGCACGTCGTTGCCCCCGACGCGCACGCGGTAGCCGACGACGCCGTGTCGGGCCGGGGGCTCGCCCGTAGTCAACGAGGTGAGTGCGGTGGCCGTCGTCGACGGAGCGACCGTGGTGATCGGCCCACCCACCATCGAGCAGAGCGTGGGCGCCAAGTGAGCACGCTCGCTCAGCTGCTCCCAGCCGACGCCGTCGAGCGTGAGCAGGACGACCTGTCGTGCGTCGGCCACCGGCCCCGGCATCCACGACGGGGCGCCGTACTGCCGCTCGAGCAGGCCGCGCACGATGCCGTCGATGCACGCCCCGCCGTACGCGGGGAGAACGGGATCGGGTGCGCTACCCACGCGCTCACCGTAGGGCACGCCGCTTCCTTAGCCAGAGGCGATGCCGACGGTACGATGAGTGTCGTGAAGGTGTCGACAAGAGGTGACTACGCCAGCCGTGCCCTCTTGTCGCTGGCGTTGCACACCGACGCCGACGGCCCCACGTCCGTCCGCGACATCGCCGAGCGCACCGGGCTCCCCCAGCCGTACCTGGAACAGATTCTGCTCGCCCTCAAAGGTGCAGGGCTCGTTCGCTCCAAGCGGGGCGTCGGCGGCGGGTACGTGCTGGCCCGCGACCCGGCAGAAATCACCCTGGGCGAGATCGTCAGTGCCGTCGACGGGCCCATCGCCGCCGGCGATTTCGGCGAGCCCCATCAGAACGGCGCGTGCGACCACGAAGGCCAGTGCGTCCTGCTCACGGTGTGGGCCGACCTTGGCGCCCACATGCGCGAGCACCTCGACTCCTTCACGCTCGCCGACATCGCCGCCCGCGCCCAGGGCCTGCGGACGACGACGCCGATCCTGACCTAGAAGCCGGTCTTGGCCGCGCAGTCCGCCGGCACCTGGAGTCCCTCGATGCCCGGCTGGCCGAGCTGGCAGCGGTGCGCCACGAGCGGCAGCAGGATGCTCGAGTCGTGGACGCCGCCCCGGAGCACCTGAATAGTCCCGACGCCTGCCGTCCGCGCCGAGTCCACGTAGCTCTCGGCCATCGGTTGGATGTCGACCCGGATGCGATCGCCGGCGCGGAACACGTTCGACGTCGGCCCGAGTTCGATCACGTAACGGACCGGGGTGCCGATCGGGACCGGGTCGTGGTGAGTGAACGTGTACCAGGGCCGAATGATGTCGCCTTTTGCGTTGCGACGCGACTTCGCGGGGTCGATCTCCCGAAGGCTGGCCCGCAGCTGGCCGTCGGTGATCCATGAGCTGCTTCCGTCCGGATGGACGTCGGTGAGCCGGACCTGCCAGTCGAAGTCGGGAGCGGTGGCGATGGCGTCCACCTGCGCAACGACGGGACCGGTGAGCTCGACGTCATTCGTAAGCGCGTTGGTCGTGTACGTCAGACCGGCGGCCTCGTCGGGGCGCATGTCGTCGAAGAACGCCTTACGTGCGGGGTCGCCCACGCCGGTCGCGTCGGCTCCCCCGCTGACCACCAACGCGGTGCGCAACTCGCCCTTCGGTCCGAACGTCGTCGCCATCGGCGCCGTGTCCGCGCCCGCGGTCGGAGGCGGCTTCGACGACAGACCACCGTCATGCAGGGAAAGCGCCGACCCGCTCGCGCCACTGCCCAGATGGAGACGTGTCCATTTCGTTTCCGGCAGCGGCCAATTGGATTCGGGCCGCACGAGCACCTCGCCGCGCTTGTAGCCGCTGGGAGTGCCGAGGTTCGTCACCATCGTCACGCGCTGATCGTTTTGGAAGCCGTTGTCGACGCCCAAGCCAAAGCGCTCGAGGAACCGACGGACCGGCGTCTCGACCAGTTGGTGGAGGCGCGTTCCCGCGGCCGTCTCGGCGGCCGACGAATTGTGCCCGAAGCCGAGGTTCAACCAGCGGTACTGCGGGTCGGTGTTCTCGTACGCGACATACATGCCCTCGGGTACGAAGTCGTAGAGGTCGGTCGTGTACATCACCGGCGCGTGGATTCGCTGCAGGTACTGCAAGCCCAGCCGCTGCTGCCAGAACTCGGTGTAGGTGTCGTCGAGATAGGCGTGCTGGGCGACCGGCACCTGGGCGGCCCACTGCTCGGCGGGGGTGGGATTGGTGGCGAAGCCGTTCGCGACGCGCTGCTGAAGGCCCATCGCATAGCCCTCGAACTCACCTGCAGTGAGGGCGAACGCTCCTCCGGCCAGCTGGCCGCCGGTGCGGATGCATCCCCGTAAGGCGTCGGCACATGACATCTCCCATACGGCGGCCTTCACGGCCGGGTGCTGGAGCGCGTACGTGATCCACGCCCCTTCGGCCGATGCGCCCGTGGGGATGAGACCGTCGGCCCATGGCTGGGATGCGATCCAGTCCCCGACCTCGGCGACATCCTTCGCGGTCTGGGGTCCCCACTGGTCGCTCACGCCCTCGGACGCCCCGAAACCCCGGTAGCTCAGACGCACGACGTTGAACTGCCGGGCGATGTCGTCGTCGATCCCACCCAGCGCCTGCGGGCACGCGTCGTTGCCGTACGGCGTCATCGTCCACAACACCGGATGGCGCCCGCCGTCGGAGGCGGGGCGGAACCACCCGTCGAGGCGTACGCCGTCGGACATCTTCACCGCGATCTCGGGGCACGTCGGCGCGGCCGCCTTCGAGGGCGGCGAGACGAACCCGAACCAGAGGGTGCCCACGACCACTGCCGCACAGGCGCTCCTCCACCCCCACCGCCGGCTTCCCGATCTGCGCATATCGGACATAGATACGCCACCGCCGACGGTGGCACCTCCCCCGGCGGCATGCGGACCGACGAGCGACCCGCAGGAGGAGTCCAGACCTAGAACGGCCGAGGGTCGTGCTGGTTGACGGTGGCCGTCTGTTCGGGGCGAATGCCGCTGTAGGTGGTCTGGTCGTTCACCTTGGCCGACGGACCGACGTCGACCAGGCGGACGCCGGCGTGTTTGGCCAGCCCTTGAAGGTCGGTGGCCGGGCCCTTCACCACGACGCCGAACACCACCTTGCCTTTGGGGTCGATGCCCGCGATCACCTTGTTCAGCCGCACGACCTCCTGTTGGTAGAAGGCCTTGTAGTCGGGGTCGTCGACCCCGTTCTTCAGCAGCTCCTGGGTCTGGTCGCGATCCTGGGTGGCGCTCGCCTTCTGCTGCTGGGCCCACGTCGCCATGTCGGTGGTCACGACCGACGGCGCCCCCCCGGGCGGCGCGGCCAGCAAGGCGATCACCTGGAGCTGACCCACCGCGGCGCGTGCGTCGGCCTCGGTGACGTACTGGTCGAGGGAAACCACCGCGGCCCGCTGCCCCGTCGCCTTGCCGAGCGCGGTCTGGCGTTCGGGGACGTAGGACGACAGGTCGGTGCCGTCGAGCGGCCCGATGGAGGCCACCGTGCCGCCGCTCACGGACTGACCGAGCAACTGCGCCTTCTCCTTGCTGTCGACACGCCGCTGGGCGATGAGCGCGGCCAGGCCCACGCCGAGGACGACGACGACGATGACCGCGGCCGCCCAGATCAAGTGCTCGCGCTTGATGCGCGGCTGAGGCTGGGGGTCAGGCGAGGCGCTCACGGACCTGCTCCAGATCGTCGGGCAACGGGGACTGGAAGCGACGGCGGCTGCCGTCGGCGGGATGGTCGAAGGCGAGCTCGTGGGCGTGGAGGAACGGGCGATTCATAGCCAGAGCGTCGCCACGACCGTAGCGGGTGTCCCCCGCCACGGGGTGGCCGATCGCCGCCAGGTGCACCCGGATCTGATGGGTGCGGCCCGTCTCCAGCCGGCACTCCAGGAGGGTGGCCGGCACCGGGTCGGTATAGCGCTCGAGGACCTCGTAGCGGGTTCGCGCCGCCCGGCCCCGGGCCGTGACCGCCATACGCGTCGGCTGGCGAGTGGAACGGCCCACGGGAGCGTCGACGACGCCCTGCCCCTCAGCGACCTCGCCCAGCACCAACGCCAAGTAGCGCCGCTCCACGTCGCGGCGCTTGAGCTGGGCCGTGAGGTCGGCGAGCGCCTCCGGCGTGCGGGCGACCACCATTAGGCCGGAGGTGCCCTTGTCGAGACGGTGGACGATGCCCGGGCGCTGTGGTTCGCCGACCGACACCAGATCCGGAAAGCGATGCAGGAGACCGTTCACGAGCGTGCCCTCGCGCTGGCCGGCGCCAGAGTGGACGACGAGGCCGGCCGGCTTGTCGACGACGATCACGTGCTCGTCGGCGTACGTGACGGGCACGTCGACCGAGGGATCGGCTACGGGGCTGTCGTCCCTCGCGACCGGGACGTCTACTTCGACGACGTCACCCTCGGCGACCCGCCGGGACCGTGTGTCGAGGGTGACGCCTCCGAGCC
>DASZJL010000060.1:0-1702 GCA_035948135.1 Acidimicrobiales bacterium | reverse complement strand
CAAGCAGGTCGCCGCCATCGTCGAGCTGAAAGCCAGGTTCGACGAAGAGGCCAACATCGGCTGGGCCCGTGCGCTCGAAGAAGTCGGCGTCCACGTCGTGTACGGCATCGTCGGCCTCAAGACGCACTCGAAGACGGCGCTCGTCCTGCGCCGTGAGGACGACGAGGTGCGGCCCTACTGCCACGTGGGCACCGGGAACTACAACTCGAAGACGGCGCGCATCTACGAGGACCTCGGCCTCCTCACTTCGGACCCCGTCATCGGCGCCGACGTCGGCGCGCTGTTCAACTACCTGACAGGCTTCTCGAAGCACGCCGACTACCGCGAGATCCTCGTGTCGCCCGTCACCGTCCGCAAGCGCATCATGGCCATGATCGAGGAACAGGCCGACGCCGGTCCCGACGGCCGCATCGTCATGAAGGTGAACGGCCTCACGGACGCCGCCATGATCGACGCGCTCTACCGAGCTTCGGGCGCCGGTGTTCAGATCGACCTCGCAGTGCGCGGCCTGTGCCGTCTGCGCCCCGGCATTCCCGAACTCTCCGAGAACATCCGCGTGCGTTCCATCGTCGGCAGCTTCCTCGAGCATTCGAGGATCTACCGCTTCGGTGGTGCCCCCGCCGACCCGGCGGCCGGACCGGGTCTGCCTCTCAAGATCTTCATCGGCTCCGCGGACCTCATGGGCCGCAACCTCGACCGCCGCATCGAGGTCGTGGTGCCGGTGCACGACCCTGAGCTCCAGGCGCGGCTCTTCGAGATCCTCGACCTGGTGTTCGCCGACGACACCAACGCCTGGGAGTTGGGTTCTGACCGACGCTGGCGGCGCGTGCCCAACACGCACGGTGTCAGCTCGCAGGACCGCCTCAAGGAACTCGCCCGTGAGCGCACCCGCCGCCAACGCGATTCCGAGCTGCGCGTCGTCGTCGGTGACGCTGGGGACGCCCGGCCGCCGTTGTCGCCGTCCGCCGACTGACGTCCGGCTCGCCGTGTCCGCCGACGCCAGGGGCGCACTGCTCGTCGAGTACCGGACTGCGTGTGACGCCTTCGCCGACGGGCTTCGTGCCGTCGGCGACCGCTGGGACGCCGCGTCGCCGGCGAGGGAAGGGAACGCCGGCCAGGTGGCCGACCACGTTTTCGGGTTCCACGAGTCCCTCCTGCTGCGGCCTCTCGAGCTGTTGCCGGCTGACCCGCCGAGCGACGACCGGGTGAAGCATTGGGATGAGATCGTCGGTGCGCTCTTCCCAGCGCTGGACGCTCCCGGAGCCCTCGATGGGCGCGAACTGCTCGTCGGTGTCCTGGCGACCGACGTACTTGTCCACAGCTGGGACCTCTGCCGCGCCGCGGCGGTCACGATCTCCCTCGACCCTGTGCTCTGCCAATTCGGTTACGACCGGGCGCTGGCGAACAGGGAAGTGCTGGAAGAGGCGGGTGCGATCGAACGTCACAACGCCGTGTCCGACGATGCGCCGATCGAAGAGCGGTTGCTCGGGCTCTTCGGCCGGAACCCTGGTTGGTGCTGCCCGGTGTCCTAAGGCACAGCTAGCCGGTGTCTTTGGCCGGAATGTGCCATGTCGGCTCAACGCGCCGGTACGATCCAGCGCCATGGCGAGCAACGTGGCTCTGCGCATGCGCGGGATTGCGGGGGGTCGTGGCTGGGGCTGGCCGGCGACGTCAGGCGCGTTGGCGGTCCTCGGAGTCATCG
>DASZJL010000059.1:0-1536 GCA_035948135.1 Acidimicrobiales bacterium | reverse complement strand
TCGGGAACAGCCCCTTCTTCGGCGACGGCGGCGCCTTCGCCTCCGACGGATGCAACGCCGTCGTGTTCACGAATGACACGATCACCGGCAACTCGTCGTTCAACAGCGGCGGTGGCTACTACGGCAATGCCTGCTTCTTCGCCGGTGGGCCGAACCAGCCCGCGGTGGTGACGCCGCACGCAAAGCAGCACGCCGTCCAGCCGGCTGTCGTCATTGCGAACTCAACGGTATTCCTCTTCGACACGATCACGGACAACACCTCGATCGACGGCAACGGCGGCAACATCACGCAAGACGACTCCTCCACCATCACGCTGGGTGAGTCGATCGTGGCCGGTGGCATCTCGGACAGCGCTGCACAGAACTGCGAGATCGACAACTTTGCGCCCGGCAGCTTCACGTCGAACGGCTACAACCTGATCGACGACACCACGTGTGGCACGCCCGGGACCGGCGACATCATCGGCCAGAGCCCCCAGCTCGGGGCGCTCGGCGCCAACGGTGGCCCGACGAACACCGAGCTGCCGGCGACGGGCAGCCCGGCCATCGGCGGGGTCCCGGCCACTGTGTGCACGGCGACCGGCGTGACGACCGACCAGCGCGGCAACGCGCGGGGTGCGGGCCTCAACGGCACGTGCACGATCGGCTCGGTCGAGGTGTCGGTGGCCGCCCCGTCGCTCAACCTGAACGGCTACCGCCTCGTGGCCAACGAGGGCGGCATCTTCGACTTCGGGCTGAACTTCCACGGGTCCTTGGCCAACAACCACCTCAACGCCCCGATCGTCGGGATCGCCAACTCACCCGGCTACGACGGCTACCTGATGGCCGGCGGTGACGGTGGGGTCTTCGCGTTGGGCGGGGCGAACTTCTACGGCTCGCTCGGCGGCCAGAAGCTCCCCTCGCCGATCTCGGCCATCGCGGCGCCACCGGCGGAGAACGGCTACTGGCTCGTGGCCCAGAACGGCAAGATCTACAACTTCGGCGCCGCCCCGGCCTTGCCGGCGGTCCAAGTGCCCTCGGGGGCGCACATCGTGGGCATGGCCTCGACCCAAGACGGCGGCGGGGGCTGGCTGACCGACAACCTGGGCGACGTCTACGCCGAGGGTGACGCCCTCTACGTGGGCGGCCTCGGCGGCGTGCACCTCAACGCCCCGATCGTCGGCATCGCGGCGGCGGCCTCGGGCCAGGGCTACGCGCTGGCCGCCTCCGACGGCGGGGTCTTCAACTACGGCACCCAGCACTTCTTCGGCTCGGTGCCGGGGTCCTTGGCCCCGGGCCAAAAGCTCGTGGCGCCGATCGTCGGGATCGCGGTGACGCACTCGGGCAACGGCTACTGGCTCGTGGGCTCCGACGGCGGGGTCTTCAACTACGGCGACGCCCCGTTCTTGGGCTCGATCTACACCGCCATCGGCAACCACCCGCTGAACGGTCCGATCGTCGGGATTCAGCACCTCGGCGAGCTGCCGACCGCCTAGGGGCCGGCCGAAGGTCGCGCGTCTGACTCGGCGCGTCGTGCATGTGCACGGCGCGCGGAGT
>DASZJL010000058.1:0-7676 GCA_035948135.1 Acidimicrobiales bacterium | reverse complement strand
TTGATTCCGATGGACGCGGCGACGACGACGAGCGCCATGACCGCCGTGGCGAGCGCGATGCGGGTGACGGTGGACACCGTTCTCCGGTCGGCCAGGCCGCCCGTACGCCGCCGCAGGTCCCAGCCCGCGGCCGCGGCCGCGGCGACGTACGAGAGGCTGAAGCCGAGGGCGAGCCCCTTGACGCCCCAGGCCGGATAGAGGACCAGATCGAGCACGATCAGCACGGCGTTCTCTCCGGCATTGATGATGAACGGTGTTCGTGTGTCCTGCATCGCCGTGTAGCCGCGCACAAACAGGAGGTACAGGCTGAAGGCCGGGAGGCCGACGGCGAACCAAAGCAGGACGTCGGCGGTCAGGTCGGCATTGGCCTTGGTGAAGTGGCCGTGTTCGAGCAGCAGCGAGACCAGGGGCCGCGCCAGGATGATGTAGCCGACGGCCGCCGGCAGAAGCACGAGGGCGCCGGTGCGTATGCCGGTGCCGATTCGGTTGCGGAAGCCGGCGAGGTCGTGGCGCGACCAGCGCTCCGCCAGGTCGGGTGTGAGGGCGGTGAGGATCGACACGGCCAAGATGCCGTAGGGCAGCTGGAAGAAGATGTAGGCGGCGCTGTACGCCGAGACACCTCCGCGGGTGCCGTTGGCAAGCACCAGGGCGATCCAGAAAGCGACCTGGTTGGATACGACGTAGCCGAAGGTCCACCCTGATAGGCGCAGCACCTGGCGGAGCACGGCGTGGTGGAGGTTCCAACGCCACCGGAGCTTGGGCGCCGCTCGCCGAAGGGCAGGTACAAGGGCAATCGCCTGCACGGCGACGCCCAGCGTTGTGCCCAGGCCCAGGAACAACAGCAACCCAGTGTCGTAGCGGACGCTGTGAAGGTCGAGGCTGTTCGCCATGTGCGGGACGAGCAGCAGCACGCCGATGACGACGAGGTTGTTGAGGATGGGCGTGGCCATCGGCAGCACGAACTTGTGCCGGGCGTTGAGCACCGCGGCCGCGAGGGCTGTCATCCCGTAGAAGAGGATCTGGGGCGCGAACATGCGCAGCAGGGCGGTGGCGACGGCCTGCTGGTCGCGACCGGCCTGGCCGTGCAGGCGGAAGCTGTAGAGGTGGATGACGGCGGGGGCGATGACGACGAACAGCAGCGTCACGCCGACGAGCAGGAGCATCGCCGTGGTGAAGACGGTGGAGATGGCCTCCCAGGCGTCGTCCTCGTTGCGCGTCGTCAGGTGCTCGACGAACACAGGGATGATGAACGACGCCATGATCCCGCCGAGCACCAGGTCGTAGATGATGTTTGGCGTGGTGTTGGCCAGGTTGTAGCTGTCGGCCAACCGAAAGAAGCCGAAGGCGTATGCGAGCGCCACGACCCTGCCGAACCCGGTGAGCCGGGAGAAGAAGGTGGCCACCGCCATGCCAGCGGTGGCACGCGACAGCCGGCCGGCGGCCTCGTCGTCAATCGCCGGGTGGGCGACGTCGGTGTCGCTGCTCGCCATGGCTTACGCCGGCACCAAGCCCCGGGCCCGGCGGCCGTGGAGGAAGTGCCGGCCCCACCACGCGAGCAGGAAGAGGCCGGCGGCCGCCGAGAGCAGCAGGCCCACTCCGGACGCCGCGGTCGACCGCACCGTGATCTGCGTATGCGACACGACGAGGCTGCCGTCGGGTGACTGCAACGTCACGAGCAACGGGAAGGCACCCGAGGCGCGTGTTTGCACAGCGAAGCGGGACGTCTCGTTGCGGCGCACGAGATCAAGTTTGCGGGTGATCTCGTTCAGAGGGTGGGAGCCCCCGCCGCCGGGGAACTCAAGTTTGTCGCTCCGCACGGTCACCACGACGTGCACGGGGTAGCCCGTGCTGTTCCGGAAGGTGACAGGGATCTGGCCGCCCCGGGCCGTCAGACGGATCGACCCGCCGGGTGTCTGGATGCGGCTGAGCTCGGTGTCCAGGGAGTGCTCGACGCCCGAGACGTAGGTGCGCTGCCGGCTGGCGCGCAGGTCGGCCGAGTTGGCGGTGAGCAGCTGCTCGTCGAGGAGGGTGTAGGCAGGGTTGCCGTCGTCGACGATCGACCGGAAGTTGTTCAGACGCTGCCGGGCGCTGCGGGTGGCCGCCGCGGGAATGGACACGTTCCGGGGCGGCCCGACCAGCTTGCGTACCAGTGGCGCGCCGTTGCTGCCCCGCAGCTTGTCGACGCTGCCGAACAGGGTGGTCAGCGTGACCGGGTCGACCACCGGGTTGTCGGTGAGGCCCGTCATCGCGGTGTCGAGGAACGCCCGGTCCGGCCGCCACCCGCGCGGGGTGAAGGCGACGACGCCGCGCTGCTGGCCGCCGGGCTGGTCGAAGTACAGGACGGCGAGGTCGGCCAGAAAGCGGTGGGCCTCGAGCACCTGGTTGCCGCCGTTTCGGAAGTGGGCGGCGAGGCCGTCGTCGATGGACACCGCCTGCACGCGCCGGTTCTGATGGGCGTCCACGGCGTAGGACTTGGCCAGCGTCAACCGAGACTGCAAGGGCGTGAGGCTGGCCTCGGGCATCGCCACCTGGGTGATGCCGAGGTCGCGGAGGCGGCTCATGGAAGCGTCGTCGAGCGGCTCCTCGCTCACCCAAGTCGTGTCGTCGACGGGCACCTTCAGCAGCTGGTCGAGGCGCTCACTCCCGCGCTGGACCTCCTGGTCGGCCTCGGTCTCCAGCCCGCCGGCGGTCAGCTGTGGGAGATTGGTCGGAACGTAGGGCCCGGTGACGACTTGGCGGCGGGTGACGGCCCGCCGCATGCTGGTAAGCGCGGAGGCGGCTGCGCTGTCGGACGTTGCCGTCAGGGCCTGCACCGTTTCGGGCGTCGGGGCAATGACGAGAGGAACTGACGACGCCTCGAGCGCTTGGGTGAGTGTCTGTAGGTCGTGGGCGTTCGTGAGCTTGCGGGTGCCGTCGGGGCGGATGCTCGGCGGCGCGTGGACGGGCACGATCCACGACAGGTCGAGCTTGGGGCCCGTGCGGTTGGCGGGTAGGTAGGGGATGTGGGTGGTGAAGCGGTCGAGTACCGCGCCGCCGCCCTTCCCACGGAGCTCGACGCGCAGCGGGTACACGCCGTCCTGGGTCAGCAGGAGACGGCCCGGTTCCCGCGGGAGCGTCGGGTCCTGGAACGAGAGAGTGGCGGTGAAGTTGCCGCCGGGATCGACGTTGAGATCGCTCAACGGGGTCGACGTGACGTCGAGGAGGGCGCCGACCGGGCGGTCTTGCAGGGTCTGCGCGAAGGCGGAGCGGGACGTCAGGCGGGCGTAGGTGTTCAGCACGAGCTCGACGCCCTCGGGATCCTTCACACCGTCGACGTGGAGGCCGACACGGAAGGTGCCGCCCGGCTGTGCCCACGGGCTCTGGGATGTGAGCGTGATGGTGGGTCGGGCTGGCGGCGTCGCGGCGCCGGCGGGTTCGACGCGCGGCAGCGCGAGAAAGACCAGAGCCGCGACGAGGAGCGCCCACGCCGGGCGGCGCCTCGTCGCGTTAGTCGAGTGCACGGCGGAGCACCGCCAGGCCCCCGGGCTGGAGGTGGAACCCCGCCCGCGCGTACAGCGCCAAGGCCGCGTCGTTCCCGAGCTGCGTATTCACGACAGCTCGGCTCGCCCCCCGCCGCCGCATCCAGCGGAGCGCGTCGGCGACCAGGGTGAGCCCTTGGCCTTCGCGCTGGCGCTCCGGCGCGACGGCAAGCCGCTGCAGGTACCCCTGCCGCGCCGCGGTGCCGGAAATGGCGTAGCCGGTGATGGTGCCTCGCTCGGCGGTGGTGACGCGGAAGCGGGTCAAGGGGACCGCCTCCAGCGCCTCCTGGAGACCCGCCCGGTCGAGTCGCCAGAACGACGTGAAGGCGGCGTCGTCGACGGCCAGCACCGTGCGCCTGTCACTGCGGTGGGCGCGTCTCGTGGCCCGGCGACGTAGCGGGGGCAGGTCGAAGAGATCGTGGGCCAGTAGGTGCAGGCGCTCGTGGGGTTCGAAGCCGGCGAGCAGGAATGAGCGCTGCTCGGCGGGCGCCAGCGCCGGGGTGACGACGGCGCCGTAGCCCTGGGCCGCAAGGCGGTCGACGCAGCGCTCGATGAATCCTCGCGACGGTGGTGGGGCGTCGGTGACGGGCGCCAGGTAGGCGGTGCGATCGCTTCCCCGCCACGGCGCCACGCGGGCGCGCTCGGCCCCGAACTCGACCACGGCGGGATCGCGGGTGCGCACCAAGGCACCCGCGAGGATACGGGGGAGCCCACCTCTGAGCGTGGGCGGGCCCCCGTAGGCTGGACGTGAGCGATCCGACGGCGAGCAGGGCTCGCCGTCGTCGCTCGGAAGGACAGCGTCGCCGAAGGCGACACGATTACGAGCCGGAGGCTCATGTGCCGATCGTGGTGGAGACCCACCCCGCGTACCTGGCCCACGACACCGGCCCCGGGCACCCCGAGCGCCCCGCCCGCCTGGACGCGGTCGTGGCCGGCCTGGAAGCCGCAGGTCTCGGTGACGAATTGGCGTGGGTCGAGCCGCGACCGGCCTCGCGGCGCGAGCTCGAGCTGGTGCACCCGACTGCTCACCTCGACGAGTTGGAAGCGTTCTGCGCGGCCGGCGGCGGCCGTATCGATGCCGACACGAGCGCCGGCGCCGAGTCGTGGGACGCGGCCCTGCTCGCAGCCGGTGCTGGTGTTGACGCCATCGAGCGGCTCGACAGGGGAGAGGCGAGCGCCGCGTTCTGCGTCGTGCGCCCGCCGGGCCACCACGCCACACCCCAGCGCTCGATGGGCTTCTGCTTGCTGAACAACGTGGCGGTCGCGGCCGCGACGTTGGCCGCCCGCGGCGAGCGGGTGCTCGTCTACGACTGGGACGCCCACCACGGCAACGGCACGCAGGACGCGTTCTACAACGACCCCCGCGTGCTCTACGTCTCCGCCCACCAGTGGCCGCTCTATCCCGGCACCGGGGCCCTCGACGAGACCGGCCGGGGGCCGGGGGAGGGGTACACGATCAACCTCCCATTCCCGCCGGGAACGACCGGTGACGTGTACCTGGCCGCGTTCGACGAGGTGGTGGCACCCGCGGTGGAGCGCTTCGATCCCACGTGGGTCATCGTCTCGGCGGGGTTCGACGCCCACCGGGCCGACCCCCTGACCGGGCTCAACCTCACCGCCGGCGACTTCGCCGACCTCACGAACCGCCTGCTCGGCGTGGCGCCCGCCGGCCGCCTGATCGCTTTCCTGGAGGGCGGTTACGACCTGCAGGCCCTCGCCCTCTCGGCGGGCGCCTTCGTCGCAGGCCTGGCCGGCCTGGCGTTTCGTCCCGAACCTTCCTCCTCGGGCGGACCAGGCAGACCGGTGGTGGACGCTGCCTTTAGGAGTCGGGCGGAAACGCCGATGTAGGACGCATGCCTGCGAGTCGTGCGTCGCGCCCCGGCCTCGATCTGAACGACCTGCTCCGCTACGTGATGGAGCAACGGGCGTCCGACCTCCACATCAAGGTGGGATCGACCCCGTTCGTCCGCATCGACGGCCACCTCCAGCCCACGCCGTTCGACGTCGTCAAGGCGGCGGACACGGAGCGGATGGCGTTCGCCATCATGCCCAAGGAGCGGGCCGACGAGTTCATAACGCACTCCGAGGCCGACTTCGCCCACAGCGTCTCGGGCATGGGTCGCTTCCGCGTGAACGTCTTCCGGCAGCGCGGATCGGTCGGTCTGGTCTTCCGCCGGGTGCTGCCGGGAACGCCCTCGTTCGAGGCGCTGGGTCTGCCGCCGGTGGTGCGCCGGCTGGCCGAAGAGCCCCGGGGGATGATCCTTGTGACCGGTCCGACCGGCTCCGGAAAGACGACGACCATCGCGGCGATGATCGACCACATCAACGAGAACAAGGCCGTCAACATCGTCACCATCGAGGATCCCATCGAGGTCCTGCACCCCGACAAGAAGTCGATCGTCAACCAGCGTGAGCTCGGAACCGACACCGAGGACTACCAGCAGGCGATGAAGCGGGTCCTTCGTCAGGACCCCGATGTCATCTTCATCGGCGAGATGCGCGATCCCGACACGGTGTGGGCGGCGCTGTCCGCGGCCGAGACCGGCCACCTCGTGCTCTCGACCCTGCACACGACCGACGCCACCGAGACCGTCAACCGCATCGTCGACTTCTTCCCGCCGTTCCAGCAAAAGCAGGTGCGCTTGACGCTGGCGTCGTCGCTGCGCGGTGTCGTCAGCCAGCGGCTGCTCGAACGGGCCGACGGCTCCGGCCGCGTGCCCGCCACCGAGGTGCTGGTGATGACCGGGCGCATCTTCGAGCGCGTGGTCGACCCCGATAGCACCGAGGCCATCGAGGAGATCATCGCCGAGGGCGAGTACTACGGCATGCAGACCTTCGACCAGAGCCTGTTCAACCTCTACAAGAACGGCCTGGTCTCGCTGCGCGACGCCATGAGCGTGGCCTCGCACCCGCACGACTTCCGCATCGCCCTGCAGCAAGCGGGTCTCTCAGCTTCGTAACCCCACCGTTACGCTTCGGGCGTGAGCGAGCGTCAGCGAGCGAACCGATGTGAGGGCATCCCGGATCATGGGAAGCCGCCGAAGGCGGCGCACCCGTGATCCCGGAGCGTCTCAGGCCGTTGCTCGAAAGCGTTCGGCCGTTGGCCGAACGCTTCGACGCGGCCGGGTTCAAGCTCTATCTGGTCGGGGGCGTCGTGCGCGACGCCGTGCTCGGACGCCCGCTCTACCAGGACCTCGACTTCACGACCGACGCCCTTCCCCGTGACACGCGTGCGCTGGTCGACGACTGGGCCGAGTCGGTGTGGACGCAGGGCGAGCGCTTCGGAACCATTGGCTTCATCAAGGGCGGGCACCGCTACGAGGTCACGACCCACCGGGGCGAGGCCTACACCCCCGACTCGCGCAAGCCCGACGTGGTGTTCGCCGACGCGGTCGAGGAGGACCTGGCCCGCCGCGACTTCACGGTGAACGCGATGGCCCTGTCGCTGCCGGACGCCAAGTTGATCGACCCCTTCGGCGGCGTCGACGACCTCGCCGCCCACCGACTGCGCACACCGCTGTCGCCCGAGGTGTCGTTCACCGACGACCCGCTGCGCATGCTCCGGGCCGCCCGCTTCCTCGCCGGCTATGACCTGGTGCCCGACCCCGATCTGGTCGAGGCCGTGCGCGCCTTGCGGGGCCGGCTCGAGATCGTTTCGGCCGAGCGCATCCGCGACGAGCTCGACAAGCTCCTCGTCGTCCGCAAGCCGGGCAAGGGTCTGTGGTTCCTGGTCGAGACCGGCCTGGCCGACGAGTTCCTGCCCGAACTGGCCGCGTTGGCGCTGGAGCAGGACCCCATCCACCGTCACAAGGACGTGCTGGCCCACACGATCGCGGTCGTGGAGCGCACCGACCAGGCTGACCGCATCCTGCGACTGGCCGCCCTGTTCCACGACGTGGGCAAGCCCAAGACGCGGTCGATCGGTCCCGACGGTGTGTCGTTCCACCACCACGAGGTGGTCGGGGCGCGGATGACCGAGGAACGCATGCGCGCCCTCCGTTACTCGCACGACGACATCGTCGCCGTCCGCCGGCTCGTCGAGCTCCATCTCCGGTTCCACGGCTACAGCGACGATTGGAGCGACAGCGCGGTCCGCCGCTATGCCCGCGACGCAGGTCCGTTGCTCAACCAGTTGAACGCGCTTACGCGCGCGGACTG
>DASZJL010000057.1:0-4444 GCA_035948135.1 Acidimicrobiales bacterium | reverse complement strand
GTGTGCCGCTGAATGGGTAAAGATGACTCATGGCCGACGAGAAGAAGGACGAGCCCAACGAGGAAAAGCTCGAGGAGCTCGAGGAGGAGATCGAGCACGCCCGGCGTGACGGCGAGGAAGCGTTGCGCGGCTCGTTCTACGAGGGGGACCAGACGGAGTACTTCGAGAGCGGTGAAGAGGCCCGGGAGGATCCCTCCGACACCGGCGAGGACTCCAAGTCCGACGACCAGAACATCGCCCCCGGCTGAGCTGCCCTAGAGCTTGAGGTCGAGCTGGGCGGGTGGCACTGCTCGCCGCCGTGGCGCCGTCTCTGCCGTGGCCTTCTCGTGGCCGGTGTCTCGCGTGCTTCCCGGTTGTACGGCCAGCCCGCCGAACTCCCGGACGTAGCGGTAGACGAGCTTGGTGATCTTCTGTTGGGCGCTCTTCGGCGCGTACGAGCGGGGATACAGCTCGTCATAGAGCGGCAGCAGGTCGGGACGCGCCTTCTCGAGCCACGGCATGTACTGCTCTCGCACGCCTGGGCGTAGGTGCAGGACGATGGGGGAGATGCTGGCGGCGCCGGCGTCCGCGCACGCCTTCACGACCTCCCGCAGTTGGTCGGGTCGATCGGAGAGGCCGGGCAGGACGGGTGCCACGAGCACGCCCGTCGGTATGCCCGCCTCGTTGAGCTTGGCAACCGCTTCCACCCGCTTCCTCGGGTGCGGCGTACCCGGCTCGCTCATCTTCCAGACCTCCTCGTCGAGCGTGCCGATCGAGAGGTTGGCCCGGACGTCGGCCTTCTGCGCGGCCTCGGTGAGGATGTCGACGTCGCGGAGGATCAGCGTGGACTTGGTGAGGATCGAGAACGGGTTGGCGTGCTCGGCGAGAACTTCGACGACGCCGCGGGTGAGCCGGTACTTGCCTTCACACCGCTGATACGGGTCGGTGTTGGTGCCCATGGCGATGTGCCCGCCAGCCCACCTCGCGGGGTTGAGTTCGGCCTTCAGGCGCTCGACGGCGTTCACCTTGACGACGATCTTGCGCTCGAAGTCGTCGCCGGCATTCATGTCCAGGTACTCGTGCGTCGGCCGAGCGAAGCAATAAACGCAAGCATGCGAGCATCCCCGGTAGGTGTTGATCGTCCAGCGGAAGGGGAGCATCGACGCCTTGGGGATCTCGTTGATGATGGTGCGGGCGTTGACGTGGAGGAACTCCATGCCCCGGAACTCGCCCTTGCCGATGTGACGCTCGACCTCTTCCTCGAAGAGAGCGCCCTGGCCGTCGTCATCCTCGGACAGGCGCCACCGCATGGCTCGAGTATAGCGAACACACGTTCGCCATGACTTCTGTGGTGCGGTGAGGGCCGTCTAGCCTCGCCGGGTCCCGAGCAGGCGTTCGGAACCCCCCTTTGGAGGATCGCAATGAAGAGGCTCGCAACGCTGGTGGCGTCGGCCGCCCTTGTCACGTTGATCCCGGCCGCGGCGAACACCGCGCAGGCCGGCCCCATGCGTCGAGTGCGCGCCGGCGTCTCGACGAACTGGGCCGGGTATGTCGCCCACGGTGGGCCCTTCACCAGCGCGTCGACGTCGTGGAACGAGCCGTCGATCTCCTGCGGCTCCAAAGAGAACTCGTCGGAGGCCACCTTCGCAGGCATCGACGGGTCGGGCAGCAGCACGGTGGAGCAGATCGGCACGTTCGCGCAGTGCAGGAATGGCTCGGTGACACACACCGCGTTCTACGAGATGTTCCCGCGAGCGGCGGCCGGCATCGCCAAGCCGGTGCGAGCGGGCGATTCAATGACGGCGAGCGTGGTGACGTCCGCGTCGACGAAGGCGTTCACCCTGACGTTGGTCAATCACACGGCCGGGTGGACGTTCACGACCCAGCAGCGGAACAAGCGAGCCAAGTTGGCATCGGCCGAGGCGATCACCGAGGCGCCGACGATCCGCAGCCGAGGCGTCCAGACACTCGCCAACTTCGGGACCGAGAACTACTTCGGGACGACGGCGAACGGCCAGCCCATCTCCAACTTCAGTCCTGAGGCCGTCAGCATGGTCGGGAGCGGCGGCGTGAAGGCGTCGCCCACGGCATTGTCGGGCGGATCGTTCTCGGTGATCTGGCAGCACGGCTGACGGCGGGGGCGCCTGACCCGTGCCCTCTCGCCGGATGATTGAGGACGAGGTACGGGCGTTCATCACCGCCGACCCGCCGCACACCGGGAAGTTGGCGACCGTGCGCGCCGACGGACGGCCCCACGTGGCACCCGTCTGGTACGCCGTCGACGACGACGGCTCGATCGTCTTCACGACGGGCGAAGACACGGTGAAGGGCCGGAACCTGGCGCGCACCGGGTACGCGGCGATGTCGATCGACGACGAGCGGCCCCCCTTCTCGTTCGTCCTGCTCGAGGGCCCGGTGGAGCTTTCCGACGACATGGACGAACTCCGGCATTGGGCGACGATCCTCGGCGGCCGCTACATGGGACAGGACACGGCGGAGGCGTTCGGCGAGCGCAACGCGGTGCCCGGCGAGCTCCTGGCCCGGCTGCGGCCGGAGAAGGTGACGTCGGCGAGGGACCTGGCGGGCTGACAAATCCCATTCTGGGGATGAGAACCGGCGGGGAACGCCGTTTCCCATCCCCAGAACGGGTATCCACAGGCTGGGGATAAATTACACGCTTGTAACTGTCACACCCACTTGGGAAGCTATGGGCGTGGAACCGTCTCTCCAGCAGGCAGCCGCTCGTCTCGCGGAACTCCTCACGGGCCGTATCGCCGCGCTCAGCGATCCGGCCGGGCGCGACCTGGTGTTCGAGGACGACGTCACGCCGCGCCCCCTCGAGCGCCGGCCGGCACCCGCCGACGTGTGGGCGGTCGACGGCGGCCAGTGCGTCGTGGCCGACGCCCGATGCGTGCAGCTGCTGGTCACGCGGGCCGCTCGTGTGCGCTACGCGGCCGGCGAGCGGGTCCTCGAGGACGAGGGCGAGATCAAGGCCCACCTACTCGGCGTCGGCGAGGAGCGGGCGTCGCTCGCGGCCCTGGGTATGGGCATCGACCCGCACTCGAGTGTCGACGCCAACCTGCTGCGCGACCGGTGGGAGTGGGACGCCGTCGAGCGGTCCATTGAAGAGGCCCAGCCCGGCGCCCTGGTGTTGGTCGACGGCGACCTGGTGCCGGACTGGCGCATCCCGTCCGCGTTCATGGGCGAGCTGCTCGAGCGTTCCGCGGAACGCAACGTGCTCGTCGCCGGGGTCACCAAGCACTCGTCGCTGGCGCGCGGCGGCGCCCCGCTCGTCGGCCAGCTCGAGCTGGAGGCGGCCGTGCAGTTCGGCGCCCGCTCCATGTGGTGGTCGCGGGTCGCCCGTACCCGGTCCGACTTCGGTGGCGGTGGTCTGCAGGTCGTCGTGGCCCGCCTCGACCCCGACGCCCGCTTCGCCTTCCGGATCGATCTCCCGGCCTCGGCCGACCCCACCGAGGCGCTCGGCGCCCTCAGCGCGGTCAGCGACGACGCGGCCTTCCCGGGCTACCCGTATCCGCTGTCGGTGGCCGACCAGTTGGCGGCCTGTCCGCCGTGGCTGCGTCAGGAGCTGTGGCTCGAGCTCGACGAGCTCTTCCACCAGGCCGGCGTGCCGCTCGAGGTGCGGGAGCGGGCGTTCACCGATCGCCACAAGCTGATGGAGCGCGCATGAACATTTCGCACTCGCAAGCGGAGCTTGCTCGGCGAGCTAATCGTGCTCCGGGCGACCGGCGAAGCCGGCTCGCCCTCCGCGCTCACTTCTGTTGGCGGCAGCCGGACGGGGCCGCCTTCGGCGGCGCGAGCAGCCGCCGCATTTCCTCGGGAGGAATCCGATGACGAGCAGGGGGAGGCTGTTCGGCAAGAACGTCCTCGAAGCCGTCTTCCGGGCCTCGCCCGACGAAGACCTCTTCCTCGGCGAGCTGCTCGTCGGTGTCGACGAGGCCACTGGGCGGCGCTACCTGTTCCGCGTCGTCGACGTCACCTACGGCTCCGAGCACCGCGAGCCGGGCTGGGCCGAGCGGGTGGCGGGCACGCTGCTGGCCGACGACTCGCGCGACGAGACCGGTATGCACCCGGTGCACGACCAGGCCTTGCGCACGTATCGGGTCGCCTCGTGCCGGTGCCTCGGTTACCTGAGCCCCGAAGGCGAGTTCCGCAAGCCGAAGTCGTTGCCCACCCAGTTCTCGCGGGTGATCTCGCCCGAGCCGGCCGACTTCGCGTTCCTGCGCACACGCATGGGCGACCTGCCCATCGGTCACCTGCGCAGCGGCGAGACCGTCGTCGACTTCGAGGTCGGCATCCCGGGCGACTCGCTGGCGATGCACGTCGGCGTCTTCGCCACCACGGGCATGGGCAAGTCGAACCTGATGAAGGTGCTGGCGTCGGGCGTCATGCAGCGCGGCGGCCGCTACGGGCTGCTGCTCGTCGACCCCCACGGCGAGTACCGCAC
>DASZJL010000056.1:0-2423 GCA_035948135.1 Acidimicrobiales bacterium | reverse complement strand
AGCCACGGCTCGCGCAGCTGGGCGGGCAGCTGCTCGCGGAGCGCCTCGGGCTCGGTGGCCGCCAGGTCGGGCGCCCGGTGCGGGTTGCGGCAGTACTGGGTGAGAGGGTCGAGCACCTTCGTCCACGTGAACTCGCCGGCGATGCCGTCGATGTTCTTGCGGCACAGGGCCGCGAATTCCTCGTCGTCGAGCACGCGGAACAGGGCCTCCTCCAGCGCCTCGACGTCGCCGGGCGGCACCGTGAGGCCGAGGCTCTTGTTCTCGATGAGCTCGGCGAGCGCGTCGCCGCCCGTGCCCACGACCGGGAGGCCCGCCCAGAAGTAGTCGAGGATCCGGGTGCGGAAGGAGAAGGCGGTCTCCACGTGGTCGAGGTGGGTGCTCACGCCGACGTCGGCCTCGAGCAGATAGTTCTGCCTGTCCTCGTAGGCCACCCAGTCCTCGTTGAAGAAGACGTGGCGGTCGGTGAGCCCGAGCTCGTCGGCCAGCTCACGGGTGGCGACCGCCATCCGCATCTCGGGGACGTCGGGGTTGGGATGGCGCAGCCCAAGGAAGAACAGGCGCACGTCGGGGCGACGGTGGCGCAGCCGATCGACGGCGCGCAGGAGCGTGAGGGGATCGAACCAGTTGTAGACGCCGCCGCCCCAGAGGATGACCTTGTCGTCGGCGCCGATGCCCGGCACCACGCCCTTCAGCACCTGACGTTGGTGCGTCGGCGGGACCTCAGGCAGGCCGAAGGGCACGACGGTGACCAGGGACTCCAGGCTCTCGTCGGTGTCGTACGTCGTCGGGTTGATGCGCCCGACACTCGATAGCTGGCCCAGCCAGAAGTCGCGCTGCTTCGTGCTGGCACACATGAAGAAGTCGCCCCGCGCCAGCTGGTCGTTGATGGCCTCGGTGGCGCCCTTCACCGCCTTGCGGCGTTCGGCCTGGCCCAGGTCGCGCGCCTGCTCGAGCTGCTCGAGGTGGAAGGGGTCGTAGATGTCGACGACGATGACCTTCCTGGACTCCTTCAGGAACGGGAAGTGGGCGAGCAGATAGCCCTGGAAGATCAGGACGTCGCACCAGTCCTCGAGCTTGCGAAGCTCGGCCTCGTTCACCCGGCGAATCGTGAAGCGCGGGTCGGTGATCGTGCAGGTCTGGTAAGTGACGAGCTCGACGTCGTGCTCCTGGGCCAGGGCGGCCGCCATGTTCCAGGCGCGGATGCCCGGCCCCGCCATCTTCGGCGTGAGGGCGTCGCCGGTGGCCACGAGGATGCGCCGCCGCCCGGCCAGTCGCTGGCGGATGCCGAAGGCGGCGGTGACGGCGTCCATCGCCTCCGGGAAGTGGCCGCCGCAGTTGGCCTGGAACGGCACCCGGAACAGCCGCATGATCTCCCGGTCGGTGCGCGTGCGGGCGCTTTGGATCGCGCGCCGGGCCTCGGTGAGTTCGGGGAGCAGCTCGACGAGCGCATCGATGGCGAACGTCGACGCCACCGTCTCGCGGGAGACCTCGACCCGCGCATCCTCGCCGGCGGGCACCGAGTGGGCGAGGTCGAGGGCCCGGGCCTCGTCGCCGCCACGCACGACTGCGCGTTTCACAGCGAGCAGAACGGCGGCGGGCAGGATCCTGGCCAAGTTCTCGTCGTCGTAGTTCTTGTAGATCGTGAAGAGGGCGTTTCGCTCGAGCAGGTAGTGCTCGCGCCATGAGCCGAACCTGGCCATGCTCGCGTGGTGACGGTGGTACACGAGCGAGGTCGGAAGGAACCGCACCTGGTGACCAAGCAACCAGAGCCGCCAGCCGAAGTCGACGTCCTCGAAGAACATGAAATAGCGCTCGTCGAAGCCGCCCACGCTGCGGAAGACGTCGGCGCGCACGATCATTGCCGCGCCCGATGCGAACAGGACCTCGCGCTCGGCGTCGTAGGCCCGGTCGTCGGGCTCGCCGACGTGCAGCTTGAAGCCGTGGCCGTAGTAGGCAAGGCCGGCGTCGACGAAGTCGACGATGTTGCCCTCCCAGTCGAGCACCTTGCTGGCGATGCACGACACGCTCGAGTCGGCCTCGAGGGAGCCGACCGCGGCGCGGATCCAGTCGGCGTGGGGCCGGGCGTCGTTGTTGAGGAAGGCGATGTAGTCGCCGGTGGCACCCTCGACGCCGCGGTTGCAGCCGCCCGCGAAACCGAGGTTCTTCTTCGACGGGATGACCTTGACGTCCGGGAATGCGGCTTCGATGCGTTCGACGCTGTCGTCGCCCGACGCGTTGTCGACGACGATCAGCTCGAGCTGGTCGAGCGGCCAGTTGAGGTGGCCACACGCCTCCAGGCAGGCGATCGTGTCGTCAGCGCCCCGGAAGTTGACGATGACGACCGACACCACCGGCCGGTACCCAGATTTCACCACGTCGCCGCCCTCGAATCGGTCAGAACTTCCCCCCGGTCACACTACCGA
>DASZJL010000055.1:0-2056 GCA_035948135.1 Acidimicrobiales bacterium | reverse complement strand
CCTGCGAGACGATCTGGTCGAAGGCGGGGTAGACGAAGCCGTCGAACTGGATCTCGCAGACGGGGCGGTAGCCGCGTAGGGCGAGGCCGACCGCGGTGCCGATGACCCCCGACTCGGCGAGCGGGGTATCGATGACCCGGCGTTCGCCGAAGTCAGCCTGCAGTCCCTCGGTGACGCGGAACACGCCGCCGAGCTTGCCGATGTCCTCGCCCATGAGGACGACCGTGGGGTCGTTCGTCATGGCCTGACGCAGGCCGGCGTTGAGGGCCTTGCCGAGCGTCATCGTGGTGACGTGCCCGGTGGCGGCGGAGGTGTCAACGGCGGTCGTCGGGCTGGCGACGGTTGCGATGGCCATCACGAGACCTCGTCGTACTCGGCGAGGTACTGCAGGTAGGCGTCGCGTTCGGCCTCGAGGAGGGGATGCGGGTCGGCGTAGACGTGTTCGAACAGGGCGGCCGGTTCCGGGTTGGGCATATCGAGCACACCCGAACGCAGCGCGGTCGCCGCGTCACCCGCCGCGGCCGCAACCTCGTGTTCGAACTCGTCGTCGGCGACCCCCTCGCTGCGCAAGAGCGCACGCAGGCGGACGAGCGGGTCCTTGGCACGCCACTCCTCTTCCTCGGCGCGGCTGCGATAACGCGTCGGGTCGTCCGACGTGGTGTGCGGTCCCATGCGGTAGGTGACCGCCTCGATGAGGGTCGGTCCCTGGCCGGCATACGCGCGGGCAAGCGCGAGACGGGTGGCGGCGAGCACCGCGAGGACGTCGTTGCCATCCACCTGCACACCCGGAATGCCGTAGCCCCGCCCGCGTTGCGCGATGCTGGCGTGCGACTGCAGCCGCACGGGCTCGGAGATGGCCCACTGGTTGTTCTGGCAGAAGAACACGACGGGGACCATGTAGCTGGCGGCAAAGCCGAACGCCTCGGCGATGTCACCCTCGCTCGTGGCACCGTCGCCGAAGTAGGTAATCGCCGCGCTCTTCGCATCCTCGAGGGTGAGGCCGAGCGCGTAGCCGGTGGCGTGCAGCGCCTGGGAGCCCACGATGATCGCCGGGGTGGCGATGTTGTAGCGGGCGGGGTCCCAGCCCGACAGGCCGCTCCCCCGCCACATGCGCAACATGTCGACCGGGTCGACACCGCGGCAATAGGCGACGCCGTGTTCGCGGTAGCTGGTGAAGGCGAAGTCGTCCGGACGCAGCGCTCGGGCCGAGCCGACCTGGGCCGCCTCCTGGCCGAGCAGCGGCGCCCAGAGTCCGAGCTCACCCTGACGCTGGAGGGCCATCGCCTCGGCATCGAGCCGGCGGACGATCGCCATGTCCCGATAGAGGTCACGCAGCTGGAGCGCATCCACGTCCGCGACGAGGTCCCAGTGCGGACAGCCGACGGTGCGCTGCCCGTCGACAGAAATCAGCTGGACCAGGCCGTCGTAGTCCGCCCAGGCGCTGAGCCTCTCAGCCGGAACCTTGAGCTGGGCAATGGCCATCTGGACTCCCCTCCCATGGCATCTGAGCAACGCTCGACGCTTGGAATCTCACCACATTCTGGGCGGATGGAGCGGGATATCGGGTCGAATCAGGGGGTTGACACGGCTTTCGTGCGGTAAAACCAGATTCGGCGCAGTTCTACGTCGTGGCCGGCCGCTTGGGCGGGCAGGGTGGCGGAAGACGTGTGCCGGGACGCCCCGGCGACGAGAATCTGGAGTGGAGCGCCGCCGCCGCGGCGGGGGTCAGGACGCCTTGCGGCGGGACGCCGGCTGCTTGGCCCGCGCCGGCTGCTTGGCCGTCTTGGCGGCCGCCTTCTTCTTCGCCGGCGCGGCGCGGCCGGCCGGGGCCCGCTTGGCGGTCGCGCCGCCTCGTGCGCTCTTGGTGCCCGGCTTGGCGGCCGCCTTGATGCTGGCGTTGAGCGCTTCCATCAGGTCGACGACCTTGGCTGCCGGCTCTGCCGGCTCCTGGATCACGATCTCGTGGCCCTGGCGCTTCTCCTCGATCAGCGCCTCGACCTTCTCGCGGTGCGTGTC
The DNA here is from genome assembly GCA_035948135.1 of Acidimicrobiales bacterium. Taxonomy (GTDB): domain Bacteria; phylum Actinomycetota; class Acidimicrobiia; order Acidimicrobiales; family AC-14; genus CADDZP01. Next base: position 40 of record DASZJL010000055.1, on the reverse strand, counting down.
GTGGTAGCGCTCGGGGTCCCACTCGGACTCCATCGACTCG
>DASZJL010000054.1:0-9605 GCA_035948135.1 Acidimicrobiales bacterium | reverse complement strand
AGGGCGCAAACGCGGTAGGCAACTGCGCCCTGCGGCGTTACACAGTTTGTATGAGCGATTCCGGTGTGAAGACCCTGATAGGAGCGGCGGTCGGCTCGCTCGGTGCGCTGTTCACGGCTGCAGCCCTCGTCGGCGTCAGGGGCGACATCCAGAACGCGAATGTGGCCCTGGTCCTCGTCCTCTTTGTCCTGCTGGGCGCCGTCACGGGGGGCCGCGGCGCCGCCGTGATCTCTGCCGTTGTCGCCGCCATCGCCTTCGACTTCTTCCACACCAAGCCGTACGGCTCCTTGAAGATCAACGACGGCAACGACGTGCTCACGACCGTGCTGCTCCTCGCAGTTGGCCTCGCGGTCGCGGAGATCGCCCTCCGGGCCCAGCGCATCCACGCCCAGCACGCGGACGAGCAGCGCCAACTGCACCGCATGCAGCGCATCGCCGGCCTGGCCGCGGGCGGCGAGGGCGCTGACGACCTCCTTTTGGCGGTGACCGCCGAGCTGATCGAGACCCTCGACCTGCAGAACTGTTGGTTCGAGCGTCCACCGTTCACCGCCGGTCTTCCCCGCCTCGAGCGTTCAGGTGTCGTCGAGACCAGCGAGCACCGCTATGCCAAAGGTGAGTTCGAGCTCCCTCGGGAGGGTGTCGTCCTGCCGGTCGTCGGCTCCGGGCAAACGCTCGGGCGGTTCGTCTTGATCCCCACGCCGGGGGTCGGCGTGTCCAGGGAGCGCCGGCTCAGCGCCATCGCTCTGGCCGACCAGGTCGGCGCCGCGCTGGCGCGCACCGCCGCCTGACTCCTGCCGTAACGTTGACGCTCGTGGCGGGGCGCACTGTCGACGACGTGCTGGCCGATGCGCGTCGCCGGCTGCCGGGGCGGGTACAGCCGGCGGGCCTGGCGGCGGCGATGGCCGACGGCGCCCTGGTTGTCGACACCCGTAGCGAAGCCCAGCGACGGCGGGACGGCGAGCTCCCGGGCGCCGTCGTCGTCGAGCGGAACGTCCTCGAGTGGCGCCTCGATCCCGCAAGCGCCCATCGACTCGGGGACGCCGGCGACTACGACCGCACGATCGTCGTCGTCTGCGACGAGGGCTACGCCTCGAGCCTGGCCGCCGCGTCGCTGCAGGACCTCGGTCTGGTCAACGCCACCGACCTGGACGGCGGTTACCAGGCCTGGAGAGCGTTCTCTGCGGATTCTTGACGGCATGACCGTCGAAGATCCGCAAAGAACGGCGGCGGTTAGACCGGCTCGTGGGGGCTGATCGCCGGGGGTTGGAGGAGGCGCCGCTGCTGGCCGCTGAGTGAGCGCCACAGCGAGCGGTGGGGCTCCTTCCACTGGTTCCACGCCAGGTGGCCAGGGGCGTACTTGAACAGCACGGCCTTGCGCTCGTAGGGCGCGGTCCACGGGATCGTGCAGTGGGTGAGGGCCTCGGTGAAGATCAAGACCGAGCCCGCCGCGAGCGGGACTTCCCGCACCCAGTCCGAGGGGATCTCGGGTGGGAGGTGCTCTTCGGCCTTGTGGCTACCGGGGATGCAGCCGAAGCCGCCCTGGCCGGGTGCGCTGTCCACCAGCGTCCAGGTCACCGTGGTGAGCCCGTTGTACATGCGCCCGCCGCGGTGCAGGTAGTACTGCGACGGGTCGAACGGCATGGCCCCGCCGTGGAGCCCCAGGCCCGACGAGTGCGGCGCCATGCGGATGCCGTAGGCGTGATCGAGCCGCAGGTGGTCACCGAGCAAGTCCCGCAGAATCGGGAGCACGGCCGGGTGGTCGAGAAGGTCCCGGAACCCGGGGTCCCAGCGCAGGAACTCGTCGCCAAAGCGCTGGCTGTCGATGCTCGGACCGGCCGGCATAAGCCGCTGGGCCTCGACCATCGCGTCCAGGTGCTCGACGTCGCGCCGGGGGAGCGCGCCGTCGAGCACCAGGTAGCCGTTGAGGTCGAAGAAGTACCGCTGTTTCGCGGTCAGCCCGTCAGACACCCGCCCATTGTGAGCGAGCGCCAGCGAGCGAACCAATGTGACAGCGCCGTCGGCCCGCAGGGCCGTGGGCCCTTATGAGGCGCGGACGGCCTCGATGTTCAGCTCGATCTTGATCTTCTTGCCGACCAGAAGACCGCCGCTCTCGAGCACCACGTTCCAGCCCAGGTCCCAGTCCTCGCGGTTGACCTCGGTGGTGGCCGAGAAGCCGACGCGCTGGTCGCCGAAGGGGCTGTTCTCGGCGCCTTCGAACTCGGTGTGGAGGACGACGGACCGGGTGACCCCGCGGATCGTCAGGTCGCCGGATACCTCCCACGTGCCCTCGTCAACGGGAGTTACGCTCGTGCTCTTGAAGACCATGCTCGGGTGCTCGTCCACATGGAAGAAGTCGGGGCTGCGCAGGTGCTCGTCCCGGCGGGCGTCGGCGGACTCGACGCTGGCGACGTCGATGTCGACCTCGACCGAGGAGTCCTCGGGCCTCTCGGCGATCTGGATGTCGCCGCCGAACTTGGTGAAGCGGCCCCGGACCTTGGCCAGGCCCAGGTGGCGGCCGACGAACTCGACCGAGCTGTGCGACGTGTCGATGGTGTATGTCCCGGGAACGGGAATCTCCTGGCCCTGATGATTCCGGACCAGCGGCTGGGTGGCGGTATCAGACATTGGTTTTCCTCCTCATTGGCGGCTACCAAGAGGTAAACTCTTTGCGGAAACAATATTATTCCGCTCAATCAATCATTCGTAGTGGAGGGTAGGATCAGAGGTATGGCGGCGAAGCTTGACGAACGACGACTCGGGGCGTGGCGCGCCCTGCTGGCGTCCCATGCCGCCCTCGTGGGACGGCTCGGTGAGGAGCTCCAGGAGGAGAAGGGCCTTCCCCTCCCTTGGTATGAGGTGCTGCTCTGGCTGGGCCAGGCCCCTGAGGGGCGCATGCGGATGGGCGAGCTCGCCGACAGCCTGCTGCTCACGCCCTCAGGCGTGACCCGTCTCGTCGACCGCATGGAGTCCGAGGGCCTGGTGCAGCGCCAGCAGTGCCCGAGCGACCGGCGGGGTTGGAACGCAGTGATCACGCCGGCGGGCCGGACCCGACTCAGGGCCGCCGCGCCCGTCCACCTGCGGGGCGTCGAGCAGCACTTCGGCCGTCACCTGAGCGACGACGAGGCCGACCTCCTGGCCGACATCCTGGGCCGAGTACTCAGCGACGTCTGCCCCGATACGGCCGTCCGCCTCAGCGAAGCAACCGCGAAGTCCCGCTAGCGGGGCCTAAGCGACGGGCACGCGGCGCTTGATCGTCAGCGGTCTGCGCCGAGGCCGCTTGTCGGTCTGACCGGCTTCGACCAGCCACTGCTCGAGCTTCCTCAACGCCATTGGGCGGGCGAGCAGGAATCCCTGGGCCACGTCGCAGCCCGCGTCCCGCAGGCCGGCGAGCACCTCGTCGGTCTCCACGCCCTCGCCGACCACCCGCATGTGCAGGTTGTGGCCGAGGTCGACGATCGAGCGGACGATCGCCGCGTGGGCCGGGTTGGTGAGCATGTCGAAGACGAAGCTCATGTCGATCTTGAGCTCGTGCACGGGGAGGTTCGACAGAACACCCAGCGACGTCTGGCCCTTGCCGAAGTCGTCGATGCTGACTCGCACGCCCCGGTCGTGGAGGTTGGCGAGGGCTCTCCGCGCCCGCTCGGGATCCCCGGCGACAGCGGTCTCGGTGATCTCGATGATGAGCCGGGCGGGGTCCATGTCGGCCCTTTGGAGTGCCGCTTGGACGCGGTCCGCGAAGTCGGGCTTGCTCAGGCTGCGGGCCGACACGTTGACGGCGACCGCGAGCTTGCTGTTGAGCGCACTCAGCTCGCGGAGGTCGGCAAGCGCTCTGTCGAGCGCCCAATCGCTCAGCCTGTCGATGAGGTCGGTCTGTTCGGCGATCGGGATGAAGCTGTCGGGGTAGACCAGGCCGCGTACCGGGTGCTCCCAGCGCACCAGCGCTTCCATGGCCTCGACCTTGCCGGTGCTGATCGACGCCTTGGGCTGGTAGTGGAGGACGAGCTGGCCGTCGTCGATTGCCTTGCCGAGCTCCCCGCTGAGCTCGAGCTTGACCACGTCGTACTCGTCCTGGTCGGGGTCGTAGCGGACGACGCCGTTGTGGCCGCCCTTGGCGACATACATGGCGACGTCGGCCCGTTGGAGGAGGTCATCGACGTCGTTCCCGTCCTCGGGGGCCACGACGAAGCCGATGCTGCTCTCGACTGACAATGGCAACTTGCTGACTTCAACCTCGCGGTCGATGATGTCGCGGAGGCGCCAGAGCGCCTCCTCGGCGTCCGTGGCGCCTGTGAGGACGACGCCGAACTCGTCGCCTCCGAGGCGGGCGACGGTGTCCTCGGGCCGTGTGTTGACGTCGAGACGCCGGGCCAGCTCTTGGAGCAGCTTGTCGCCGTTGTGGTGACCGAGCGTGTCGTTGACCTCCTTGAAGCGGTCGAGGTCGATGATGGCGATGGCGACGGGGGCGCTGCGCCTGGCCTTGCGCAACGCTGCCTCGGCCCGCTTCTGGAACAGCGTGCGGTTGGGGAGGTCGGTCAGGTTGTCGTGCTCGGCGAGGAAGGCGTTGAACGCGACCTCCTTCCGCAGCCCCCGGCTCATCGAGACGGAGATGACGATCAGCGTCAGGTAGAGGGCGCCGAGGCCGACGGCGAGCTGGCGGTTCTCGTTGTTGATGGTGGCGTCGGCGTGGGCCCTGATCTCGGCGAACGGAAGGGTCAGCTCCATCACGCCGGCCGGCCTGGCGGGATCGCCGGCGACGAGGAGCTGGTCGACCACCACCGTGTTCTTATCGGTGGGGCTGACGCGGACGTGCGAGGCGCCGGCGGCGGCCTGTCTCGCTGTCTCCGCGTCGGTGTCTGACGCCACGGCGCCAGAAGCCTGGTTGGTGTAGACGACGTCGCCGTTCAGGTCGAAGAGGCGGAGGCCGGTCACGTTGAGCTGCCCGAGGGCAGTGGCCGCCTTGGGATCGAGACTCGCGCCTTTGGCCAGAGGCGCGTTGATGAGCGGCTCGATCACCCCGTTGGCGACCAAGCCCGCTTGGGCCTCGGCCTCGTTGTTCGCCCGCCGCTTCGCCTCGGCGCGGGAGTTCCAAAGGAGGGCGCCGCCCAGGACCAGGACCGGAATGAGGCTGATGGCGGCATGCACGCCGAACAGCCGGACCACCGACCGACGCGCTCGACCCCCATCCCTCACGGTCCCATTATCGGCGTCGCGGCACGCGGACTGGACCGCGAAATGCCAGTTCACAGCCTCTTCTGAAGGAAATTCCCCGGCCGACTAGTGCCTTCCGCTCAGGGCGTCATGGGCCGACCGGCCCACTACCGGGGCCCTCGCCATGACGGGCGTGGCCCGAACGGGCTACATCGCCTGTGGGACCGCCCGACGTGAATGAGTGGCACGATGGAGTCCGAGCCGAGGAGGTCGACATGGCGATGCTGGCCAGGAAGCTGCGCAGTCTGCGTCCCGAGCAGGTGGCCGAGGTCGATGTGACCCACGTCGACGGGGAGGTGGGCGACCAGCGGCTCAGCCGGGGGTGGTGCATGGGCCTCCTGCTGGCGTGGGCCTTCATCTTCAGCACGGCCGTCGCCGTCGAGCCCCCGCCGGCCCACCCCAACGCACCCGAGCCCCTCGCGGCCATGCTGCTCAGCACTGTGCTGCTTGGCGCGTGGGCGCTGATGGGCGTCGGCCTGCTGGCTCGGCACCCGAGCGGTGCCAAGGCGTCGTTCGTCGCCGGCACGCTGTTTCTGGCCGCCGCCATCGCCTGCCCGATCACCGGCCATCACCAGTCGATCGGTCTCTGGTGGTTCTACGAGCTGGCCGGCGCCGCGACCCTCATGGCGCTGAGTCTGCTGGCGCTGCCGCGCCGGTCAGCCTCCCGCCGGCGACCCTCCTAGAAGCGCACGGCGCGGGTGTTGGCCTCGTCCGCGTAGGCGGCATCCATGGCGCCGGGCCGCGTGACCTCGAGCAAGGCGATCGCGGTGCCGCTCGGGTCGGTGAGCGCCGTGGCGTCGCCCTCCGGTGTGCCCATGGGCCCGAGCTCGACCGTCCACCCGCCGTCCACCAGTTCCGCCGTGGCCGCGGCCAGGTCGTCCACGGCGTAGATCGGCAGCACCGAGCCGGCCGGTCGGTGGTCGGCGATGAGCACGAGCGGGGGAGTGCCGACGTCGACGGCCGCAACGTCGGCGCTGAAGGCCTGGAAGCGCCACCGCATGGTCGACCCTGGCACCCGCAACCAAGCCGCCAAGTCAGCGGACGTGTCGTCCGACCCCACGTAGAGGAATCGCAACTCCATACCGGCTCGGCAGCGTAGGTCCCGCCCCTCCCTACTCTGGACTCCCAATGCCCCTTCGCACCGACCTCCGCAACGTCGCCATCGTGGCCCACGTGGACCACGGGAAGACGACGCTCGTCGACGCCATGCTCTGGCAGTCGGGCGCGTTCCGCGAGAACCAGGAGGTGGCCGAGCGTGTCCTCGACTCGGGCGACCTCGAGCGTGAGAAGGGCATCACCATCCTGGCCAAGAACGTGGCCGTCCAATATGGGGACGTGAAGATCAACATCGTCGACACCCCCGGCCACGCCGACTTCGGCGGCGAGGTCGAGCGTGGCCTGGCGATGGTCGACGGGGTGCTCCTGCTCGTCGACGCCAGCGAGGGGCCGCTGCCCCAGACGCGGTTCGTGCTGCGCAAGGCCCTCGAGAGCCATCTGCCAGTGATCCTCGTCATCAACAAGGTCGACCGGCCCGACGCCCGCATCAAGGACGTCGTCGACGAGGTGTACCAGCTGTTCCTCGACCTCGGTGCCGAGGATCACCACATCGAGTTCCCGATCGTCTACTGCAACGCGCGGGCCGGTCAGGCGTCCCTCGACGCCGAGAAGGAGGGCGTCGACCTGGAGCCGCTGTTCCGCACCCTCCTCGACCACATCCCGCCGCCGGCCTACGACGAGGACCATCCGCTGCAGGCCTTCGTGACCAACCTCGACGCCTCCCCGTACGTCGGCCGCCTCGCCCTCTGTCGCATCCACCACGGCGAGATGCGCAAGGGTCAGACGGTGGCCTGGTGCCGGGCCGACGGTTCGATCGAGCGGGCCAAGATCAGCGAGCTGTACGTGGCGGAGTCGCTGGAGCGCGTGTCGGCCGACAGCGCGGGTCCAGGGGAGATCGCCGCCATCGCCGGCATCCCCGAGATCACCATCGGCGAGACCCTCGCCGACGTCGACGACCCCAGCCTGTCGATGACGATCGGCGTCAACACCTCGCCGCTGTCAGGCCGCGAGGGCGACAAGATGACCGCCCGCCTCGTCAAGAGCCGCCTCGACGCGGAGCTGGTGGGCAACGTCTCCCTGCGGCTTTCGACGACCGAGCGCCCGGACGCGTGGGAGGTGCAGGGCCGCGGCGAGCTCCAACTGGCGATCCTCGTGGAGCAGATGCGACGGGAGGGCTTCGAGCTGACCGTCGGCAAGCCCCAGGTGCTCATCCAGGAGATCGACGGCAAGCGGTGCGAGCCCGTCGAGCGTCTGACCCTCGACGTCCCCGAGGACTACCTCGGGGTCGTCACCGAGCTGGTCGCCCTGCGCAAGGGTCGCCTCGAGCAGATGGTCAACCACGGCACCGGCTGGGTTCGCCTCGACTACCTCGTTCCCGCTCGCGGTCTGCTCGGCTTCCGCACCGAGTTCCTGACCGAGACGCGAGGCACGGGCCTCATGCACCACGTCTTCGAGCGCTACGAACCGTGGCACGGCGAGCTGCGCAACCGGCGGGCCGGCTCACTGGTCGCCGACCGGTCGGGCGAGACGCGGACCTACGCCCTGATGAACCTGCAGGAGCGGGGCGTGATGTTCGTCGGCCCGGGCGTCGCGGTCTACGAAGGGATGGTCGTGGGCGAGAACTCCCGCGCCGACGACATGGACGTCAACCCCACCAAGGAGAAGAAGGCAACCAACATCCGCTCGTCGACGGCCGAGGTCCTCGAGCGCTTGATTCCGCCTCGTCAGCTCTCCCTGGAGGCCGCCCTCGAGTTCATCCGCGAGGACGAGGCCGTCGAGGTGACGCCCAAGTCGGTGCGCCTGCGCAAGCTCGTGCTCGACCAGCCGACGAGGGCCCGGGCCGCCAAGCGCGCCAAAAGCGACACCTAGCAGTTCATAACTACAGAGCTCACAGCCTCCTTCATCGTTTCCTTACATCTGCGCCACACCTCGCTCACAGGCGGGGCCGATGGTGGGGGCATGGATGCACAAAAGGCCCTCCGCCCCCTCACAGTCGTTGCGGCCGCCGGGTTGCTGCTGACGGGAGCAGCGTGCAACGGACCGCTGGCCCGCCGGGCCGCCCGCAGCCAGACGCCCGCCCCCGCCATGGCGACGACCACCGTCGCCCCAGCCGCCCCGGCCGCAGCCCCGCCCACGACGCTGCCGCCGAGCGGCGGCCCGTCGGCCACGGCGCCGGTGCGCACCGACGATCTCGACGCCGGCCTGCAGCAGGCCGACACCCAGCTGTCCCAGACCGGCGGTGCCGTCGGAGACGCCGACCAGAACCCGCAGCAGAACAGCGACTGACCGCAGCTGAAATCGATAAGGAGTCGACCGTCATGACCTTCACCACGCGCTTCAAGGCCGGAGCCGCCGCCATCGTCGCTGCCAGCGCACTGGCTGTCGCGGTTCCTGCGTATGCCCAAACTGGGCCCCCGCCGACCGACCCCGCGGCGCCCGCCAAGCTTGCGGACCTCAAGGCCCGCGCCGACCAGGCGGTCAAGGACCGGCTGACGCAGATCGACACGCTGACCGGCCGCCTCAACGGCGCCGGCGCTGACTGCGGCCAGAACAGCGACGTCGCCGGCCAGCTGGCCAACGACAAGGCAGGGTTGCAGTCCCTCGACGCCACCATCCAGGCCGAGACCGACGCGGGCAAGGCTCGGATCGAGTACCGCCAGATCTTCACCGACTTCCGCATCTACTGGCTCCAGACGCCGAAGACGCGCGATGTGGTGGCGTGCGACCGCGGCAGCAAGGCCGACACCACGCTCAGCACCCTGAAGCAGAAGATCCAGGGTCGGATCGACGAGGCCAAGGCCAAGGGCTACGACGTCAGCGCCGCCCAGGCCGCAGTCGACGACATGGGCGCCAAGCTCACCGACGCCACGACCAACGCGAACCAGGCATCGTCGTCGGTGGCCGACCTCCAGCCCGACAAGGGCGACCCGTCGGTGCTGTCATCGAACTTCGCCGCTCTCCAGAAGGGCCGTCAGGATCTGCATACGGCGTGGACCGACCTACAGACCGCCCGCCACGACGCCCGCACCGCCATCGACGACCTGAAGAACCTGCACAAGAGCTGACGTCAGTGGCACGGTTGCGGGATGAGCGACGAAAGCCCCGCCGCAACCCGCACCCCCGCCACGGTATGGATCCTCATCGCCGTCCTCGCCGGCGTCGTGGTCTTCACCTCGACGCTGGCGGTGATCGAGTGGCGGCGGGCCGACAACCTGCACCACGCCGCGACGCTGCGCCGCACCGCGGCCTCGACTGCGGCCCAATTCGGCGCCGCCCTCTACACCTACGACTACAACGACTTGGCGGCGGCGAGGGCGCGTGTCGTGGCGCTGGCCACGGCG
>DASZJL010000053.1:0-4641 GCA_035948135.1 Acidimicrobiales bacterium | reverse complement strand
GCAGTCAGTGGGCAGGCGTCGAAATTTTGAATCTGACCTCGAAGTTGGGCTCTGGCAGATTAGCCCTGGGCCGCGCCGGGGAGACAAGGGACCTTCGGCCCCGGGCGGCGTTGACGATTGACGAGCGCCCCGGACCGGGGCAGGGTCGGACCGGACACATCGAAGGGGACGGGTCGAACACACATGAAGAGGACTGATGAGCTCCTGGACCTCACGGGCAGGGTCGCGGTGGTCACCGGCGGGAGCCGGGGGATCGGCCGCGTCGTCGCCGAGGCGTTGGCCGGCGCCGGTGCCGCCGTCGTCGTCGCCAGTCGCAAGCTCGACAATTGCGAGACGGCGGCGCGCGAGATCACGGAGGCGACAGGGCGCCAGGCGCTTCCCGTCGCGTGCCACGTCGGCAAATGGGAGGAGTGCGATCGCCTGGTCGACACGGTGTACGGCGAATTCGGCCGCTGCGACGTCCTGGTGAACAACGCCGGCATGTCGCCGGCGTACGACGGCCTCACCTCGGTCGGCGAAGAGCTCTACGACAAGGTGCATGCGACCAACGCCCGCGGGCCGTTCCGCTTGAGTGTGCTGACCGGGGAGCGGATGGCCCAGGGCGACGGCGGCTCGATCATCAACATCTCCTCGATCGGATCGCAGCGCCCCAACACCATCGACCTGCCCTACGGCATGGCGAAGGCGGCGCTGAACGCACTGACCATCGGGCTGGCCGGCGCCTGGGCGCCGAAGGTGCGGGTGAACCTCGTCATGCCGGCGGCGACCGAGACGGACATGAACAAGGGCTGGCCGGCCGAGACGAAGGCACGCGTCGCGGCGTCCAACCCGATGCAGCGGCTGGCGCGTCCCGAAGATGTCGCCGGCGCCTGCGTCTTCTTGGCGAGCGACGCGGCGAGCTACATCAACGGCGCACAGCTCGCGGTCGACGGGGGGCTCTACCGCAACCTGTGATGGCGGATCAATCCTCCGTGAGGTAGCGGTCGATGACGCGGTGCATGTGCAGGATGTTGGCCTCCTGGCGCCGGTTCAGGCGGAGGCCGTGGCCGCCGCGTGACTTCATCCCGATCTGCACGTGCTCCATGTTGGCGTAGTCCTGGTTGGTGATCTCGCCCCAGTCGCGCTCCTGCCAGTCAGGGAAGAAGCGGCGTTTGGCGCGCTTCGGTGGTTCGCCTTGTTGGGGCCAGTGCAGGAACCACGTGTCCTTGATGCAGCTGTCCGGGTCGAGGCCGTTCGGCCGGATGCGGAACACGATCGCAATGCCCGGGTAGATGGGCCCGACCATGTTGGGGAAGAAGAAGACATCGTCCGAGCTCGTGAGCTGGTCGTCGGCGAATTCCTCCACCGCCACACCCCTGGTCTCGAGCAGCGTGCGCCGGCCCTGTTGGTAGCGGCTCAGCATGGTCGCGCCGTCGGCGCCCGACGCCCGGATCTCCTCGACCAGCGCGCTCTCGTCCTTGTAGAAGAGACCGCCCAGTCCGGCGATGAAGGCCTCGAGGATCTCGCCCTCGTCGTACTCTCCCTCGACGAGTCCCAGGCGCGGGCTGGGCCGCAACTGTCGCCGGGCGTTCGGCAGCCGTCCGTAGTGGGCGTGGATCCCGAGCGGCTCGTACTCGAGGCTCACGTCGTCGGTCCAGGGCAGCAGCTGTGGGTGCGTCCCCTGCACGTGATAGCCCTCGTTGAAGGCGTCGACCGCGACCTTCCAATTCGCCGGCAGCACCGTCGACAGGTAGGTGCGCAGGTGGAACCGGTCGAGGTGATAGGGAGCCAACAATTTCGGCAGGGGATCGAGGTACTCGAGCAACGGCGGGGCCTCCGCGCTGAGACAGATCCAGACGAAGCCGCCCCACACGACGACGCGCACGGCGTTGAGGCAGACGCCGTCGGGGATCTCGTCGAACTCCTCACGGTCGACGACTTCGACCAGGTTCCCGTCCAGGTCGTAGCGCCAGGCGTGGTAGCGGCAGCGGATGCAGCCCTCGGGGAAGCGCCCGGACCCGTCAGCGAGGCGGGTGCCGCGGTGCAGGCAGGTGTTGTGGAAGGCCCGGATCACGTCCGCCCCCGACCGCACGACGAGGATGGACTGGTCACCGATCAGGTACTCGCAGAAGTCGCCGACGTCCGCGATCTCCTCCTGCCGGCAGGCGACCTGCCACACGCGCGACCACAGCCGGTCGAATTCCAGCGCGGCGAACTCCGCGCTGGTGTACCTGGCGCGGGGAACCACGTCGTCCTCGCCGATCAAGACGCCTTCGAGGTCCATGCTTCGCCCTTCCCTCCGATGAGGCACCGCGTCCGTGCGTCGGCCCGGTCCCGGCCCCGCCATGCTACGGCGCAGCGCCGCCGAGCGGGTTGGCCCACGCCTCCCGGATGCGACCGGCTTATGCTTCGCCGCGCCCGGGAGGAGGGACGCGCAAGGATGAGAACGTGATGGCCGCCGCATCCGCCGCATCCGCCGCATCGTCTGCACCGCTGGCCCCGCCGTTGGCCGAGGTCCCGCTCCCGGCACCCGATGTGGCCACCTTGCTCCGGCGCAACGCCGCCGAGAACGGCGGCCGTCCGGCCCTTCGCTTCGGCGAGCGGATCTGGACCCACGGCGAGCTCCTCGCCGAGGCGGAGCGCTTCGCCGCGTTGTTCCGCGCCAGGCTGGACCCGGGACGACCGCCGCACGTCGGCGTCCTGCTCGACAACACGCCTGACTACGTCTTCGCGCTCTGTGGTGCCGCCCTGAGCGGGTCGGTCGTCGCCGGGCTCAACTCCACCCGCCACGGCGAGCATCTCGCCCGTGACATCGTGCACACGGACCTGCAGCTGGTGCTCACCGAGCCCCGCCACGCAGCCCAGCTCGACTCGGCGCTCGAAGGCCTCGCGCTGCCGGGCGGCGCGCTCGTGTCCAGCCGGTTCGCCGACGGCGACGACCCGCCGGCCCACGGGGCCTCCCTCGACGGGGCACTCGAGGCTCTCGTCGAGGTCGACGACCTCCCGGCGACACGGTCAGGCGACAGCGACTCCGCCACCGACGTCGACGCCCTCTGGGTCCTGTTGTTCACGTCCGGGACGTCCGACGCCCCCAAGGCGGTCCGCTGCACCCAACGGCGGCTCCTGACCACCGGCAACCGGATGGCCATGATGCTCGAGCTGGCCCCCGAGGACGTCGGGTACGCCGCGATGCCGCTGTTCCACACGAACTCGTTGATGGCCGGACTGGCGCCGGCCCTGGTCGCCGGTGCCTCGCTCTCGCTGGCGCGCCGCTTCAGTGCGTCGGGGTTCCTCCCCGACGTGCGCCGCTACGGCGTGACCTGGTTCAACTACACCGGCAAGCTGCTGACCTACCTGCTGGCGACGCCGCCCCGCGCGGACGACGCCGACACCTCCCTGCGGGTCGCGTTCGGCAACGAAGGTTCGCCCCAGGTCGTGGAGGAGGCGGCGACACGATTCGGCGTGCGGATCATCGACGTGTTCGGCTCGACCGAGGGCGCGATCGCCCTCGACCGCACGGGCAACCGCCCCAGCGGTTCCATCGGCCGGCTGCGCCAGGGGATCATGGTCGTGGACGAGGCCGGCAACGAGGCGCCGCGGGCACGGTTCGACGCCGACGGCCGGCTCACCAACGCCGCCGACAGCGTCGGCGAGCTCGTCAACACGCTCGGCGTCGGCCCGTTCGAGGGCTACTACCGCAACGACGCGGCCATGCAGCAGACGACGCGCAAGGGGTGGTACTGGAGCGGGGACCTGGGCTACGTCGACGACGACGGTTGGGTCTACTTCGCCGGCCGGACAGCCGACTGGCTGCGCGTCGACGGCGAGAACTTCACCGCGGCGCCCATCGAGGCCATCATCGGCCGGCACCCCGACGTCCTGCTGGGGTCGGTCTACGGCGTCCCCGCGCCCGACTCGGGCGATCAGGTCATGGCTGCGCTCGTCCTCCGGGACGGCGCCGCCTTCGACGGGACGGCGTTCGCCGCATGGCTCGACGCCCAGCCCGACCTCGGGCCCAAGTGGCGACCCACCTTCGTGCGGATCTCAGAGGCGCTGCCGAGCACGCCGACCAACAAGATCCTGACCCGCACGCTGATCCACGAGAAGTTCCGGCACGACCGGGTCGAAGGCGACCCGCTGTACCGGCGCGTCCGCGGTGCGCCGGCGTTCGGACCGTTCAGCGAAGCCGACGAGTCCGCCCTCCGCGCCGAGTTCGAGTCCCACGGGCGCGCCCGCGCCTGGGACCTGTGACGACGGTCACCCGGGCTGGGGCACGATCCGGATGTAGGGCTTCGGCTCCTTCCAGGTACCGAAGATCTCCTTGGCCTGCTCGTTGTTGACCGAGCCGGCGATGATGACGTCGTCGCCCTGCTTCCAGTTCACCGGGGTGGCCACCTTGTGCTTGGCCGTCAGCTGGAGGGAGTCGACGACCCGCAACACCTCGTCGAAATTGCGGCCCGTGGTCATGGGGTAGACGAGGATCAGTTTGACCTTCTTGTCGGGACCGATGACGAACACGTTGCGCACCGTCGCATTGTCGGCGGGCGTGCGCGACTTGGCGTCACCCTCGGTCGCCGCAGGGAGCATCCCGTAGAGCTTGGCGACGTTGTAGTCGTCGTCACCGATGATGGGGTAGGTGGGCCGTGTGCCCTGGGTCTCTTC
>DASZJL010000052.1:0-33880 GCA_035948135.1 Acidimicrobiales bacterium | reverse complement strand
ACTCGACCAACGCCCGCCCGACGCCTTGACGTCTTTCGGCCTCACGCGTGTGCATCGACTTCAGCTCGGCGTGGCTCTGATCGAGCCGCTTGAGGGCGGCGATTCCGACAAGGCCTCTCCCTCGACGGGCGGTGAAGAACGTGACGGCGCCATCGACGAGTTCGTCAACACCTAGGGCGAAGGAGTACTGGGGGGGTGTCACCGTTCGTGAGAACCCCAGATGGATCGCCAGGAGGTCCTGAACGTCCTCCCGCCGAGGATCGTCTATCGCAATCTCAAGCCCCACGCCGAGCGATTGTGCCGCAGCGGGCGCCCGCTCAGGAACGGCACGCATGCGCGCGCCACCGCGCCCGAGATGTCAACGCGTCCGATCTGAGGCGATGCCGCGACGAAGAATTTCGGCTTGCGAGGGGCTTGTTGTCGTACCCCGGTGGTAGAGTTACATTGTTGTAGTTCTCACTTCCCCGTAGAGCAGCCGGCAGTCAGAGGCGGTGCCCATGTGCACGAAGCTCCGGGAATTGGAGAGGTCGTTGGCGAGCGTGGCCGTCGACTTCGATCCCGCGCTCCTCTCCGCTGGGCAAGCCGAGGGCGTCATGGAGCGGGCGGCGCGCATGGAGCACATCTGCGCCACGCTCAAGGCCCTCGCCGCTGCTCGCGTGGCCGAGACCGAGCTGTGGCGCATGGGCGGCGACAAGACGCCGGCCCACATGCTCGGGTGGAGGACCGGCGAGGCGGTGTCCAAGGCCCAGCAGCAGCTGGACAATGCCACGCGCCTGGCCAAGCACCCCAAGACCGACGCCGCCGCTCGTAAGGGCAAGCTCTCCCCCGACCAGCAGGCGGCCATCACCGACGCGGCCGAGGCCGATCCCCGGGCCGAGGACGACCTGTTGCACATGGCCGACCGAGGCGCGTCGCTCCAGGAGCTGCGTGACGAGGCGGCCCGGCGCAAGGCCCAGGCCCAGGATCCCGAGGAGGCGCATCGCCGCATCCACGCCGAGCGCCACGCCCGCTCCTGGACCGGGCCCGACGGCGCGTGGAACTTCGGGGCGAGGGGAACGGCCGACGCCGGGGCCACGTTCATGGGCGCCCTGCGCGCGCGCGCCGACGCACTATTCAAGAAGGCCCGGGCCGAGGGACGCCATGAGCCGGCCGAGGCCTACCTGTTCGACGCCCTCATGAGCCTGGCCGCAGACGACACCCGAACCGACGCCAAGGCCGCGGCATCGGGCTCACGGGGCACCAAGGTGCTGGTGCGGGTCGACCTCGAGGCCTTGTTCCGGGGCCATCCCACAGCAGGCGAGGTGTGCGAGATCGCGGGCTTCGGGCCCGTGCCGGTGTCGGTGGTCAAGGAGCTCCTGGCTCAGGGCGACACCTTCCTGGCCGCGGTGATCACCAAGGGCGTGGCCGTGGTCGGCGTCGCCCACCTCGGACGCTCCCACACCGCAGCCCAGCGCAGCGCCCTGCAGTGGCTGTATCCGGTCTGTGCGGTCGAGGGGTGCTCGGCCCTGGCTCGGGAGATCGACCACCGCCACGACTGGACCAAGACCCACAGGACGCTCTTTGACGACTCCGACCCCTACTGCAGGCACCACCACGACCTGAAGACTTACGAGGGCTGGGGACTCGTGGAAGGCAGCGGCAAGCGGGCGTTCGTCTCGCCGGACGATCCCCGCCATCCGAACCACGCGCCGAAGGGCGCCGAGCGCGAGCGACCACCACCGGCGGCCGCGTGAGCCGCTAGAACACGACGACCGAGCGCAGCACTTCGCCGCGCTCCATCTTCTCGAAGGCCTCCTCGACCTGGTCAATGCCGATGGTCTCGGAGACGAAGCCGTCGAGATCGAGCTTGCCGCGCAGATAGAGGTCGATCAGCATCGGGAAGTCTCGCGTCGGCAGACAGTCGCCGTACCACGACGACTTCAGCGCCCCGCCCCGGCCGAACAGCTCGATGAGCGGGAGCTCGACGGTCATGTCCGGCGACGGGACGCCGACCTGGACGACAACGCCGGCGAGATCGCGGGCGAAGAACGCCTGCTTCCACGTTTCGGGCCGGCCCACCGCCTCGATGACGACGTCGGCGCCGTTGCCGTCGGTGAGCGCCTTGATCGCCTCGACCGCATCCGACGACGAGGCGTCCACCACCTCGGTGGCCCCGAACCCACGAGCCCACTCCAACTTGCGGGGATCCACGTCGACGGCGATCACCTTTCGAGCACCCGCCAACGAAGAGGCGGCGATGGCAGCGTTGCCGACGCCGCCACAGCCGATGACGGCGACCGTGTCGCCGCGCGAAACACCACCTGTGTTTACCGCCGCGCCGAAGCCGGCCATGATTCCGCACCCGATGAGGCCCGCAGCCTCGGGCCGGGCCGCAGGGTCGACCTTCACGGCCTGGCCGGCGGCAACGAGGGTCTTGTCCGCGAATGCGCCGATGCCGAGCGCGGGACTCAGCGGCGTACCGTCGAGCAGCGTCATCGGCTGGGTGGCGTTGAGGCTGCCGAAGCAGTACCAGGGCCGCCCCCGCCGACAGGAGCGACAGTCACCGCAGGGCGCCCGCCAAGCCAGCACCACGTAGTCGCCGGGCTCCAGCCCGGTGACGCCGTCCCCGACCGCCTCGACAGTCCCCGCCGCCTCGTGGCCGAGGAGGAACGGGAAGTCGTCGTTGATCGCGCCCTCTCGGTAGTGGAGATCGGTGTGGCACACGCCGCACGCCTGCACCCGGACCAGCGCCTCGCCCGGGCCCGGATCAGGAACGCGTATGGCGGCGATCTCGACGGGCTTTCCCTTGGCGACCGATACCACCCCTCGGACCTCGTGCGGCATGTGTCCTCCTAGATCACTAGGTCTCGGCGAGCAGCCGGCGGGCGATCACCACCCGCTGCACCTGATTGGTGCCTTCGTAGATCTGCGTGACCTTGGCGTCGCGGAAGTAGCGCTCCATCGGGAAGTCCTTGACGTAGCCGTAGCCACCGAGGAGTTGGATGCCGTTGGTCGTGACCTCCATCGCCGTGTCGGACGCGAAGCACTTGGCCATGGCGCCGACCTTCGCCAGCTCGCCGCTCGCGTCGCCCTCGTCGATGAGCGCCGTCGCCCGGTAAACAAGTCCGCGCGCCGCCTCGGTCTTCATGGCCATGTCGGCCAGCATGAACTGGATTCCTTGCAACTCGGCGATCGGCCGCCCGAACTGCTGGCGGCTCTTGACGTACGCGGCGCCCTGGTCGATGGCGCCTTGGGCGATGCCGACGGCCTGGGCGCCGATCGTGGGCCGGCTGCGGTTGAGGGTGTTCATGGCGACGGCGAAGCCCTCGCCTTCTTCGCCGATGCGATTCTCCACGGGAACGCGGGCGCCCTCGAGCAGGACCTCGCCGGTCGGACTCCCCCGCACGCCGAGCTTGTCCTCGAGCTTCCCGATGTCGAGCCCGAAGTCGCGCTCGACGACGAAGCAGGAGACGCCGCGGCTGCCGGCGTCGGGGTCGGTCTTCGCGAACACGATGTAGACGTCGCTGACACCCGCGTTGGTGATCCACGACTTCATTCCCGACAGGACGTAGTGGTCGCCGTCGCGCACGGCCCGCGCCTTCATCGACGCGACGTCCGAACCGGCCTCGGGCTCGGACAGGCAGTACGACCCCTGGCTCTCGCCGGACGCGATGCGCGGCACGTAGCGCCGCTTCAGCTCCTCCGACCCCCAATTGAGGATCGGGATCGTGGCCAGCCGGGAGATGAGGATCGTCAGCGCGGTCGACGCGCACACGCGAGCCAGCTCCTCGACCATGATCGCCTGGGTCACGTGGTCGGCGCCGGAGCCCCCGTACTCGACCGGAATCCCGAGGGCCGGAAGCTCCATGGCCCGACAGTCGGCGAAGTTCTCCCAGGAGTAGCTGGCGGTGCGGTCGATCTCCGCGGCCCGAGGGGCGATCTTGTCCTCGGCGAACTGGCGAACGGCCGCCCGGAACTCGTGCTGGGTGGCGCTGAGTGTTATCGGCTGGGACATCAATGGCAGTCTGGCACCGTGGCGATCCCTGATCCTGGCCAGATGCCCGACGAGACAATCGTGGGCGAGGTCAAGCACCCCATCGCGTTCCGCGGCCCGTACGCGGGCGGCCCCCCGCCCTCGGCCTTGGAGGTGACGGCTCCATCGCTCACGCAGTTCGGCCTCCGCGAAGTCCGCCACATGGTGGAGATCTACCTCGTCTTCCTGCTCGTCCTGATTCGCACTCTCGCCCGGGTCGCCCGCCGCCGAGGCCGAGCGTGGGCCACCGAGCTGTCCGAGGGACTCGTGCAGGCGTTCGAACTCCTCGGCCCCACGTTCGTCAAGCTCGGCCAGCTCATCGCCTCGTCGCCGGGCCTGTTCCCCCGGCCGCTGGCCGACGCCTGCCTCCGCTTCCTCGACGAGGTGCCACCGTTCCCGGCCGAGACCGCCCGTCGAATCGTGTGTGAGGACCTGGGCCGCCCCGTCGGGCAGATCTTTCGCTCCTTCGACGACACGCCGCTCAGCGCGGCGTCAATTGCCCAGGTGCACGCGTGCGTGCTGCTCGACGGACGGCAGGCGGTACTCAAGGTCCAGCGCCCGGACATCAGACTGCGCATGAACCGCGACCTGCGGATCATGTACCGGATCGCCAAGCTGCTGATGCGCACCAAGGCGGGACGGCTCGCCAACACTCAGGGCGTCATCGAGGACCTGCACGCGGTGACCAATCAGGAGCTCAACTCGGCGCTCGAGGCCTACCGACAGTCGAAGTTCCGCGACAACATCCCGGCCTTCGGCGACAACGCGTGGGTGACGGCGCCCGAGGTCTATTGGGACTACTGCGGGCCGCGCGTCGTCGCCATGGAGCGCATGTACGGGACGCCCCTGGACGACTTCAAGGAGGTCGACCGCCGCGGCATCGACGGCGAGCTCATGCTGCGCCGAGGCGTGAAGGTCTGGATGGAGGCGGCGTTGCGACACGGCCCCTTCCACGGGGACGTCCACGCCGGCAACCTCTGGCTGCTCGAGGACGACCGGGCCGCCTACCTCGACTTCGGGATCATGGGCGACCTGCCGGTCGAGTACCGCGAGGCGCTGTCAGACGCCATCTACACGGTGATGATCGACAACGACTTCACGCGCATCGTGCGAGCGTGGAAGCGGCTCGGCATCGTGCCGGAGTCCATCGGCGCCGACGAGGTCATCGCCGAGCAAATCAAGCTGGTGATGGAGCCAATGCTCAGCCTCACCATCGGTCAGGTGAGCCTCGGGGAGATGATGAAGCAGCAGCTCGACATGGCCGAGCAGTTCGGCGCTCAGTCGCCGAAGGAACTGGTGCTCGTCACCAAGCAGCTGATGTACTTCGAGCGCTACGCCAAGGTCCTGGCACCGGATTACGTGATGATCCGGGACATCTTCCTGATCCAGAACCTCTTCCCGGAGGCCGTCGCCAAGAAGGCCGGAGAGGAAGGCATCACGCTGCCCGCCGCCTAACTCAGAACAGAACCTCTCCAAGTCTGAAGATCGTGCGCTCGAACAGGCACGAACGGAGCGATCTCACGAACTTGGAGAGGTTTTGAGGTGCTCGAGGAGGAGGCGGTTGAGGTCGCCGGGCGCCTGTTCGGGGATCCAGTGGGTCACGCCTTCGAGTACCTCGAACCGGTAGGGGCCGTCGACGTACTGGCCGGTCGCCTCGGCGCCCTCGCGGCCGAGGGCGATGTCGTTGGTGCTCCACACGAACATCGTCGGCATGGTGATCGGGCCGATGTCGCCGACCAGTCCGGCCTGCATCGCCCGGTACCAGTTGAGGGCGGCGGTGAGGGCGCCCGGTTGACCGAGCACACTCATGTACTGCTCGACGTCCTCCGCCGACCCGGCCGTACTCAGCATGCCGCGCAGCGCGGCGAAGTCGTTACCGCCCAGCACCTCCTCGGCCTTGCCCTCCTCGCGAAAGAGGTGGATGTACGACGAGCCGTCGCGCTGCTCCTGGCTGTTGGCCAACGCGTTGGCGAACGCCTTCGGGTGCGGCACCGACACGATGTTCAACGTGCGCAGCCGCTCCTGGTGGGTCCCGCCCACCGCCCACGCCACGGCGGCGCCCCAATCGTGGCCGACGAGGTGGAATTGGTGACCGCCCAGCCAGTCGGCAATGGCCAGCACGTCCGCGACCAAGTGCTGCACCTCGTAGCTCTCGACGCCCTCGGGCCGCGCCCGCGACGAATAGCCGCGCTGGTCAGGCGCCACCGCCCGGTACCCGGCGTCACCGAGCGCAGTGAGCTGCGAGCGCCACTCCCACGCCGTCTGGGGGAAGCCGTGCAGCAGCAGCACGAGCTCGCCGTCGGCCGGCCCCGCAGCTCGCGCATCGAAGACGAACTCCCCGACGGGGATCTCCAGGCGCTCGAACTCCACGGAGCCCGACGCTAACTGCCCGCGCCCATTTGGCGGTCGTGGACATCGCTATACGCCGTGTAGGACCGCCAAACGACGGAGCGGGGCCGAACGCTAGATGTTGAGCAACTCCCGCCACTGGGCCAGGCGGTCGCGCACCTGCTGCGGCGTCATGCGCACGGTCTCGTCGGGGACGAGGTCAGAGATGTGGCGCTGGTCCCAGTAGTGGTGACGGGCGCCTTCGAAGAGGGGCTTGCGGAACTCGACGAGGTATTCGGGCGGGGTGTCGAGGAAGCCCCAGAGGGTGAACGCCAGCTCCAGGTCATAGATGACCGGCGCCCGCCCGAACAGCGACGACCGCTTGGTGGCCACGCCCAGGCAGCCGGCCACCACGTCCTCGGTGTGCTCGCCCTCGGCCAGTTGCAACCGCGCTTCGAAGCGCCGCGCCAACGTCAGGGCGTACCCCTGATCGGGGCCGGGGCTGCCGAACTTGGCGCCGTGGGGCTGACTCCCAGGGCGCAGGTCGGCCGGACGGTCCGCTTTCCAGTGTCCGGGCGGCGGGATCGGCTCCTTGAGGCGCGGCAACTCGTTGAGCGACACCGGCACGTATTCGGGGGCGGCCACGAAGTTGTTTCTAGTCGGTTGCTGTGCCGTGCAGCAGTCCGAACACGATCGAGTCGCACAGCGCTTGCCACGACGCCTCGATGATGTTGTCGGACACGCCGATGGTCGACCACGAGCGCTCGCCGTCGGTGCTGTCGATCAGCACGCGGGTGACCGCGCCGGTGCCCTTGTTCGTATCGAGCACGCGGACCTTGTAGTCGGTGAGGTGGATGCGCTCCAGGACCGGGAAGCGCGACCCGATGGCGAGGCGCAGGGCCCGGTCGAGGGCGTTGACCGGGCCGTTGCCCTCGGCGGTCGCGACCTTCCGCTCGCCTCCGACATGCACCTTGACGGTGGCCTCGGTGGTGAAGGCCCGGTCGCCGATCTCGTCGGTGATCACCCGGAACGACTCCATGCGGAAGAAGTCCTGCTCCCACCCCGTCGCCCGCCGCAGCAGCAGCTCCAGGGAGCCGTCGGCCGCCTCGAAGTGATAGCCCTCGTGCTCCAGCCGCTTGAGGGTGTCAACGACCTCCGACAGCGTCGGACCGTCGATGTCGAGCCCCAGCTCCTTGGCCTTGAGCTGCAGCGTGGACTTGCCGGCCAGCTCGGACACGACGAACCGGGTGCCATTGCCGACCGTGTCGGGCGGCACGTGCTCGTAGGCGTCGGGGCGGCGGACGATGGCACTCACATGCAGGCCCGCCTTGTGGGCGAAGGCCGACGTGCCGACGTACGGCTGCTGCGGGTTGAGCGGCATGTTCACGAGCTCGGCCACGTGGTGGGAGACGGGTGTGAGCCGCTCCATGCGGTCCTCCGGGATCGTCCGCACGCCCATCTTGAGGGCGAGGTTGGCGATGACCGTGGTGAGGTTGCAGTTCCCGGTGCGCTCGCCGTAGCCGTTGACGGTGCCCTGCACATGGGTGGCACCGCCGCGCACGCCGGCCAACGCGTTGGCCACGCCGCAACCCGTGTCGTCGTGGGTGTGCACGCCGATGCGGACGTCGTTGCCGAAGTACCGGGCCACCTCGGCGACGATGCCCTCCACCTCGAATGGGAGTGACCCGCCGTTGGTGTCGCACAGCACCAGCGTCGAGGCGCCCTTCTCGACCGCGCCTTCGAGGACACGCAGGCTGAACTCGGGGTTGCGCTTGTGACCGTCGAAGAAGTGCTCGGCGTCGAACAGGACCTCGCGGCCCTGCCCGCGGAGGAACTCCACCGAGTCGGCCACCATGGCGACGCCCTCGTCGAGCGTGGTCTCCAGGGCGGCGGTGACGTGATAGTCCCAGGTCTTGCCGACGATGCAGACGGTGCTGGTGTTGGCCTCCAGCAGATGGCGCAGCGTGTCGTCGGAGTCGACCTTCCCCGCCTTGCGACGGGTGGACCCGAACGCCACCAAGGTGCTGGTATCCAGCTTGAGCTCGGCGTGCACCCGGCGGAAGAACTCGTCGTCCTTGGGATTGGCGCCCGGCCAACCCCCCTCGATGTAGTTGACGCCCAGCCAGTCGAGCTGCTCGGCGATGCGCAGCTTGTCGTCGACGGTGAGAGAGATGCCCTCGAGCTGGCTGCCGTCGCGCAGGGTGGTGTCGAAAACCTCGACCTCGGCCGGAAGCGTTACCTCCGCGCTATCCGACATGTTCGACCCAGTCCTTGTAGCGGTCGACCTCGCCGCGCACCGTCGAGAAGTACGTCTCCTGGATGGCCTTGGTGATCGGCCCCGGCTCGCCGATCAGGCGGTCGTCGATCTCACGGATAGGCACGATCTCAGCAGCAGTCCCCGTCAAGAACGCCTCGTCGCACATGTACAGGTCGCTGCGAAGGATGTTGCCGACCTCGACGTCGTACCCCAAGTCGCGCGCGATCGTTATTGCCGAGTCCTGGGTGATGCCCTCGAGGGCGCCGGCAGTGACCGGCGGCGTGATGAGCTTGCCGCGCCGCACGATGAAGATGTTCTCGCCCGTGCACTCGCTGACGAAACCCTGCGGTGACAGCAGGATGGCCTCGTCGTAGCCGGCCTTGAGGGCCTCGACCTTGGCCATCGAAGAGTTGATGTACATGCCGGTGCCCTTGGCGCCGGGCGGCACGGCGTTGGGGTCGTGGCGCTGCCAGGAGCTGATCTTGGTGCGCACGCCGTGCTTGATGCCCTCGTCGCCCAGATACGTGCCCCACGGCCACACCGCGATCGAGACGTTCACAGGGCACGGCAGCGGGTTGAGCCCCATCTCGCCGTAGCCCAGGTAGGCGATCGGCCGGATGTAGCACTGCTCGAGACCGTTCACCCTGATGATGTCCTTGACGGCCTCGACCAACTGCACCGGGGTGAATGGGATGTCGATCAAGAAGACCTTCGCGCTGAGGAACAAACGGTCGATGTGATCGGTGAGCCGGAACACGCCCGCGCCGCGCGACGTCGGATAGGCGCGAATGCCCTCGAACACGCCGCTGCCGTAGTGCAGGGAGTGGGTGAGGATGTGGATCTTGGCGTCGTCCCAGTTGACGAACTCGCCATCCATCCAGATCTTCTCGACCTTGTCGAGCGGCATACGACCTTCTCCTCAGACTCGTTCGGCGACGTGGTCGCCGATCTGTGACGTGGTGCCTGAGACGTCGACCGCCTCCTGGCACGCCTTGGTGATACGGGCGGCGGCGTCGGCCTCGCCCAAGAACTCGAGCATCATGGCCGCCGAGCGGATGGCGGCGAGGGGATTGGCCTGGCCAGTGCCGACGATGTCGGGCGCCGATCCGTGCACGGGCTCGAACATCGACGGGCCGGTGCGGGCCGGGTTGAGGTTGGCCGAGGCCGCCAGGCCGATGCCGCCTGCCACCGCAGCCCCCAGATCGGTGAGGATGTCGCCGAAGAGGTTGTCGGTGACGATGACGTCGTACCGGCCCGGGTCCTGCACGAAGTGGATGCAGGCAGCGTCGACATGGTTGTACGCGGTCGTGACCTCAGGGTACGACGCCGCCACCTCGTCGAACGTGCGCTGCCACAGGTCGCCCGCAAAGGTGAGCACGTTGGTCTTGTGCACCAGCGTGAGGTGCCGGCGAGGGCGGGAGCGAGCGAGGTCGAAGGCGAACCGCACGCAGCGCTCGACGCCCATCCGCGTGTTGACCGAGCCCTGGGTCGCGACCTCGTGGGGCGTCCCCTTGCGCAGGAATCCACCCTCGCCCGCGTAGGACCCCTCGGTGTTCTCGCGGATCACGACGAAGTCGAGGCCCCGTGAAGCATCGGTGAACGGACGGAGGTTGATGAACAGGTCGAGCTCGAAGCGCATCTTGAGCAACAGACCTCGCTCGAGGACGCCGGGTGGCACGTCGGGCGTGCCCACGGCGCCGAGGAGCATCGCATCCAGCGCCCGCATCTGATCAAGCTCGGCGTCGGGCAGCACGTCGCCCGTGCGCAGGTAGCGCTGGCCTCCGAGGTCGAGGGCGACGGTGTCAAGGTCGACGCCCGCGGCGCGCACGACCTTCAGGGCCTCGGCCACCACCTCGGGGCCGATGCCGTCACCACCGATGACACCGATCTTGTGAGCCACAAACACCTTTCTAGGGAAATGAAAAACCGCCCACAGTGTGGACGGTCGGGGGCACACGCCGGGCGAGGGCGTGTGCTACGGAATTACGACGATCGTGTGAGCGGTCACAGCCCCTCCAGTATCGGTGAGAGGCGGGAATTCGGCAACTCGGAACGCCTATAGCCTCGCGGGATGGCCTCCACGCAGCTTTCCCGTGACGCCTACGACCGTCTGCAGGCCGAGCTGGACGACCTCACGACCAGGGGACGGGTCGAGATCGCCACTGCCATCGAGCGGGCGCGCGAGCTCGGTGACCTGTCCGAGAACGGCGACTATCACGCCGCCAAGGACGACCAGGGCAAGATGGAGGCGCGCATCCGCCAGCTGCAGGCGATGCTCAAGGGCGCGGAGATCGTCGACGCCCCGAGCGCGTCGGGCGGTACGGTCGCCGCCGGCTCGGTCGTCACCATCCGGTACGAGGGCGATGAAGACACCGAGCGCTACCTCGTCGGCTCCATCGAGGAGCGCCGCGCCGACGTATCGGTGATCTCACCCGGGTCTCCGCTCGGTCAGGCTCTCGTCGGACGAAGCACGGGCGACGTTGTCGAGTACGAGGCCCCGGGCGGCATGCTGAAGGTGGAGGTTGTCGCTGTCGACGTCGGATGATTTGGCGGCGTTCGCGCCGCCCGTTCCCCTCCCGCCCGGCCGCGCCGTTGAGCTCCCCGACCGCGGCACCACGTTCGTGCGCGACGTCACCGGGCCGCCGGGCGCGCCCACACTCATCCTCCTGCACGGCCTCGGTGCAACCGCCGACCTCAACTGGTTTCCGGCGTTCGACACCCTCGGCCGTCGGTTCCGCGTGCTCGCCCTCGACCACCGCGGCCACGGTCAAGGCATTCGGGTAGGCAGCCGTTTCCGGCTGGTCGACTGCGCCGACGACGTGGCGGCGCTCGCCGATGTGATGGGGGTCGACCGCTTCATCGCCGTGGGGTACTCGATGGGCGGCCCGATCGCGCAGCTGACGTGGTACCGCCACCGCCATCGCGTCGCCGGCCTGGTGCTGTGCGCCACCAGCCGCAACTTCCGAGGCGGACCCGGTGAGCGGGTGGCGTTCTCCCTCCTCCCGGGGGTGGCGGCCGCTGCGGGCGTGGCGCCGGCCGCCGTTCGCCGCCAGGTGATGCGCCGCTTTGCAATGGCTCGCGTCGACGACCCGCCCGCCCGCCGGTGGGCGATGCGCGAGTTGCGCCGCGGCGACCCGGCATCACTCGCCGCGGCGGCTGCTGCCCTGGGCCGGTTCTCGTCGCACGAGTGGATCGGTGACGTGACAGTTCCGACCGCGGTTGTGATGACGACACGCGATCAGGCCGTCCCGCCCCAGCGCCAGCAGAAGCTGGCCGACGCCATCCCGGGCGCGACCGTGCACCGGGTCGACGGTGACCACTTGGTCTGCGCCCTGGCCCCCCAGCGTTTCGTGCCCGTCCTGTCCGGTGCCTGCCTCGAGGTGGCCACCCGGGCCGGGCTGCTCGCCGAGGGTGCCCCCACTGCGTGAGCGTGGGTGCAAATCTTGGGTCCGAGTTGATGGACGAACCGGGATCAATGCCACAGAGCGTCACCGTCTCGCCACCGCGGCGGCAGGGAAAGCCGGCCCGAGAGGTGAACTTCCATGGCGTGGCCAGGATCCAGCGGGATCGGCGACGGTGAACGTCGCGTGAGACCGCCCTTCAGCAGCGAGATCTTCGAGCGCGCACAGGAATACATCGACCGGCGGCGGCTGATGATCGGCTTGTGCGCGGCCGTCGCGGTGGCCCTGATCGCTGCTCTCGTGGGCGTGCTGACGAGCGGCGGCGGCGGACGAAGCGTGCGGACCGCCGCATTCGCCAGGGTCGGGCCGACCACCACCGTCGACCCTGCTGCGGGGGCGGGGGTGGGTGTCGTGAACCCGCTGGACACCGCGCCGGCGCCGGGCGCGGCGCCCGGTGCTGTGCCGGGGTCGCCCACCACGACGACGCCCGCGCTCGTCCTCGGCACCACGTTTACGCGGCCGACGACGACGGCGGCGCCGAAGGCGGCGCCCAAGCCCGCAACACCCGCCCCGACCGCGCCACCGCCGAAGGGGTCGCCGCCGACGTCGACGTGCCGCAACTCCTCGGATCCGGCGTGCGGGCCGTTCTCCTGGGACCCGCCTCCCGCACCCGACCAGCCTCGACAGGTGACGCTGACGGTTTCTCCGGCGTCGCCTCGAGTCGGCCAGGCCGTGACCGTCCACGCCGACGTCCACGACCCCGACGACCCCCAGACCATGCAGTGCCCGAGCCCCACGTACGACTACGGCGACGGACCGGCCATGTCGACGCACTGCGATCCCGCGCCCGGCTCCAATCCGTGCCCAACGCGATACGGGCCGTGGACGCCGCCGGCCGCCGCCCCCGGAGCCGGCCAGGAGGATCAGACCCACTCCTACAGCACTCCCGGCGTGTACACGATCACCTTCAAGTACGCCCCGGGCATCGCCGACGGCTGCTACAACCCCTACGCGAGCGAAGGATCGGGGTCGATCACCATCACCGTTTCGCCGTAGCGGTTTCGACTAGAGCGCCGCCTCGATCGCGCGCGCCGCTTCCACGACAGCCTTGGCGTAGCGGCGACCGGGAGCGCGACTGGTGCGCTCGACCGGACCGGAAACCGAGACGGCGGCGACGAGGCGGCCGTCCTCGTAGACGGGAGCGCTGACCGAAGCCACGCCCTTCTGCCGCTCCTCGACGCTCTCGGCCCACCCCCGCTTGAGGGCGGACGCGTTCTCGCGCAGGATCCTTCCCGCCGAGCCGGCGTCGAGGGGAAGCAGTGCGCCGACGGGGACGATCGTGCGCAGGCCGTGCGGCGACTCCAACGCCTCGACGCAGAGTCGCTGAGCGCCCCGCCGCACGTAGAGCTGAACGCTCTCCCCCGTGGCCTCCCGGAGCTGCTCGAGCGCGGGCCGAGCGATAGTCGGCAGGGCGGGCTGGGACAGCCGGGCGCCCAGCTGGAAGCGCCCGTCCCCGGCCCGGGCCACGAAGCCGTGCACCTCGAGGGCGGATGCCAGCCGGTGCGCGGTCGCCCTCGGGAGCCCGGTGGCATCCACCAGCTCGGGCAGCGACAGGGCGCCCGCCTCCAGAGCGTCGAGCACGACCACGGCCTTGTCGAGGACGCCGATGCCGCTTACACTGTCCACAACACGAGATTATCGTCTCAGAATGTGAGATCGCAAGCGATGGCAGCACAGACGCTCAGTCAGAAGGTGTGGGAGAACCACGTCGTCCACCGGGCCGAGGGCGAGCCCGACGTGCTCTACATCGACCTCCACCTGGTCCACGAGGTCACGTCGCCGCAGGCCTTCGACGGCTTGCGCATGAACGGCCGCACCGTTCGACGCCCCGACCTCACGGTGGCGACGATGGACCACAACGTCCCCACCATCGGGCTCGACAAGCCCTTGGAAGACCCGATCTCGGCCAAGCAGATGGAGGTCCTGCGCCAGAACTGCGAGGACTTCGGCATCCGTCTCTACGCGATGGGCGACCCCGGCCAGGGCATCGTGCACGTCATCGGCCCCGAGCAGGGCCTCACCCAGCCGGGGATGACGATCGTGTGCGGCGACAGCCACACCTCCACCCACGGCGCATTCGGGGCGCTGGCGTTCGGCATCGGTACGAGTGAAGTCGAGCACGTGCTCGCCACCCAGACGCTGTCGGCCGTGCGACCCAAGGCCATGGCCGTAACCGTCGACGGTTCATTGCCTGCTGGGGTGACGGCCAAGGACATCATCCTCGCCATCATCGGTCGCATCGGCACCGGCGGCGGCGTCGGCCACGTCGTCGAATACCGGGGGTCGGCCATCCGCGGCCTGTCGATGGAGGGCCGTATGACCATCTGCAACATGTCGATCGAGGGCGGCGCCCGCGCCGGGATGATCGCCCCCGACGACACGACCTTCGCCTACCTCGAGGGCCGTCAGTTCGCGCCGAAGGGCAAGGACTGGGAGGCCGCTATCGACTATTGGCGGTCTTTGCCGACCGAAGACGGCGCCACCTTCGACAAGGAAGTCGTCATCGACGCCGCGGCGTTGCAGCCGCACGTCTCGTGGGGCACGAACCCGAGCCAGGTGGTGACCATCGACGGCTCGGTGCCGGAGCCTGCCTCCGAGGCCGACGAGCGGGCGCTCGTCTACATGGGCCTCTCGGCGGGGACACCGATGCGCGACATCGCAGTCGACACCGTGTTCATCGGGTCGTGCACGAACTCGCGCATCGAGGACCTGCGGGCCGCGGCTGCTGTTGTGGACGGGCGGGCCGTCAAAGCCGGCATGCGCGCCATGGTCGTGCCGGGGTCGATGAAGGTGAAGGCCCAAGCCGAGGAGGAGGGCCTGGACCGGGTGTTCACGGCCGCCGGGTTCGAGTGGCGGGAGGCGGGCTGCTCGATGTGTCTGGCCATGAACCCCGACAAGCTGGCCGTCGGCGAGCGGTGCGCGTCGACGTCGAACCGCAACTTCGAAGGCCGTCAAGGACGGGGTGGCCGCACCCACCTCGTCTCGCCCGAGGTCGCTGCGGCCACCGCCGTCGCCGGCCACTTCAGCACACCAAGGGAGCTCTAGTGGAATCGATCCGCGTCGTCGAGGGCACCGGCGTCCCCCTCGACCGCTCCGACGTCGACACCGACCAGATCATCCCCAGCGACTGGCTGAAGCGGGTCGAGCGCACCGGCTTCGGGCGCGGACTCTTCTCGGAGTGGCGAGACGATCCCGGCTTCGTGCTCAACAAGCCCGAGCACCAGGGGGCCACGATCCTTGTCGCCGGCCCCAACTTCGGCACCGGCTCCTCGCGGGAGCACGCGGTGTGGGCCCTCGACGACTACGGCTTTCGCGCTGTCGTGTCGTCGCGCTTCGCCGACATCTTCCGCACCAACTGCACCAAGGTCGGCCTGCTCCCCGTGCAAGTCGACGCCGCGGTAGGCCGCGCCCTGCTCGACGCCGTCACCGCGAACCCGGATCTTCAGATCCAGATCGACGTCGAGACCCGCAGGCTCCGCACGTCCGACGGCGCCATCGACGCCCCCTTCGAGCTCGACGACTTCACGCAGTGGCGCCTGCTGGAAGGTCTCGACGACATTGGCCTGACCATGCGCCACGCCGACGAGATCGCGGCGCACGAGTCCAACCGTCAGCCCTGGCTCCCGTCCACCGCATGACGGCGGCCTGACCCCCCAAACCTCTCCAAGTTCGCGAGTTCGCTTCCCTTGTACCCGTTCGCGGAGCCCGGTCAAGAGACGTGGAGAGGTTTTCGGCCAGGCGATACTGGGTGACGTGGTCGCTGCCGTGCCGCCCGCTCGTCATCTGCTGCGCGCGAAGGACCTGGCCGACGCGCAGTACGCCGAGGCCATCGATGTCGCCGACATGGCCCGCGCCGCCCGGCTCTCGCAGGCCCACTTCAGCCGCGAGTTCAAGCGCACATTCGGCGAGTCGCCCCACCAATACCTGCTGACGCGGCGGTTGGAACGGGCCGCGGCGTTGTTGCGCACGACCGACTGGTCGGTCGCCGACATCTGCGTCGCGGTCGGCCTGTCGAGCGTGGGCTCGTTCACGACCAGCTTCGGGCGCATGTTCGGCAAGTCCCCGACGGCGTACCGCGCCAGCTTCCCGCCCGCGGCCGCGTGGGCGATGGTCCCGGCGTGTATCACCCGTGTCTACGGGCGGCCCAAACACCGCACGTTTCGAGAAGACAGCCGAGAGGGCGCGTCGTAGGTTCGACATCGACGCAATCAACTCACGTTCTCGGAGGTTTCGATGATCAGGATCGCCGTCGCCCACATCTGGGTGCACGACCAGCAGGAAGCACTCGACTTCTACACGAAGAAGCTCGGCATGGAGGTCCGCGCCGATGTGAGTTTCCCGGAGATGGGTGAGTTCCGCTGGCTCACCGTCGCTCCTCCCGGTCAGGAGGACGTGGAGATCGTGCTCATGCCGATCCCCGGTCCGCCGGTGATGGACGAGGAAACGGCCGAACAAGTCCGCACGGTGATGGCGAAGGGTTTCGCCGGCACCGTCTTCCTCGCCACCGACGACTGCCAGAAGTCCTATGAAGAACTCAAAGGACGCGGGGTCGAGTTCACCGAAGCGCCCGAGCAGCGGCCCTACGGCATCGACTCCGGCTTCCGCGACCCGTCCGGCAACAGCATCCGGCTGACGCAGGTGATGGACGTTCCCGTCGGCTAAACCCCGGCTTCTTTGCGGATCTGCCCGCGTTTAACGCGGGCAGATACGCAAAGAACAGTAGAAGTTAGGCGGGCTGGAGCTCTTCGGCCAGATACCTCGTGCGGGCGAGCGAGCGCTGCAGCTTGCCGCTCGACGTCTTCGGGAGCGTGCCCGGCTGCACGAGCACGACGTCGGCTGCGGACAGGCCGACCGATTCCTTGACCCGGCGGGCGACGGCGTCCCGGACCGGAGCGGTGTCGTCGGCCTTGGTCTCGGCGACGACAACCACGGTTTCGAAGCCACGGCGGCCCTCGACGCCGAAGGCGACCACGTTGCCGGCGCGCACGCCGTCGACGTCGGCCACGGCCCGCTCGACATCCTCGGGGAAAACGTTGCGGCCGGCGACGATGATCATGTCCTTGATGCGTCCACACAGGACCAACTCGCCGTCGACCAGATACGCCTGGTCGCCGGTGCGCAGCCAGCCGTCGTGGAATGCGGCGGCCGTCGCCTCGGGGTGCTTGTAGTAGCCGGGCGTGACCGACGTGCCCCTGATCTCCAGCTCGCCTGCGCACCGATCCTCCAGGATGGCGCCCGAGAAGGGGTCGCAGATCCGCAGCTCGAGTCCCGGCACGGCACGGCCCAAGATGGCCAACGAGCGGGCGTCGGCTCCTGACGCCGGCACCGCGCGCCGCTCGACCTCCAGGGCATGGCGGTCGACCGTGTCGAGGCGCAGGCCGGTCATCGGCTCGGGGAACGTGCCCGCAATGGCGACCTCGGCCATCCCGAAGCACGCGTACACCGCCAGGGGGTCGAGACCGTGGCGGGCGCCCGCCTCGCAGAAGGCCTGAACGGTCGCAGGGTCGACGGGCTCGGCGCCGCTGAGGGCCAGGCGCCAGCGCGACAGGTCGAGCTCGGGCATGCGGCGGAGGGAACGGGCGGCCAATGCGTAGGAGAAGTTGGGCCCGGCGCTCACGGTGCCGCCGAACTCCGACATCCACTCCATCCAGCGAGACGGCGACGCGAGGAAGTCCTGGGGCGCGGCCAGCACCAGCTCGCGGCCGGTGATCATCGGGAGCGTCAGCATCCCGATGAACCCCATGTCGTGGTACAGCGGGAGCCACGAGACGAACACCTCGTCCTCCTGGAGGTGCCCAGCCTGCGCGGCGCCGTCGAGGTTGGCGACGATGGCACGCTGCGGGAGCATCACCCCTTTGGGATCGGCCGTGGCGCCGCTCGTGAACTGCAGCACGGCGAGAGCGCCCGGGTCGTCCTTGGGGCGCTCGTAGGCCGCGGCCTCGCCGTGCAAAGCGTCGAGGAGCACGACGGGCGGGTCGCCCGGCTCGGGCTCGACGAAGCCGGCCAGCTCGGGATCGGCAAGTAGAAGCATGGAGTCGGCCCCCCGGATACGACCCCGGGTCTGGGCCACGAACTCCTCGATGGAGCCCATGCGCATCGGGAGGGGCAAGACGACCGCCGCCGCACCCGCCAGCCAGGTCGCCTGGATCGCCGTGACCAGGGCCCTGGTCGTAGGGCCGAGAAGGGCCACGTGGTCGCCGGGGGCCACGCCCCGGGCCTGGAGGGCACCGGCCACTGCCCGGGCCTCTTCGTGCAATCTCGCCCATTCCACGCGGTCGGGCGGTCCCGAGCCGACGAAGGTGATCGCACCGCGGCGCGCACCGGCGGCCTGCTCGATGCGCGTTAAAAGAGAGGTCTCCGCCACGGTCATGAAACCCTTGGACTCGGCTACGACCACACGGGTTACAAAATCGGTCGGCGACCTGCGAGCAGCGCCATCTCCCGCCACTTCCAGAAGCACTCGACGTCGACAAAACCGATCTCCCGGAGCCAGCGAAGCTGGGTCTCCACGTCGAGGAGCTTGTTGGACGGGTCGTCGTCGCCGGGCTTCGTCCCGATCAGCTCGAGGAACTCGTTGTGCAGGTGTTCGGTGGGTGACGCCACGTGTTCCAGGTTGGCGAACGTGCCACCCGGCTCGAGGGCGGCGAAGACCTCGGCATAAAGCTCACGCTTGCGCTCGTGCGGGCAGTGGTGGATGGCGAAGGCCGACGCCACCACGTCGAAGGTCCCGAGGTCGGGCAGCGGGGCGTTGAGGTTGTGCTCGACGACCTCGACGTCGTCGGCGTGGAAGCGGGCGCGGGCCAGGTCGAGCATCGTCGGCGAGAAGTCGAGGGCGATCCCCGAGCCACCGATCATCGCCATGACCCTGCCGTCGCCGCAGCCCAGGTCCAGCACACGGCGGGGGTTGGCCGGCAGGACCTCGAGCAGCTCGCCGTAGGCGATGTCCCGGCGGGGGAGGCGCGGGGCGCGCTCGAGATACGCCTCGGCGTGCTCGGCCGTGGCCCACTCGTTGGTCTCTATGTCGGTCACGGGCCGATCTCCGGCTTGCGGGCCTCACCGCGGGCCTGCACGCGCAGGACCTTGTTGACGGCATTGAGGTAGGCGCGGGCCGACGCCTCGACCACATCGGTGGAGACACCACGTCCGCTGACTTTGACGCCGCCGGCGTCGAGCTGAACGATGACGTCGCCCAAGGCGTCGACGCCGCCCGTCACCGAGGAGACGTTGAAGTCGGTGAGGGTGGCATCGACTCCGGTGGCGGCCTTGATGGCCTTGCAGGCGGCGTCGATCATGCCGTCGCCCTCGGCTGTCGCCTCCTTCTTCTCGCCGCCGCGGGTGACGACGATGCGGGCCCGGGGCTCGGCGACCGTGCCGCCGCTGACCTCGAGCTCCTCGAAGCTGAAGGCCTGCTCCACGCTGGTGCCGAGCTCTTCGGCCACGATGGCCTCGAGGTCGGCGTCGGTGAGCTCGACCTTGCGGTCGGCCAGCTCCTTGAAGCGGGCGAAGGCCGAGTTGAGAGCGTCACCCTGCAACGAGAGGCCCATCTTCTCCAGCTCGGCCGCGAAAGCGTGGCGCCCGGAGTGCTTCCCGAGCACGATCTGGCTGCCCTTCTGGCCGACCTTGGAGGCGTCGATGATCTCGTAGGTCGTGCGCTCCGCCAGCACGCCGTGCTGATGGATGCCCGACTCGTGCGCGAACGCGTTCCGCCCGACGACGGCCTTGTTGTACTGCACGGGGTAGCCCGTGAGGCGGCTCACGAGGCGGCTGGTACGGGCCAGTTCCTCGGTGTTGACGCCGGTGTCGAGCCCGTCGAACTGGTCGGGGCGGATCTTCAGCGCCATCACGACCTCTTCGAGGGCGGCGTTGCCGGCCCGCTCCCCCAGACCGTTGACGCACACCTCGACCTGGCGGGCGCCGTTCTTGATTCCGCTGAGCGAGTTGGCAACGGCGAGACCCAGGTCGTTGTGGCAATGGGTGGAGATGATGTAGTCGCCCTTCACCGTCTGGCGGACGTAGTTGATGATGCTCCCGAAGTCCCACGGGATGCCGTAGCCGACGGTGTCAGGGATGTTGAGGGTGGTGGCGCCGGCGTCGACCGCCGTCTTCAACACCTCGATCATGAAGTCGAGCGGCGTGCGGGTGGCGTCCTGGGGGCTGAACTCGACGTCGTCGGTGTGCTCGCGGGCCCGGCTGACGCCTTGGCGGGTCTCGTTGATGACCTGTTCGGGCGTCATCTTGAGCATGTGCTCCATGTGCGACGGGCTGGTGGAGATGAAGACGTGGATGCGGGAGCGCTCGGCGTGCCTGACCGCGTCCCAGCAGCGGTCGACGTCGGCCAGCTGGGTGCGGGAGAGGCCGGCGATGACCGGGCCCTTCACGCTTTTGGCGATGGCCTCTACGGACTCGAAGTCGCCCTGGCTGGCGACGGGGAAGCCGGCCTCGATGTAGTCGACCCCGAGGCGCGCCAGCTGCTCCGCGATCTCGAGCTTCTCCCCCGTGTCCAGGGAGATGCCGGGGGACTGCTCCCCGTCGCGCAGCGTGGTGTCAAAGATGATGACGCGGTTGTCGCTCATCTCGGTGCCTTTCTGGTCTGGTCGTGACAAACAAAAAACCTCTCGGCCCGGAGGCACGAGAGGTTGGCGAGTCGCCGTATGGGCGCTCGCCACTACATAAGC
Source organism: Acidimicrobiales bacterium (assembly GCA_035948135.1). Lineage (GTDB taxonomy): Bacteria > Actinomycetota > Acidimicrobiia > Acidimicrobiales > AC-14 > CADDZP01. Next base: position 13,147 of record DASZJL010000052.1, on the reverse strand, counting down.
AGGAGGATGCTGGTCGGACGCATGACCCCTGCATGGTCGCAGGCTCCGCGAAATCCGTCAAGCCGTGGACGAGAATGGAGGGTCATGCGTCGCCGTCTGCTGCTCCTCGTCGTCCTTGTCGGTCTGGGCTTCATCGTCGTCCGCACGAGGCGCGCCGCCCTCGCCCCCGAACCCGATCACGACCCCTGGTCCACCGAGCCGCCCGTCGCCCTAGAGGCGCACGCCGAAGTGGGCGCCGCCTGGCTCGAGCCCGTCGACGGCGAGTGCCCAGCCGGCCACCCGATCAAGGCCAAGATGACCAGCGGCATCTACCACCTGCCCGGCGGCCTCTCCTACGACCGCACCCACCCCGACCGGTGCTACCGCGACGCGGCCACCGCCGAAGCCGACGGCCTCCGCCCCGCCAAGCGCTAACAGTCGGCGAGTCGCCCATTTGGCGGTCGTGGACGGCACCTAGCGATGCCCAGGACCGCCAAAAGCTGGGATCCCCGCTGTCGTTAGCTCTCCGACACGGGGTGGACGCGGAGGACGCCTCGGGAGGCGCGCAGTTCGTCGATGACTTCGAGCGGAACCGGGGAGTCGACGGCCAGCACCATGAGGGCGGCCTCGCCGGTCGGTGACTTGCCGAGGGCCATGTCGGAGATGTTCACGCCGCCACTGCCGAGAATCGTGCCGACGTTGCCGATCATCCCCGGCGTGTCGTCGTTGCGGATGACCAGCATGTGGCGGGCGGGCGGAACGTCGGTGGTGTGGTCGTCGACCATGACGATGCGGGGCTCGCTGTTCTTGCCGGCCAGGGTGCCGGCCACGGCGTGCTCACCGCCCCGCAGGGTGATGAGGTTGACGTAGTCGCGCGCCGCCGACGACGTCGTCTCGCGAACTTCGACGCCACGCTCGTCCGCGAGTTGTGGTGCGTTGACATAGGAGACCGGCTCCTCGCTCCCGGCCCGCAGCAGACCCTTCAGCACCGCCAGCGTGAGGATCCGCGTGTCGTAGTCGGCCAGCTGGCCCTCGTACGTGATCTCGAGCGAGCCGGGCAGGCCGTCGGTGAGCGACGCGAAGATCGACCCGAGTCGCTCAGCGAGCGGAAGGAACGGACGAACGGTCTCCGACGCCTCGGTGGCACTGACATTCACGGCGAACGGCACGAAGTCGCCGCCCAATGCCAGCAGCACCATCTCGGCGATCGTGTCGCCCGCCTTGTCTTGCGCTTCGCGCGTGCTCGCCCCCAGATGGGGAGTGACAACGACCGAGTCGAGCTCGAACAGGGGCGACGACGTCGTCGGTTCCTCGGCGAAGACGTCGAGGCCAGCGCCGGCGACGATGCCCTCCCGGACCGCCCACGCCAGCGCGTCCTCGTCCACGATCCCGCCGCGGGCCGTGTTGACGACCCGTATGCCGCGCTTCGCCTGGCCGAGCAGGTCCTTGCCGATGATGCCCATCGTGTCCGGCGTCTTCGGCAGGTGAACGGTGAGGAAGTCGGCCGTGCGGACGAGCTCCTCCAGCGACATCAGGTCGACGCCCATCTGCCGGGCCCGCTCCTGCGAGACGTACGGGTCATACGCGACCAGCCGCATCCCGAACGAGAGCGCCCGTTGCGCCACCAGCGCGCCGACGCGGCCCAGCCCGACAACACCCAGCGTCTTGCCGTGAAGTTCGACGCCCTCCCACTTCGACCGCTCCCACTTTCCCGCCTTGAGGGCGGAGTGGGCCTGCGGGACGTTGCGGGCCTGGGCGAGCACGAGGGCCATCGTGTGCTCGGCCGCCGACAGGATGTTCGACTGCGGAGCGTTCACGACCATTACGCCCCGCCGGGTGGCGGCGGCGACGTCGACGTTGTCGATCCCGATTCCGGCGCGACCCACGACGACGAGGTCCTCGGCGGCGTCGAGCACGGGCTCGGTGACCTTGGTGGCCGAGCGGACGATCAGGGCCTCGGCGCCGGGCACGGCTCCCAGGAGTTCCTCGGGCGACAAGCCCAGACGCACGTCGACTTGATGGCCGGCCTCGCGCAATCGCTCCAGGCCGCCCTCGGCAATCTCCTCGGTGACGAGAATTCGTCCCACGGCTGCATCCTGGCACGCGTGGCAGCACGTCCCAAAAGAGGGGTGCAGGCGCCATCCACAGCCGGTCGCGCATGGCCTACGGTCAAAGCGTGACCGCCGCCCTCCTGCGGGCGCGGGCCGATCTGCGCGCCCGCCGACGCTCGTGGGCCGCGCTCACCCTCCTCATCGGGCTCGGTGCGGGCGCCGTCATTGGCGCGGTGGCGGCCGGACGGCGGACCGACACGGCATATCCGCGGTTCGTGGCCGCCCACCGCGCCGGGGACGTCGTCCTCTACCCGCCGTTCGGCCCGCAGTTCTCGCCGGTCGACTTCGACGCTGCCGCGCGCCTCCCACAAGTCGCGCTGACCGGGCGAGCCTTCTTCGTTCCTCTCGCCGAATCCGACATCGCCCTGACCGCTCCGGCCGACGACACCTACGGTCGCCTGATCGACCGCCCCAAGCTGCTGCACGGCCGGATGCCGCGCCCCAACGAGCTCGGCGTCGCCGCCGTTCCGTACACGGTCGCCAGCTCGCGCCGGCTCCACGTCGGGAGTCTCCTGGCCGTGCACGTGACGACCCTTCAGCTTGGAAACGACTCGGCACCGGGCCCCCCGCCCCTTCGGCTCCCCCTCCGCATCGTGGGCATCGAAGCCAGCCCCGGCGAGTTCCCCCCGTTGAATGCCCTCAACGGCGGCGCCGGCGTGCACATCAGCCGAGCCCAGGCCGTGAGACTGTCGACGACGTACGGCGCGTTCGAAGAACTCGTGGCACGCCTGCACCGCGGCAACGCCGACGTCACCGCCTTCGAGACCGGCCTCAACCACCTGACCGACGGTCGTCCCCAGCTCGACTCTTCCTACGCGCCGCAGGCCGCCAACGTGCAGCGGTCGCTCCACCTTCAAGCCGTCGCCCTCTGGGTGCTCGGCGGCCTTCTCGGGATCGTGCTGCTCCTCGTCTCCGGCCAGCTGCTGGCCCGCCAGAGCTTTCTCGAGTCACCCGATAACGCCACACTGGCCGCCCTCGGGATGACGGCGGACCAGCTGTGGGCCGTCGGCATGGCGAGGGCCGCGGCCGTCGGACTGGGAGCCGCCGTCGTGGCCGCGGTCACGACGCTCGCGGCGTCGCCGTTCACCGCAGTCGGCACAGCTCGAATCGCCGAGCCGCACCCGGGCTTCGCCCTGGACGCGATCGCCCTGGGGCCGGGAGCGATCGCCGTGCTCGTCGCCGTCGTCGCCCTCGCCGCCCTCCCGACGTGGCGGCTGTCCCGCTCGGTCAGCCGGTCCGACGTTCTCGATGAGTCGCCGCGGTCCGCCCTGTCCACGATTCTCGGCCCCGGCGCCCTGACACCAACCGCTGACGTCGGCGTCCGCATGGCGCTCCAGCCGGGACGGGGACGGAGCGCCGTCCCCGTGCGGTCGTCGCTCGTCGCGGTAGCGGTCGCCGTCGCTGCCCTCGTCGGCGCCCTGACCTTCGGCGCCAGCCTGAGCCATCTCCTCGACACGCCGCGGCTCTACGGATCGTCATGGGACGCGGCCGTCTCGACCAGCACGGCCGACTCGATCGATGCAGCGGTCCCACCGATGGCGGCCGATCGTCGAGTGTCCGCAATCGCTATCGCAGACACCGGCGTGCCGCTCGCCGTCAACGACCAACGGGTCGACGGGCTCGTGCTGAAACCCGTACGCGGCGTCCTCGAGCCCACTGTCATCAAGGGCCGGGCCCCGACCGCTCCCGGGGAACTCCTGCTGGGAACAAAGACGCTGCGACGACTGCACCGCAACGTCGGCGACGAGGTGGAGGTGCGGATCACGGCCGTGCGCCCGAACCCCGTTCGCTTCCGGATCGTCGCCAGCGGAGTCCTCCCCCCCACGAGTGACGCCGGCCAGCTCGGCGAGGGCGCGTACTTGACGTACTCCGGTGAAGAACGGTTGGCACCACCAGGGATCACCATCCCGCCGGCAGGCTCCGCCTTCGTGCGCTTCGCTCCTGGCGTCGACCAGCAGGTTGGAATAGCCGCTGTGACGAAGGATGCGGGACCGGGTTACTACGCGATCCCACCACCCAAGCCGACCGACGTCGTCAACTTCGGCAGGGTCGAGAGCCTGCCCGTCCTGACCGCCGTTCTGCTGGGCGCGCTCGCCATCGCCACCCTTGCCCACACGCTCCTGACGTCGGTCCAGCGCCGCCAGCGCGACCTGGCCGTCCTGAAGACCCTCGGGTTCCTCCCCGCACAGGTACGGGGCGCGGTCGCATGGCAGGCGTCGTCGTTCTGCGCGGTCGCTCTGCTCATCGGCATCCCCGTGGGCGTCGCGACGGGGAGGTGGGCCTGGGACATGCTGGCCCACCAGCTCGGCACCCTCCCGGAGCCGGCGGTGCCGCCCGTCGCGCTGTTGGTGATCGTGCCGACGGCGATCGTCGTCGCCAACCTGGTAGCCGCCTGGCCGGCGCGCCTGGCCGGGCGCGTCCGCCCCGCCATCGCCCTGCGGACCGAATAGGCCGAGGGACCAGCCGGTCAGCCCAGAAGCTTGGCCATGCGGTTCAGGCCCTCTTCGAGGTCGTCGTCGCCGAGGGCGTAGGACAGACGCATGTAGCCGGGGGCACCGAAGGCCTCGCCGGGCACGACCGCGACCCTGGCCTCCTCGAGGATGACCTCGGCCAGGTCGATCGTCGACGTCGGCCGGCGGGGACCCAGCTCCTTGCCCAAGGCCCCCTCGAAAGACGGGAAGGCGTAGAACGCGCCGTGGGGCTCGACACACGACACGCCAGGAATCGCGCACAACAGTTCGATCATGCGCTTGCGCCGGCGGTCGAACGCGATCCGCATCTCCTCGGCCGCGTCCATCGGTCCGGTGAGCCCGGCCAGCGCCGCGGCTTGGGCGACGTTGTCGACGTTGGACGTGGCGTGCGACTGCAGGTTGGTGGCGGCCGCGATCACGTCGGTGGGACCGACCATCCATCCGACGCGCCAGCCCGTCATCGAGTAGGTCTTGGACACACCGTTGATGACGACGCTGCGCTCGGCCAGCTCGGGGACGCGGGCGATGATCGAATTGAACTGGACGTCCCCGTAGACCAGCAGCTGATAGATCTCGTCGGTGACCACCCAGAGGTCGTTGTCGGCCGCCCACCGCCCGATGGCGTCGACCTCTTCCCGCCGGTGTACCGCACCGGTGGGGTTGTTGGGCGACGCGAAGAGCAGGACCTTGGTGCGCGGCGTGCGAGCGGCTTCCAGTTGTTCGACGGTGGCGCGGAAGCCAGCTGACTCGTCGGTTGGAACGGGCACCGGCAGACCGCCCGCCAGGCGGATCGACTCCGGGTAGGTGACCCAGTACGGCGCCGTGAACAACACCTCGTCACCCGGGTCGAGCAGGGTGGCGAAGGTGTTGTAGAGCGCCTGCTTGGCGCCGTTGGTGACGAGCACCTGCGAGGCCGTTACCGGCATGCCGAGGTCGCCGGCCGCCTTGTCTGCGACCGCGGTGCGCAGCTCCGGCAGCCCGGCCGTCGGGGTGTAGTGGTGGAAGCGGGGCTCAGCACAGGCCTTGGCGGCGGCCTCGACGATGTGGGTGGGCGTCGGGAAGTCGGGCTCGCCGGCGCCGAAGCCGATGACGTCCTCGCCGGCCGCCTTCAGCGCCTTGGCGCGGGCGTCGATGGCGAGGGTCGCCGACTCCTCGATGGAGCCGACCCGTTGCGAGATCCGTGCGTGCGCCATGGTCGATTTCGCTTCCGTCGCTGATTTCCCCGATAGTGGTTTCTATGGCTTCCGACGTGCCTCAGATCGAGCTGCCGCCCGAACTTCGGCCCCGCGACGGCCGCTTTGGCTCGGGGCCGTCGAAGGTGCGTCAGGAGGCGGTGGCTGCCCTTGCCGCCGCTGCTCCAACCTACCTGGGCACCAGCCACCGTCAGGCCTCTGTGAAATCCGTCGTCCACCGCTTGCGCGAGGGGCTGACGGCGCTCCTGTCGCTTCCCGACGGCTACGAGGTCGTGCTCGGGAACGGGGGGACGACGGCGTTCTGGGACGCCGCCGCGTTCGGCCTGGTCGAACGGCGCGCCCAGCACCTGAGTTTTGGCGAGTTCTCCTCGAAGTTCGCGGCCGTCACCGCGGCCGCCCCGTTCCTCGACGCGCCACAGGTGATCGAGTCGGCGCCGGGCACCCACGGCGAACCCGAGGCGAACATCGACGTCGACGTCTACGCCTTCCCCCACAACGAGACGTCGACCGGCGTGGCCATGGAAGTCCGCCGCCCCACGGGAGCCGAGGGGCTCGTGTTGGTGGACGCCACGTCCGGCGCGGCGGGCCTCCACGTCGACCCCACGCAGTTCGACGCCTATTACTTCGCGCCGCAGAAGGGGTTCGCGTCCGACGGCGGGTTGTGGGTGGCAGCCCTCTCGCCGGCCGCCGTTGAGCGCGTCGCCCGCATCAAGGCCTCTGGGCGGTGGACCCCATCGTTCCTCGACCTGTCGATCGCAGTGGAGAACTCCCGCCTCGACCAGACCTACAACACCCCGGCGCTCGCCACCGTGTTCCTCATGGTCAACCAACTGGAATGGATCCTCGAGCAGGGCGGCCTCGCCTGGTCGACCGCACGCTGCGATCGCTCGGCGGAGGTCGTCTACGGGTGGGCCGAAGCCAGCGCCTACGCCACGCCGTTCGTAGCCAACAAGGACGACCGCAGCCACGTGGTGGCGACGATCGACCTCGATCCGGCGTTGGACGCCACGACCGTTGCAAAGGTGTTGCGTTCGAACGGCATCGTTGACACCGAGTCCTACCGAAAGCTCGGTCGCAACCAGCTTCGCATCGCAATGTTCGTTGCCATCGAGCCCGATGACCTGGCCACCCTGACCGGAGCGATTGACTTCATCGCGGACCGCCTGATCCCCTAATCTGAACCCTCAATGCGGCGTCTCCTGGTCTGCCTGACCGCGCTCGCCTGCCTGCTCCTCTTGGTGGCGCCGAACGCGTTCGCGCTCCAGCACATCCACCGTGCCCAGGTGCCCCCGCCGCCCCCGTCCAGCGGGCCGACCACCGCTCCTCCCCCACCGCCGCCGAAGGCCTGGATCCTCGTCGACTCTGATACCGGCGCCGTCCTCGAGCAGGGCAACGCCCACGAGCCTCTGCCCCCGGCCAGCGTCACCAAGGTCCTCACCGCCCTCATCGCCACCGAGCAGCTGAAGCCGGGAGATGACATCCCGATCAGCGCCCAGGCGCAGGGGATGCCCGCCCGCAACATGAACATGAAGGCCGGCCAGGTGTGGAAGTTCGAAGACGTCCTCCACGCCCTGCTGATGGTTTCGGCCAACGACGCCGCCGTAGCGCTGGCCGAGAAGGTCAGCGGATCCCGCCAGGAATTCGCCAACGTCATGGCGCAGACGGCACAGCGCATCGGCATGGACGACAACCCGGTGCTCCGTGATCCCGCCGGCCTCGACGACGAGTTCTCCAACGAGGGCGGGAACCTGCTGAGTGCCCATGACCTGGCTGTGGCCGCGCGCAACGCGCTCGACAACGACCAGATCCGCGCGATCGCGTCGACGCAGGTCTACAAGTTCCACGGTGGCGACAACAACGACCACCGCCTGCTCAACGAGGACCTCCTGTTGAAGACGTACCCGGGTGCTATCGGCATGAAGACGGGCTGGACCCGCAAGGCCGGCCACTCCTTCATCGGTGCCGCCACGCGCGACGGGCGCACGATGGTGTCTGTCGTACTCGGCGCGACCGACATCTACCGCACGTCGACGGCGCTGCTCGACAAGGGCTTCGCCACGCCGGTGTCAGCCGAGGCGGGGCTCGAGCACCTGCCCGCCGTCGTGCCCGCAGCCACCGTCGCCGAGCCTGCCAAGGCCGTTCCCTTGCAGCAAACGCGCACGCCGGCGCCGTCCGCAATGCACGTCACCACCACCGACGACACGGTCCGGGTGGTCCGAGACGGCGTCTGGATCGCGGTCATCTGTCTGCCCGTCGCGTTCGTCGGCCTGCGTCTGATCACCGGCCGTCGCCGTCGCCGCTACCTGTTCCGTTAGCGGCCACCAGTGGGCCCGCCGGCAGGCGGCGCGACACGACCAGGGAGAGGCAGCCGACCGCCGTCGTGCAGGCCAAGGCCAGCAGGACGCCGTTTCGCAGGGGCCACTTGGCGGCTTCCGCGGCGGCGACGGCTGCTCCGCCGACGCCGGTGCCCAAGGCCCAGCCGAGTGTGTCGCAGAGCGTCAGCGACGCCGACGCCGACCCCTCCTCGCCCGGCGCCGCCTCACGCAGGACGAGCACGGTCGTCGGCGCGTACGCCAGGCCCATCCCGAGTCCGGCGACCGTCCATGCCGGCACGACCAGCCAGGCAGGCACGCCGACGAACAGTGTCGCGGCCAGGCCCGCGGTCCCCGCAATGACGAGGCCGACCCCGGCCGCCACCATCCCTCGGCCTTCACGGTGCGGCGCCATCCGGGCCTGGGCCCACGCTCCCGCCGTCCACGACAGGGTCGTGACCGAGATGGCGATGCCGGTCAGGGTCGGGCTCTGGTGGCGAACGCTTTGCACGGCAAGCGGGACATAGGCGTCGGCGCCGAAAAAGGCGAACGTGAGCAGGCCCCGGCTGACCACGGTTGCGGGGAGGCCGGGGCTGGCCCGCAGGGCGCCCGCCGGAAGCACCCGCCGAAGGGAAGGGATGCCAACCGCAAGACCGACCGCGACCAGAGGGATCCGAGCGACGACCGCCTGCTCCGTGAGCCCGGCAAGGACGAGGCCGGCGCCGCCGGCCACACCAAGCGCGGCAACGAGGCGCCGGGGTGTCGGCTTGCCGCCGGGCGGCCCGAGCTTCAGGAGCGCGGGGAGGGCAACGAGGCCGGTGACAACTACCAAGGGCGCGAGCCCCAGAAAGACCCACCGCCAACTGGCGTGGCGAATGACGAACGCTGCGATGCCGGGCGCGAACAGTCCGGGAATGACCCACGCCGTCGACAGCACCGCGAACATCCGCGGCCGGAGCGCTTCAGGGAGGCTGCGGCCGATGCTGGCGTAGGCCACCGCGGGTACCGCGCCCGCGCCGAACCCTTGCACGGCCCGGCCGACCACGAGCACCTCCATCGACTGGGCGGTGCCGGCGATCAGCAAGCCGGCGACGAACAGGCCGAGTCCGAGCAGGTACGGCGGCGCCGGCCCCCGCCGGTCGGCAGCCTGTCCAGCAACGACGACGCCGACGAGGCTCGACAGCATGAAGGCGCTGAACACCCAGCCGTACAGGCGCAGCCCGCCGAGCTCGCGTGCGAGCACGGGCACCGCCGGGGCCACCGCCAGCGCCTCCGACGCCACGAACGTGACGGTGAGGACGAGCCCGAGCGTCAGCGCCCGGTGCTCGGGCGCCCACAGCGACTCAGGTTTTTGGACGTTTACCTGCCTCTGGGGCCGGTAAACGTCCACAAAGCGCGAGGACTACTTCTCGCCGGCGCCGCCGGACGCCTCTTCGAGCCCCTTCTTGCCGGCCGAGATCCACGGCATCATCGCTCGGAGCTCGGCGCCGACCTTCTCGACCTGCAGCTCGGACGTCTTGCGGCGGTACTCGTTGAAGTTCGGGCGGCCGTTCTGGTTCTCGGCGATCCACTCCTCGGCGAAGCGGCCGTCCTGGATCTCGTCGAGGATGCGGCGCATCTCGGCCTTCGTCTCGTCGTTGATGATCCGGGGGCCGCGGGTGTAGTCGCCGTACTCGGCCGTGTCCGAGATCGAGAAGTGCATGCCCTGGATGCCGTGCTCGTACATGAGGTCGACGATCAGCTTGAGCTCGTGCAGGCACTCGAAGTAGGCAGATTCCGGCTGGTAGCCGGCGTTGACGAGCGTCTCGAACCCGGCCTTCACGAGCTCGACGATGCCGCCGCACAGCACGACCTGCTCGCCGAAGAGGTCGGTCTCGGTCTCCTCCTCGAACGTCGTCTGCAACACGCCGGCGCGCGTGGCGCCAATGGCGTGGGCGTAGGACAGCGAGAGGTCCATCGTCTTGCCTGACGGGTCCTGCGCCGCGGCGATGAGCGACGGCACGCCGCCGCCGGCCTCGTACTCGCGCCGCACGAGGTGCCCGGGGCCCTTAGGCGCCACCATGCCGACGTCGACGCCGGCCGGCGGACGGATCTGGCCGAAGCGGATGTTGAAGCCGTGGGCGAAGAAGAGAGCGTCGCCGTCTTTGAGGTTGGGCTCGATGTCGGCCTCATAGACGCCCTTCTGCTCGGTGTCAGGCAGCAGGATCATGATGAGGTCGGCCTCGGCGGCCGCTTGGCCGATCGGCACGACCCGCAGGCCCGCCGCTTCGGCCTTGCCCTTCGACGACGAACCCTCCCGCAGGCCGACCCGTACGTCGACGCCCGAGTCCTTGAGGTTCAGGGCGTGGGCGTGGCCCTGGGAGCCGTAGCCGATCACCGCCACCTTGCGGCCGCCGATGAGGTTCGGGTCGGCGTCCTTCTCGTAGAAGATGTTGGCCATTTGGGGTCAAGCTCCCTTCACGCTGTGGAGTCTCGGCGCTTGCCGGTCCAACTTAGGCAGGGCGACGCGCCCCGTCCTTTGCAGTTCCACGATCTCGTAGGCGCGCATCAGGGCCTCGAAGTCGTCGAGCTTGTCCGGCCTCCCGGCCAGCATCACCGTGATCTCGTCGTGGCCGACGTCGACGATCCGGCCCTCGAAGACGTTCACCAGCTCGATCACCTGGCCTCTCGTCGCCGGCTCGGCCTTGATGGTCGCCAGCATCAGCTCGCGCTCGGTGGCCGTCGACGGGTCGAGCTCGCTGATCTTCACGACGGGAATGAGCTTGAACAGCTGCTTGGTGACCTGCTCGAGGGGCGCCGACTCCACGTCGACAACGATCGTGATGCGGCTGAAGCGGTCGTCGTCCGTGGGCGCGACGGCCAGCGAGTAGATGTTGAACCCCCGCCGGGCGAACAGGCCGGCGACGCGCATGAGGACGCCGGCCTTGTTCTCGACCAGGACACTCAGCGTGTGGTGGCGGGCGGGCGCCGGCATCACCGACCTCCTTCGCCCTGGGACGGGTCGAGGATGATGTCGTCGTTCGAGCCGCCCGCCGGGACCATCGGGTACACCTTCTCCCGGTAGTCGACTCGGAAGTCGATGACGACGGGTCGGTCGTCGATGCTGTTGGCCTTGTCGATGGCGGCGTCGACCTCCTCGGGCGACTCCACCCGCATGCCCTCACACCCCATGGCCTCGGCCCACATCTTGTAGTCCGGCAGGTGGGGCGACAGGTACACCTCGGAGTAGCGCTCCTCGTAGAACAGCTCCTGCCACTGGCGCACCATGCCCAAGTAGGCGTTGTTGAGGATGGCGACCTTGATGGGGATGCGCTCGGTCGCGGCGGTGACAAGCTCCTGCGCCGTCATCTGGAAGCAGCCGTCGCCGTCGACCGCCCACACGGTCTTGCCGGGCTGGCCGACCTTGGCGCCGACCGCGGCGGGGACCGCGAACCCCATGGTGCCGAGGCCACCGGAGTTCACCCAGGTGTAGGGCTCCTCGAAGCGCCAGTACTGGCTGGACCACATCTGGTGCTGGCCGACGCCGGCCACGAGGATCGTGTCTTCAGGCGCATTGTCACGCAGCCGTTCGAGGACGTACTGGGGCTTGAGCGTGTTGCCGGTCTCCGGCTGCTCGTAGTGGAGCGGGTACTGCTTCTGCCACGCCTGCAACTGGGTGATCCACGCGCTGCGGTCGGCCTGCGTCTCGGTGCCACCGAGGTCACGCACTGCCTTGTTGATCTCCTCGATGACCAACCGGCAGTCGCCGACGATCGGCACGTCGGGACGACGCACCTTGTTCAGCTCCGCGGGGTCGATGTCGACGTGGATCACCTTGGCGTCGGGCGCGAACGCCGACACCTTGCCAGTGACCCGGTCGTCGAAGCGGGAACCCAAAGCGATGAGCAGGTCGCACTTCTGCATCGACGTCACCGCGGTGTAGTTGCCGTGCATACCCGGCATGCCAAGGCACAGCGGGTGGCTGTCGGGAAAGGCGCCTCGAGCCATCAGGGTCGTGACCACGGGGATCCCGGTCATGTCGACCAGCTCCCGCAACGCCTCAGCGGCGTGCGCCTTGAGGATGCCACCGCCCGCGTAGATGACGGGCCGGTGCGCCTCGCCGATCAGCTTGGCCGCCTCCCGGATCATGCGGGGGTGGCCCTTCGTCGTCGGCTTGTAGCCGGGCAGGTCGACGCTGTCCGGCCAGTACCACTCCATCTGGGCGTTGGCGATGTCCTTCGGCAGATCGATCAGCACCGGACCCGGCCGCCCCGTGGTGGCGACGTGGAAGGCCTCCTTGACGACGCGGGGGATGTCCTCGGCGTCGGTGATCAGCCAGTTGTGCTTCGTGACCGGCATCGTGATTCCGGTGGTGTCGCACTCCTGGAAGGCATCGGTGCCGATGGCGGTGGACGCCACCTGGCCGGTGATCACGACGATCGGCGTCGAGTCCATGTAGGCGTTGCAGAGGGGCGTGACGATGTTGGTGGCCGCCGGACCACTCGTCACCATGGCGACCCCAGGTCGGCCCGTCACCTGGGCGTAGCCCTCGGCCATGTGCCCCGCCCCCTGCTCGTGGCGCACGAGGATGTGGCGAATGGGCGAGTCGATGATGGGGTCGTACACGGGCAGGATGGCCCCACCGGGGAGGCCGAACATGACTTCGACCTCCTGCATCTCCAGGCTCTTGATGAGGGCTTGGGCTCCCGTCAGCTTCATCGCTGTTCCTTCACTGGTTGCGTTCAGAAAATGAAACGACCTCCCGGCTGGGAGGTCGTAGGCGCACGCGGCGTTGTCCGGTCGGGCGTGCGCTAGGTGACTACTACGAGGATTCGGCGGCCGGACATCGCCTGCCATATTGACAGCGGACCGCCGGCTACGCAACCCGGCGGTCCGCTCACGTTCAGAATCGGGCTAGCTCCCGAACCAGCCGACCACGTCGAAGATGGCGTGGACCGACCCTTGATCGTTGTACAGCTGCACCGTCCCGTCGGGTGCCAGCGTGGCCACCACCAGGTTCGGGATGTCCGTCGCCGGGGGCACGTTGAGGTTCGACACCGTCGGGCGCGGCGCTTGCGGGAACACGGTGAGGAACGTGCCGT
>DASZJL010000051.1:0-91391 GCA_035948135.1 Acidimicrobiales bacterium | reverse complement strand
CTTGGGGCTCAGCCGGTAGTTGGGGGCCACACACACCCACCCGCGCGAGGCCAGGTGCTGCATGAGCGGGATCCCCTGCTGGTCCTTGTTGCCGATCACCCAGCCGCCGCCGTGAATCTGGAAGAGGATCGGGCAGTTCGCCGGGTGGTCCTTGTGGCGGTATACGTCAAGCTTGTTGCGGCGCCCGTACGGACCGTAGCTCAGGTTCTTGGTGCGCTCGACCTCGGGCAGGCCCATCCGGAACGGCAGCAGCAGGCGGGCCCACGGGATGGTGGGGTCGTGGCGGGCGGCCAGATCGGGATCGATGCTGTCGAGATAGTCGTCGCCCAGTCCCTCCTTCAGCGCTTGTTCTGCGACCTCGCCGGCGCCGCGCGCGAGGGCGACCAGGTACAGCGTCCCCAGGATGGACGGGAGCAGCAGCAGGAGTCCAACGGTGCCCTGCCAGGTGTCGAGGGCACCGAGCAACACGAAGGCGATGGCGAGCCCGACCTGAATGAGGATTCGATGGATCGCCAGCTCGGTGGCCAGCCACCCGCCGAAGAACGAGAAGATCGACACCACTGTCCACGGCACCGGCCGTATGGCGTTGAGCGTCGTCACCAGGCTCGCGATGCCGACGGCGAGAAAGAGCCACTCCATGAGTTCAGTTTCTTCCCGGTTCTCGCCTACTACAAATCCAGGGTGTTGCCGCCGACCACTCGAGCGCGGCGGATGAACTTGGCTTTCGTCCGTACGAGCACCTCGCGAGGTGCACGGGCGATGGCGCCTGCGGTCTCCATCGCCTGCGCCAGCAGCTCGTCGCCCGGCACGACGGCGGACAGGAACCCCAGCCTCAACGCCTCCCCCGCTTCCAGCACGCGGCCGGTGAGGCAGAGGTCGCGGGCAACCGAGCCGCCGACCAGGTCATGCAGGGGGCCGTACACGACGTCGCCGAACGCCAGCTCGGGGTGCGAGAACCGCGCCGCGTCCGCGGCCACCCGCACATCGCACATGACGGCCAGGTCGAATCCGCCCGCGAGCGCCGGACCGTTGACGGCGGCGACCGTGGGCAGCGGGAACTCGAGCCACGTCCGGTGGAACCGGTCGCTCGACGCCCACAGCTCGTCGGCCAGCTCAGGCTGTTCGAACTCGCGCAGATCGAAGCCGGCCGAGAACACGCCCCCCGCGCCCGTGACGACCACGACCTTGCACCCCTCATCAATGGCCAGCCGGTCGAGCGCGTCGCTCACCGCGTCGCGCACGGCGATGGAGAGAGCGTTGCGCTTCTCAGGACGGTTCAGCGTGATTGTTGCGACGCCGGCCTCAGGCGGACCAACGATGACGAGGCCAGGCAAGCCAGCTAGCCAGCGTCAGCTGGCTCGGTTCCAGCCTTCGCGTCCGCCGCCTTCTTGAGCTCGGCCAATGACTCCTCGATGTCGGCCGCCATGTCCCACACGTCGGGCACGCTCTCGCGGGCGACCATGAGGCCGATGTCGATGTCGTCCATGTAGCTGATGACGGTGATGTTGAGACCGGCCCCTTCCATCACCGGGCCCATGGGGAACAGCGAGATCAGCTTGGCGCCCGCGAAGTAGAGCGGGAACGGCGGACCCGGGACGTTCGAGATGACCAGGTTGTGGATCACCGGCCCCCGGTCGGCCAGCTTGGACGACGAGTAGAACCGCATGGCGAGCCCGAACAGCCGCGGGGCGGCGAACTCGGTGAGGCTCTGGAGCATGTCGGCTCCGACGGCGTTGTGCTCTTCCTTGGCGCCCTTGGTGACCTCGTGGATCGTGCGCAGGCGCTCGACGGGATCCTCGACGTGGGTGGCGAGCGACGTGAACATGGCCGACACCTTGTTGGCGCCGATCGACGTGTCCTCCTCGCCCTCGGGCGGGCGCACGGAGATGGGCACGGTGGCGATGAGGGACTTGTCGGGGAGCTGCTGCGTGCGCTCGAGGTAGCGGCGCAAGCCGCCGCCCACGACGGCGAGAACGACGTCGTTCACCGTCGTGCCGAAGGCGTTCTTGATGGCCTTGACGTCGGACAGGCTGGCGATCGCGTACGCCACCTTGCGGTGCGCGGTGATGGCGCCGTTGAACGACGTGCGTGGGGCGGTGAGGGGCGCCGGAGGATTCACCGTGTCCGTGGACCGCCGCTCGCGAACCACGTTCACGACCGACGTCGCCGCCTTCGGGATCACCGACGCCAGCTGGAGGGGCCGCCGCAAGCGCGACCGCATGGCGTAGGCGAGCAGTTCGGCGTCCGAGGGCATGTGCTCGGGCTCGCGCTCGGGCCCCTCGGGCTCCTCGGCCGGGTTGGGCTCGAGGTCGAACAGGTACACCATCAGGTTGGCGCCCGAGACCCCGTCGATCGTGGAATGGTGCATCTTGGCGATCGTGCCGATGTGCCCGTGCTCGAGGCCCTCGACGACGTAGATCTCCCAGAGCGGCCGGCTGCGGTCGAGGGGGCGGCTGGCGATGTCGCCGGCCATGTCGGCCAGCTCGTGATAGCTGCCGGGCGCCGGAGCGGCGATGCGGCGCAGGTGATAATCGAGGTCGAAATCGGGGTCCTCGACCCACACCGGGTGGTGCAGGTTGAACGGGACCGTCGCCAGCCGCCGCGTGAACTGCGGGATCAGGTGCAGTCGCCGCTGGACGAGGTCACGCGTCTTCTCGAAGGAGTAGCCGCCTTCGACCGTCGACGGATCGAACGTCATCGTCGCCGCCACGTGCATGTGGTTGGTCGGCGACTCCAGGTATAGGAAGCTGGCGTCCAGCCCGCTCAGTCGTTCCACTCTTGTAGGCCTCCTTCTCGACCGGATCCCAGCCTGTCATGGGCGTCACCGCCCCGCCCAGGGAGTTTCGACACGACCGACTCGCATGCCTCTACGAGAGCAGGCACGAAGCGTCGATAGGCGAGCACGCACGCCGCGTGCCCGGCGTGCACCGGATGGACGGTAGCTCCGGATATGGCGTTGGCCAGCTTGATCTGGCGGGTCGGGGCGATGAAGCGGTCCTTGGTGGTGACGACGATGGCGGTGGGAACGTCGATCTCGTCAATCCACTCATGGGAGCTGAAGCGCCCGAGCGCGCTCATGGCTTGCAGCGCCACCGTGGGGCTGACCCGGCGCAGCTCCTCCATGGCCCAACGGCTGAGGAAGGCGTCATCGCCCAGCTCGACCTCCTCGGGCGGGCGCCCGCCTCCTCGGATCCGGCCGATCACGCGGGTGCCGGCCACGATGCCGGGCACCATCCGGTACCACATGCGCTCGCGAAGGGTGCCCCCGAAGTTCCTCGACGTGGCCGCCAGCACCAGACCCTCGACGCGGTCGCGGTGGCGGTGCCACGTCAGCTGGGCCACGGGGCCCCCGAGCGAGTACCCGACGGGGATGAAGCGTTCGACGCCGAGGGCGTCGGCCACGGCGGCGAGATCGTCGGCGCAGTCGGAGAGCCGGAACCGGCTGCCCGCCGGAAACCCCCGCCCGTGGCCTCGCAGGTCGGTGGCGATCACCCGGTACCGGTCGGCGAGCACCGGGAACGCCGGGAACCAGTTCAGCTGGGTGGTCGCCACGAGGCCATGGACGAGGAAGAGGACCGGTGCGCCGGGCGGACCCTCCATCTCGTACACGAACGTGTCGCCGCGCCCCGGAACCTCCACCACCCGCCCGGGCGGCCGAGACACCGACGCCAGCTTGCTGACAGAGAGTCCGAATACCTCGAACATCTACGTTTCATTCCCCCCGCGCTGGCCCTGGGACGCCACCGCCTTCTTCAGCTCTTCCAGGGCGTCATGGATGTAATCGGTGAGGCCCCACAGGTCGGGCATGAGCTCCCGGCACGACACGATGCCGAAGTTCAGCGAGCCGCAATAGCTCCACACCGTGATGTTGAGACCGATGCCTTCGAGGATTGGTCCCATCGAGTAGATCGACACGAGGCGGGCGCCGGCGATGTCGAGGGGCGCCGCGGGGCCCGGCACGTTGGAGATCACCACGTTGATCGGCGGACGATGGTGACTGGCCAGCCCACGGCGCGAGTAGAAGCGCATGAAGGCGGCGAACGGCCGGGGCGGGGTGAGCTCGGTCCAGTCCGAGAGCATCTCGGCACCCAGGGCGTTGTGCACCTCCTTGGCACCTTTCATCATGCGGTGCACAGTGCGGACCCGCTCGACGGGGTCGGCGACGTCGGTGGGAATCGAGGTGAAAAGGTTGGAAACCTGGTTCCCCGACGACCGGCTGCCCATCTCCCCGACCGACACCGGTACGCCGGCCATGAGGGGCCGGGCGGGCAGCTCGCCGCGCTCGTCGAGATAGCGCCGCAGCGCCGCGGCCGAAAGGGCGAGCACCACGTCGTTCACCGTGGCGCCCAACGCGTTCTTCACCTCTTTGACGTCGTCGAGAGGCACCGACGAAAAGACGAACCGGCGGTGCGGCGTGAGCGCCCGGTTGAACGACACGGCGGGGGCACTGAACGGCGGCGGGGGCAGGTCGCCGCCCGCCCGCCGGCGCTGCGCCAGGCGGAACACGCCTTGGAACGTCCGCCAGAGGAGCTGCGGTAGGCGGGCGAGGGCCAGGGCGATCGAGCTCACGGCGGCGGCGAAGAGCTGCCAGTCGGTCGGCACCGGGTCGGGCTTCCAGGTGTCGACCTGCTCAGGATCGCCAACCCCGAGAACGTTGGCCAGCATGGCCGCCGCCGCCACGCCGTCGGCCGCTGCATGGTGGATCTTGGCAACCACGCCGATGTGCCCGTGCTCGAGCCCCTCGACGACCCACAACTCCCACAGCGGCCGTCGCCGGTCGAGCTGGTGGCTGGCGATGTCG
The DNA here is from genome assembly GCA_035948135.1 of Acidimicrobiales bacterium. GTDB lineage: Bacteria > Actinomycetota > Acidimicrobiia > Acidimicrobiales > AC-14 > CADDZP01. Next base: position 86,590 of record DASZJL010000051.1, on the reverse strand, counting down.
GAGATCAACTCGCCGAACTCGTGCGGACCTCCGGGTGCGGGGACGGCCACCCGCCGCACGTGATAGTCGAGGTCGAAGTCGGGGTCCTCGATCCACACCGGATGGGTAAGACCGAACGGAACCTCCACGACGCGGCGGCGGAAGGGCGGCAGGTAGCGGAGGCGGGTGCCGAGGACCTCTTTGAGGAGGTCGAAGTTGTAGCCGCCCGGGACATCGCTGGGATCGATGACCGCGATCTTCAGCGTGTGCATGTGGAGGGTCGGCGTCTCCATGTAGAGGAAGCCGGCGTCGAGCCCCGTCATGCGTTCCATGACCCGCCCCCCTTCAACCCGTCAACGCGCGCACGCAGCCGCTTTGCTGCTGAGGCTCGTACCCCGGCGCCCCGAACGCAAGAGGTTGGCGTCCATGCCGTTGGTCACGTAGGAGAACGACAGCCCGGTCTCGGGGTCGGCCCACGCCACCTGGCCGCCCGCGCCCATGTGACCGAACGCCCGGCCCGAAACCGTCCGCCCGAAGCCCCGGAACGCGCTCTTGCCATCGTCGCCCGCGACGACCATCCCGCGCGTGCGGTTGGCCGCCACACCGCCGATCAGCGGGTCCGGGAACGTGGTGCGGACGACGGTCGTGCCGTCGCGCAGGATGTCGGCGTTCCAGATGCCACCGGGGTTGTGCAGCAGGGCCTGGTAGTAGAGGGCGACGTCAGACGCTCTGGCGACGCCGCCCCCGCCCGGCACACCGACGGCGCGCGCGTCCGGGTCGTTGAAGTGCAGGAGGGCGTCCTCGGTGACCTCACCGAGGGGGATCTCCCGGACGCCGAACAGGCGCTCCACCTCGTCGGGGTCGGGCGGCGAGCCACACGGGACGAGGGTCGCGATGCCGTCCTGACGCTCGGGCGGCACACCGAGGGCCATGCCCTTGATCCCGAGCGGCTCGGTGATGCGCTCGGTGACGAACTGACGGTAGTCCTGGCCAGAGGCCTGCTCGACGAGGTCGGCCAGGACCCAGTGGGCCGACGTCGGGTGGTACTCCATCCGCGTCCCCGGCTCCCAGTTGAGCCGCCACTGCGAATATCGCTGAAGCCGGGCCTGGCGGTCGGCCCACACGTCGGGCCCCATCGGCGCCCGCGGAAACCCGGCCGTGTGCATGAGGAGCTGCTCGACGGTGACGACGTCCTTGCCGTTCGTGCCGAACTCGGGGATGACCTCGGCCACCTTCTGCTCGGGGTGCAGGATGCCGTCGCCGAAGGCCAACCACACGGCCCCAGCGACGATGCCCTTGGTGCAGGAGAAGATGACGTACCGGGTGTCGACGTTGGAGTCGCCGAAGCACTGGTCGACAACGACCTCACCGTCGAGCGCCAGCGCGAGCTGGCACGACGGCAGCAGGCCCTCGTCGACCTCCCGGCGGGCGCGGTCGAGGAGGACCTCTACCTTGCCGTCGTCAATCCCCATCAGACGATGACGCTGCGGATGACCTCGCCGGCCTGCATGGCCCGGAAGGCGTCGTTGACCTCGTCGAGCTGGATGCGCCGCGACACCATCGATCCGAGGTCGAGCCGACCGGTCTCGGTGAGGGCGATGAAGCGCGGGAAGTCCCGCCGCACTTGGGCCGACCCGTAGATGCAGCCCAACAGCTTCTTCTCTTCGTAGAACAACTGGAAGGCGGAGAACGTCACCATCGAGTCCATGCGCGCCGCCCCGACGATGGTCACCGTTCCGCCGCGCCGGGCGGTGGCGTAGGCCTGCAGGATCGTCTCGGGCAGGCCGATGACCTCGAAGGCGTAGTCGGCACCGCGGCCGCCGGTGAGGGCCTGGACCTGGGCGACGGGGTCGCCCTGGCCGGGATCGATCAGGTCGGTGGCGCCGAGCTGCTCGGCGGTCTTGCGCTTCAGCTCGACGGGGTCGATGGCGAAGATGCGGGACGCGCCGCAGATGCGGGCGCCCTGGATGACGGCCTGGCCGACGCCGCCACAACCGATGACGGCCACCGTCGACCCGGGCCTGACCTGGGCGGTGTTGAGAGCGGCGCCGACGCCGGTGGTGACACCACAACCGATGAGGGCCAGCTGCTCGTCGGGCACGTCTGTCTCAACCTTCACCAGGGCCGACTCCTCGACGACCATGGCCTCGGCGAACGTCCCCAGACCTGTCATGGCGCCGAGCGGCGTGCCGTCGGCGCGGGTGGCGTGCGACGCGCCGAACGACGCGGCCCCGACATCGCACAGGTTGCTCTGGCCGTTGATGCAGTAGAAGCACGAGCCACACGCAGGCACGAACGCAGCGACGACGCGATCGCCCTTCTTCAGGGTCGTGACCTGATCGCCCACCTCCTCGATGATGCCGGTGCCCTCGTGGCCGAGGATGCACGGCGGCGGGAACGGCAGCCCGCCGGTCATAACCGACAGGTCGGAGTGGCACACGCCGCTGGCGGTGATGCGGACGACGGCATCACGCGGCCCGGGCGGGTTGGGGGTCACCTCCTCGATGGAAAGCGGCTTGTCCTGTTCCACGAAGACTGCGGCCCGCACGGGAACCCCCCTCAATTGTTGGCAACGGCGAAGCGAGCGTACTGCCGTTACGGTTTTCAACATGCAGGTCGGAGAGCTCCTCGTGACCCCCGTGCTCGACGGCCGCTTCGAACTGCCGGCCACGCTCTTCTTCCCGAAGACCTATGAGGAGGACTGGGCCCCGCACCGTCAGTTCCTCAACAAGAACGGGATGCTCCCTCTCGACGTGGGTGGATTCCTCGTGCGCGACGGTCGACGCACGGTCCTGGTGGACGCCGGTGTCGGGCGGCCGCTGCCGGGACCCACATTCGGGGGCTTCCTCGCGAATCTGGCTGCCCAGGGTGTGCAGCCGGCCGACGTCACCGACGTGGTGTTCACCCACCTGCACTTCGACCACATCGGCTGGGCATCGGCGGATGGTGTCCCCGTGTTCCCGAATGCGACGTACCGCTGCCACCGCCGGGACTGGGAGTTCTTCCTCTCCCCCGACCTCCCGGAGATCCAGACCGGGAAGATCATGGGCGCCCAAGTCACCCCGCCGGAACGCCTCGAACCCATCGCCGACCACGTCGAGGCGTGGGACGGCGACGGCGTCGTGATCCCGGGCGTCGACGTCCGCCACGCCCCGGGGCACACGCCGGGCAACACCGTGGTCGTGCTGTCGTCAGGCGCCGACCGCGCCATCCTGCTTGGCGACGTCGTCCACTGCCCCATCGAGCTGGTCGACACCGGCTTCGAAGCCGTCGGCGACGTCGACCGCGACCTCGCCCGCCGCACCCGGCAGGCCTGGATCGAAGAACTCGAAGGCACGCGCGTCCCCGCGAGCGCGGCCCACTTCCCCGAGATGCAGTTCGGCCGCCTGCTCCCGGCGCAGGGCAAGCGCCAGTGGGTCGTCGCGTGACTGGGCTTTGTGGACGTTCCTGGGTGCTATAGCCAGGTAAACGTCCACAAAGCGTCAGGGCTTGTGAGCTTCGCCGAAGCTGCCAGTGAAGCGCTCGATGGATCCGGCCACCAACGGCTTTTTCGGTAGGCCGAGGGAGCGGAGCTCGTCAGCGATGGGATGGTCGCCGAGCACGAGCTGACCGGCGCGGAAGCCGGCCTTCACACCTTCGCCCGCCATCTGGGCGGGCGTGACCTGCACGGGTCCACCCCAGCTGCCCATGGCCTCGATGTCGACATCGGAGAACTTCTTGCTGCCGCCTCGGGGTGCCGAGAGCTGCAACACGAGCTGGCCCCCGTCCCGCAGCGTCACCGTGCGGATGGTGTCGGTGTCGGCGAACTCGATGTCCATGACGTCTTTGGGGAAGCCCCAGATGTGGCGCCCCGCCTCGCAGGAGAACGACGTGGTCACCGGCAGGCGGTGGATGTAGGCGGGCGCCTGATTGCGCACCATCGAGAGCAGGTCGAAGCGTGACCCGTTCGACGGACGCAGGAGGAAGCACACCCCGACCTCGTGGTACCGGCCCAGGTCGCCGTCGCGGTAGTCGACGCCGACGATCGTGCAGGTGGCCCGGCCCGGGATCGTCTGCAGCGGGGTGAGGCCCGCAGGCAGTAGGCGCCTCACCGCGCCCGCGGGGACGAGGAAGGTGGCATACACCGACGTCGCCTCCCGGATCCGCACGGGCAGGACGACGGTCTGTTCTTCGATCGTGTAGACGGGCGCGCTCACGCGAGAGGACCGTAGTCTCCGGGGATATGAAGCTCGGCTTGCACGTTGGGTACTGGGGTGCCGGTCCGCCTGACGGAGCCCTCGAATCGATCCTCGAGGCCGAGCGCCTCGGCTACGACTCGGTCTGGACGGCCGAGGCCTACGGGTCCGACGCCATCAGCCCACTGGCCTGGTGGGGCTCGCACACCAGTCGCATCAAGCTCGGCACCAACCTCATCCAGCTCTCGGCCCGTACACCGACGGCGACGGCGATGGCCGCGATCACCCTCGACCATCTGAGCGGTGGTCGCTTCGTGCTCGGACTCGGCGTCTCCGGACCCCAAGTCGTCGAGGGCTGGTACGGCCAATCGTTTCCGAAGCCGCTGGCCCGAACGCGCGAATACATCTCCATCATTCGCCAGGTTGTGAAGCGCGAGGGGCCCGTCACCTTCGACGGCGAGCACTACCCCCTCCCCTATCCGGGCGGCACCGGCCTCGGCAAAGCCCTGAAGCCGACCGTCCACCCGCTGCGGAATGACATCCCCATCTACATGGGTGCCGAAGGCCCGAACAACGTGGCGCTGGCGGCTGAAATCGCCGACGGCTGGTTCCCGATGTTCTTCTCGCCGCGCGAGCAGGCCGTGTACCAGAAGTCGCTCGACGAGGGCTTCGGCCGACCGGGTGCTCGGTGTACCCCCGACACCTTTGAAGTGGCGGCGACCGTGCCTGTCATCATCCACGAAAACGTCGAAGAGGCGGCCGACTTCATGCGGCCGACGCTCGCCTTGTACGTCGGCGGCATGGGCGCACGCGGCCGCAACTTCCACTTCGATGTCTTCGCGCGCATGGGCTACGAGGCCGAAGCCACCCGCATCCAGGATCTGTACCTCGACGGCAAGAAGGACGAGGCTGCGGCCGCCGTGCCCACCGCGATGGTCGAGGACGTCTACCTGGTCGGACCCAAGGAGAAGATCCGCGACGACCTCGAAGGGTGGAAGGAGTCGATGGTCACCACCATGATCGTGGCCGGCGGCCCCGACCTCTTGCGCACCATGGCCGAACTGGTGCTCTGACGGGCAACCTTCCTGGCCCCTCGTGCGTCTGGGAAGGATGTGGCGATCTCCGCGTCTCCGCCCACGGCCGTGCCGGTGGCCGCTGACGACCGCGACGAGCGAATAAGGGCGCTGTTCAAAGAGCACTACAAAGGCCTGTGCCGGCTGGCGTACCTCATCACCGGCGACGAGGCCCAGGCCGAAGAGCTGGTGATGGACGCCTTCATGCGCACGTTCGCGGGTTGGCGGCGCATCCGCGATCTCGACCGGGCGGACGCCTACCTGCGCCGCGCTGTCGTCAACCTCTCGCGCAGTCGGCTCCGGCGCCTGCAGACGGAATCGCGACCGCCGCAACTCCGCAACGCACCGACAGAGCCGGATGCCGACGACGCACGCATGGTGTGGGACGCGGTCCGCGCCCTCCCCCATCGCCAGCGAGCGGCCGTCGTCCTCCGCTACTACGAGGACCTTCCCGAAGCCGAGATCGCCGACGCCCTCGGTTGCTCTGTTGGAACCGTCAAGTCCCAGCTGTCGAAGGCCCGCGCCGCCCTCGCCCTCGCCCTGGAAGGAGTCGAAGAGTGAACGACCCCCTCGACGATCGCATCGCCAGCTCGCTCAGCGCCGAGGCGACGCTGACAACCGATCCCTCTGCTGCCCACGCTGAATTCATCAACCGCCGTCGGCAGCGCCACCAGCGTCTCGTCACCGGCGCCGCGGTGGCCGCCGTCATCGCCCTCACCACGGGCGTGCTCGCCGTGACCAACTACCACCGACCGAAGGGAGCGGCCGTTTCCGCGACCGGTCACACGACCGGGCCGCACCCGCTCGAGGGAGCCCCGCCCGGGAGCAGCGATACGACGGCCACGTCGACGTCGGCGCCAGAGCCCACGGCCTCGACGGTCGCCCGCGGCTCAACGGCTACGACCCGGGCCCTATCTCCCACGCCCACCCCGACCACGTCCTCGTCAACCGCGCCGCCCGTGGGACCCGGTCCCCCACCGCCGGGGTCGATCGTCGTCACCAACGCTGACAACGGGAAGCACTACACGCTGGTCCGGGGCCAGGACCTCGTCGTCGAGTTGCAGCCCGAGGGCTACATGTGGACGGAACCCGCCTCGTCGAGCAGCGATGTTCTGCCCCGAGATGGCGGCTGGACGAGGGGCGACGGGAGCGCGTCCGGAACATTCCGGGGCGCGTCGACCGGTACCGCCGACGTGACGGCAGACGGCAGGTCCATCCCTCCGCCTTGTGCCACCGCCACACCACGCTGCCTCGTGCCCGATCACATCTTGCACTTCAGTGTCAGCGTGACCGTCGTCGGCTGAGCGCCGCTCAGGCGCTTTTCTTCGCCTTCGCCCTCGAGCGGGAGCGGGAGCGGGACGAGGATGACGTCCGCTTGCTCGTCTGCTTCGTCGACTGCGTGGCTCGCGACGACTTCTTCGCGCCGCCCGCCTTCGACCGCGGACCCCCGCCCTTCTTGGCCTCGGCCAGGCTGGCCTCGAGGGCAGCCATCAGATCGAGCACCTCGCCCTGCTTCTCCTCGGGCTCGTCGACGACGATCTCCTTGCCCGCGGCCTTCTTCTTCAGGAGCTTCAGCACCTCTTCCCGATAGGTGTCGTGGTACCGGGACGGGTCCCAGTCGGCCGACAGCGAGTCGATGATCTGCGACGCCATGTTGACCTCGCGCGAGGACGGGCTCGCGTCCTTGCCCGACGAGCCGTTCTTCACCTCCGACGTCGGCACTACCTCGTCGGCGAAACGCATGGTCGACAGCGCCAGTACCCCGTCGAGCGGGCGGATGGCAGCCAGGTACTGCTTGGTGCGGATGACGACCTTGCCGATCGCGGCCTTGCCCTTCTTCTCCATCGCCTCGACCAACAACCGGTACGGCTTCGCGGCGGCCTTGCCGTCGGGCGCCAGGTAGTACGTGTTCTCGTAGTAGATCGGGTCGATCTCGTCGAGGTCGACGAAGTCGGAGATGTCAATGGTCTTCGTCGACTCCGGCTTGTAGGCCGCCAGTTCGTCAGGGTCGACCATCACGTACTGACCCTTCTTGGCCTCGTAGCCCTTGACGATGTCCGAGTAGTCGACCTCCTTGCCGGTCTTCTCGGACACCCGCTTGTACTGGATGCGGTTGCCGTTGGGATCGAACTGGTGGAACTGGAGGTCCTTGGAGTGCACGGCGGAGTAGAGCTTCACCGGCACGTTCACGAGTCCGAAGCTGATTGTGCCTGACCAGATAGCGCGTGCCATGCCCGGTATTTACCCAGGTGCAGACCCGCCCACCCACCGCTGGAGCACGGCGGCCATCGACGCACAGCTCGGCGATCGCCCGGGCGGATGGCCCCACGCCGGGTTGAGGCTCAGGGGCAGCGGCGGCACCTGCCACGCCGACGATGCGACCTGCACAACGCGCTCTACCGAGGACCAGACGTCGTACTGCGGCAGCTTTCCGCCGTCGAGACGAAGGGCGATCGTCTTGTGCACGGCGCCACTGCTCAACAATCCGCCGTGGAAGGCTGGCACCACCGACGCCGGGATCCCGACAGCCGTGGGATGCGGCGACGCCACCGCGTCCGCCAGTGGGAACAGGGCCAGCTGGTCTACTCCTGCCAGGGGGCACGTGAGCAGGTCGCGCACGGCGGGGGCGTTGTCGGCGATCGACCGCAGCAGTGGGGTGTCGGGCGTCAGGTCGATGGGCGAGATCACCTTGAGCCCAGCGGTCAGGCCCTTCAGCTCGACGCCCGCGGCGACGCCCCATCCCTCGTGCCCATCGGGCGGGTAGTAGACGCGTGCGGGGCTGACCAACGGACTGAGCATGACCAGCTCGTTGACGGGGGCGGTCGGCGTCGCCGCCAGGTAGGTCTTCGCCACGAGCGAACCCTCGCTCTCGGCCACGATGCTCACCGGTCGGTTGGTGGCGGCGTGGAAGGCGTCGACCTGTGCACCCATGGCGCGCACGAGATCGACGAGCGACCGGTGCGTGTCGTTCTCGCCGTACGGCATGGCCCGCCCGTCCGCGCTCAGACCCTTGTAGGAGAACCGACGCTCGTCGAACGCGCCGGGCAACCGCCGCGACTCGTCGCCGTCCCAGTGCGTACCGAACCCGGAGACGATCAGCACGGGCTTGCCGCTCTCGGGCTTCTTCACGGTCTCGACGTGCGCGGCGTGACTGAGGCGAGCCCGGCTGGTGACGGTCTCAAAGCCGATGGCGGCGCCCCCCACGACGACGAGGATCACGGCCACCAGGCCCGCGGGCGCAGGGATGAAACGCGGCGTGGGGCGATCTGCCACCGCGTGCACGATCCCGAACCAGGCCCAGGCGTTGAACAAACCGGCGATGGCGGCAATCGGGAGCCGGAACAGGGGCGGGCTGACCGAGAGAAGTGCCCCCTCCACGCTGAGGACGACGAACGAGAGCCCGACCCACCCGACCGTGCGGAGCGGCGGCATGTGCCGCCACCACCCCCGCTCGACCGCGCCATGGTGCATGAGCACCATCACCGCGAGCGCGCCCGGCACCGCCACGAAGAACAGCCACGAGATCGACACGACGGCCATCCCGAACAGGAGCGCCACCCAGGGCGAGAGCAGGATGGCGGCAGTCACCACGAAGGCCGCGCTACCCGTGACCGTCCGGCGCAGCGGCGGCAGCTCCTCCCCCTCCGGCCATGCGGCGCGCACCATGAACACCGTTACCGCGGTGCGGAACACGACGAAGGCGGCAGCCTCCAGGATCAGACCGACCCACGACCGGTGGTACACGAGCAGCCAGCGCAGGTCGTGGAAGACGTCGAAGGGGGCGGGCCCCGACGCCTGCGGCGCGATGCCGAGCGCCGTCTCCATGCCGACGGCCCACAGGATCGCCGTCTCGACAACTGGCAGCGCCACGGCGACGGCGATCAACCGCCGCCGTACCAAGAACTGCGGTGCGGCGACGCTCATGTCGCTTCGCCTGCCACCCAGCGCTCGATGATTCCCGCCTCCTGCGCGACGTGCTCCTTCAGCCCCAGCACGATGCCGCGTTCGGCAAGACCCCCCACGACCGGATAGTTGACTCGAAGCTCACCCTCCATCCGCTGGATGGTCCGGTCCTCACCGCTGGGCACGAGGGCATAGGTTCCGCCGCACGACAGCCGGTTCGCGTAGTGGTCAGGAAGCATCCGGAACTTGGTGGTGCGCGTCGGGCGGTCGACCGTCGACTCCACGACCCACGTGAGCTTGGCGGGGTCGAGCACTCGACGGGCGGGCGCCGCCAGCTCGCCGGTGAAGGCGTAACGCACCCGAAGGAACACTTCGTCGCCGCGTTCGCTGCACTCGAGAACCTCAGGGTCGCCGATGTTCGGCATGGCGGCCAGAGCCTTGTAGAAGCGGGGGTCGACGAGCGCTTCCTCGACACGCGCCACCGCGGCGGCGATGGGCTGGTCGACGTTGAAGCGCATCGTCTTGGCTTACCCGCGTGGGGCGCCTATGCCCACTGCCGCCTGCGCACGACGCGGAACGCCCATGCACCGGGCACCGTCGGCAACCAGAAGGTCACCAGCCGAAACGCCAGCACACCCGCCACGGCGGGGCCGGCGGCCACGCCCACACCGGTCAGCCCCGCGACCAGTGCTGCCTCGACGGCGCCGAGAGCGCCGGGGGTCGGGCTCACCGACGCCACGGCCGACCCGCCCAGATACACGACGATCACCTCGAGCAGGTCGGCATTGGCGTGGAACGCGGCCAGGCACGCGGCCAGGGCCAGGGCGTTGCCGAGGGTGACGCCGATGTTGCCGCTGAACAGTTGGATCGCCTGCAAAGGTCGCCGCAGAACACGCACCAGGTCGCCTGCCGCTCGCTTCATCGGCCCGGCGATCCGGCGGCGGAGCGGCGACAGGAGAACGATGCCGGCGATGGCGAAGCCGATGGTCACCGCAACGAGCACGCCCCATCCGCGGGGTAATGGTGCTCCGCCAATGCCGGACTGCCCGAGGGCGGCGATCGCGACGGCGACGCTCAACGCATGGACGACGGCACCCGCCAGTGCGTTCAGCCCGATGGCGGCCAGCGCCGACGGTCGGGGCAACCCCGACTTCTCGAGGTGGCGTTCGTTCAACCCCAGCCCTCCCGTGCCGGCCGGCGTCACCCGGTTCACGAACGAGCAGGCGACCTGCACGATCGTCATGGGGTAGAGCGGCAGTCGCTTCTCGACAGCCCCGCGCTGCGCAAGTGCCGCGGCGACGAACGTGGCCGCTGCCGCGCCGACCGCGGCCAGCATCCACGCCCAGTGGGCGGTCGTGACGGCGTCGACCGTCTGGCTGAACTCACCGACCTGGGGAAGCAGCAGCTGGACCGCGAAACCAAAGGCCGCCAGCGCAACGAGCGTTCGTGGCCGCACGCGCGTGACCTGGGCCAACGGCTCGTGCTCCACCCCCAACCGGTCGGCGACGTGGTTCCGCAGCTCGGTGATGACACCCTGACGGCCGGGAAGCTCGGCCAGCGTTCGCCCCGAGATAGCGAGTGGTTGCAGCATCGGCATGACGGCCATCACCTCGTCGGACCCGAGGGCCTCGATGGCACTGTCGGCCGCGCGCGCCGGACCGACCACCGCGGTCAACGACACCAGGAGCTCGTTCACGTCGCGGTGCAGGCGCCGGGCATTGCTGGCAGCCTCGGCCAGGTTGAAGTCGAGCAGCCAGGGCTCGCCTGCCTCGTCGACGAGCACGTTGTGACGGCGGAGGTCGCGGTGGGCGATGCGCGCTGCGTGCAGGCGTTCCACCTGTTCCCAGATCCGCTCGAGCAGCTTGTCGTCGATGCTCTCTACAGGCACGTCGTCGAGCGTGTGCCCGCGCACGCGCTCCTCGACGAGGAACACCTCACCGCGCGGGCCGCGCGCGGCCAGCTGAATGTGGGGCACGCGCACGCCCGCCTGTCCGGCGACCACAGCCATCAAGGCCTCGTGCTCGGCGCTGCGCTTGCGCGAGACGAACGCCAGCTCGTCCTGCACGCCGCGGAACGCGACGAAGCGCCACAGCCGCATCAACAGATCGGCGCTGCGCTCCTCACTGCCGAGCACCTTGACGAACAGCTCCTCGCCGCCATCGGTCGTGGCGAGGAAGCGCGCGTAGCTGCGGCTGCCCATGCCGACGGGAACGAGGCTCGCCACGTCAATCCCGGCGGCCGACAGCGCGTCGTGCACCTGCGCCGGCGACGGATGGCCGCTCGGGGTGCCGAGGGCCAAGTTGAGGGCCGCGCCCACGGCCCACCCCGCCGCCACGCCGGCGACGACGTCGAGGGGGAGGTCGAGGCCGGCGTACATGCGGGCCAGGCCCACACCCACGACAAGCGCCCACAAGGCGCGCCCCACCGGTCGCCGTACGTGCGGACCGGCAGCCGTCGCCAGCGCTGCGCTCACCGCCAGCGCGGCCGAGGGAAACCCGGTCCCGAGGGTGACCCTGTCGCTGACGACGAGCTGGGCGACATGGTTGAACTGTCCGACCTGCGCGGTCGGACCGGCGCGATCGACGACATGCTGCAGGAGTCGGGCGACGCCATAGGCGGCACCGCCTGCCGCCACCAGTTCGCCCGCGAGTCGATATCGGTGCTGGGCGCCGGCGGCGAGCGCGGCCGCGCCAATCGCGACCGGTGATCCGAGCACCAGGAGCGGCAGGGCGATGCCGGTGAAGATCCGGGGCAGGTCGTTGAACAGGCGAAAGGCGTCCGCCTCCGACGCGCTGATGTTGCCACTGCGGGCCACGAATGTCGTCAGCCCGAGCAGCGCCAAGGCGACAACCAGGCGCACGAAGTCGCCCGGGTGCCGACGCCCAGTCATTGGTGCGCCCTTCGGCCTGTCGGTACACAGTCCCGTCGTTGCACCGCGGGCGCACCAATGACTGCCCCGCCGCTCCGCGGCGGGGGCCAGTGCTCTACACATTGGTTCGCTCGCCCTACGGGCTCGCTCACGGACAGAGGCTACTGATGGCGTGTCGTCTTGCGTCAGGCGGCCGTTGGACCCAGCCTCTTGCCGCGCTTCGGCGCCGGGGGTTTCGGAGCGGGAGCCAGGGCGCCGACCAGGTTCACGACCCGTCGCAGGTCCGGCTTGCGGATATACGTCGCGCCCAGGTCGACGGCCCGATCGGTCATGGGGCCAACGGGAAGCGCCGACAACGCCACGACGACCGCGCCCGGCGCCGCATCGCGGATCAGCGGGAGCGCCGACACGCCGTCCATGCCCGGCATCCGCAGGTCGAGCACGACTGCGTCGGGGTGCAGATCCCCTGCGAGGCGCACGGCTTCGACCCCGTCTGCGGCCTCGCCCACGACCTCGGCGCGGCCATCGGCCTCGAGCAGGAGACGCATGACGAGCCGGATGTCGGGGAGGTCGTCCACCAAGAGGACGCGGACCTTCGAACTCGTTCGGCCTCCCATGGGCTAATCCTGGGGGGCCGAATGTGCACGCGCCATGGCCCGTTGGAGCCATTTTCAGGCGCGCATGTCAACGCAGCCGCCGTTGCAGCAGGTGCGTTGACCGTCCAAACTCGGGGCGTGACGCCGATGGCGGGGCAGCTGGTGACAGGCGTGTGAACGACAAGCTCGACTTGTCAGGTACCTCACAGGCTGAGGTCGAGGCTGCCGTCCGCCGGTACATCGGCAAGGTCGCGCGCCGGTATTCGCCTGTGTTGATCGGCTTGGTGGTGCTGCTGCTCGTCGTCTGGCTCGTGCCCAGCGTGACGCCGAGCAAGCCCACCAACGTGTCGGCCGGCTTGGGCCAAGACGCCGGCACCGGAGGCACCACCGGCAGTGCGACCGAGACCACTGTCGCCGGGACGACGGGAAGCGGCGGCACCGCGACCGGAAGCGCCGCGGGCGGCGGCGCCGGGAGCCAGCGCGCGCTTGCCGTCCCGAAGGGCATCACGGCGGCCGCCGCCGCGGGCTCGGGCGGCGTGACGCGCAGCGGCGTGCAATGCGGCCCCGGAGTCCGGCAAGTGCCGTGGTCGGTCTACGCCCCGATCTGCGTGCCCACATACAGCGGCAACAACGGAGGAGCGACGGCGTACGGCGTCACCGGCGACACCATCACAGTGACCTTCCGGCGCACCAACTCCACCGAGGAGAAGGCCGCCTTTTCGATCGCCGGCAGCGCGGCGCCCGGCAGCGACGACCAGTACCTCGCCGACCTCCGGGCCTACGTCGATCTGTTCAACAGGAACTACGAGCTCTACGGGCGACGAGTCGTCATCAAGGACTACCAACCGCAGGGCGACAACCTCGAAGAGGACCAGGGTCGGCAGTTGGCCGGCGCCCAAGCCGACGCGCAGAAGGCGCACGACCTCGGCGCCTTCGCCGACCTGAGCCAGAGCCCGAGCCTGGCCGCGACCATCCCCTACGAGCAGGACTTGGCCCACGTCGGTGTCATCGGTATCGGCGCCATCGGCGTCACGGAGAGTTGGTTCCAGCAGTACGCGCCGTACGAGTACTCCTACATCATCAACGCCTCGAAGGGTGCGCAAGGCGCTGGTGCTGCTCTCTGCCAGCGCGCCGTCGGCCTACCCGCCATCTTCGCAGGCGACGCCCTCTACAAGAACCAGACCCGCAAGTTCGGTCTCGTGGCGCCCGACGGCCCCGAGTACCAGAAAGCCGCCGACGTCTTCGCGCAGACCATGCAGAAGGACTGCGGTGTCGTCATGGCCAAGCGGGCCAGTTACACCATCGACGTTTCCCGCTTCGCCGACGAAGGAACGAGCCTCGCCGCGCAGATGAAGGCCGCGGGTGTGACCACGGTGCTCTGCGGCTGCGACCCCCTCATCGAGATCACCTTCAGCCAGGCGGCGGACGGCCAGGCGTACCACCCCGAATGGTTCGTGACCTCGTACTACGACCCGCAGGGTCGGGAGGCCTCACAAAACGAATGGAGCCATGCCATCACCGCGCCGCCCGCGGTGTTCGTGCCCCGCGCCCAACGCGAGTCTTACAAGGTCTTCAAGATCGCCCGGCCGACCAGCGACCCGCAGGAGAAGTACTTCGACCTGGCCTACGAGAACGCCGTCTACCTGTTCTCGGCCTTGCAGAACGCGGGCCCCAACCTCAACGTCGCCACGTTCCAGCACGGCGTGTTCTCGATGCCACAGTCGGGGCTGGGCCAGTTCGGAACATGGGCCGGCGGCCCTCAGGCCTTCGACCCCGCTGTGGACGGTCCCCTCGCCTATTGGGACCCGAATCGCCCGGCCGATTTCGACGGCGTCAAGGGAGCGTGGGTCGCGTGTGAGGGCGGCAAGTACTTTACGGCCGGCGACAATCCCTCGGCGTACGGCCCCGCCCACACGCAGTTCCACTGCTTCGGCCAGTGAACCGCTACAAGGGCGCCGGGGCCATCGCCGCCGGCGTCTTGGTGACGTGGATCATCCTCGGCGCGCTGTTGCCGTCGGGGCTGCCGTTCGGCGTGATCCTCCTCGGACTCGTCCTGGGCGGGCTCAACGCGCTGACGGGGATGGGGCTCGTCCTCATATACCGCTCCAGCCGGATCATCAACTTCGCCCAGGTGGAGATCGGCGGCCTGGCCGCAACCGTCGCCCAGGTGATGGTGCGCGGGTGGCACCAGAGCTATTTCCTTGCCGTGCCAATCGGGCTCCTCGTCGCCCTCGGCACCGGCGCCCTCATCGACGTGGTCGTCGTCCGCCGCTTCTTCAACGCCCCACGCCTGATCCTCACGGTAGCCACGATCGGCGTTCTGCAGATCCTCGGCGCGGCCGAGCTCCGCATCCCGACTCTGGTGAGCGGTGGTGCGGGAGAAGGACGGAACCTCAGCGCGCTCGGCAAGTTCGCGACGCCCTTCCACGCTCGTTTCGATGTCGGGCCCATCGTGTTCCGCGGCGACCACCTGCTTGTGATCATCGCCGTACCCCTGCTGCTTGCCGGCCTGGCCTGGTTCTTCTCGAACAGCGATCTCGGCATCGCCGTGCGCGCCGCCGCTGACTCCAACGAGCGCGCCCTCCTGTTGGGCATCCCAGTGCGGCGCCTGTCGCTTATCACCTGGGTCCTGGCTGCCGGCCTCTCGGGCATCGCGTCGATCCTGTCCGTGCCGATCCTCGGCACCGACCTGGGCGTCATCGGCGGGCCGGTAGTGCTTCTCGCTCCCCTGGCCGCGGCGGTGATCGCCCGCATGGAGAGCCTGCCGGTAGCCGCGGTCGCCGCCCTCGGCATCGGTGTCTTCCAGCAGGCCGTCTTCTGGAATTATCCGCGTTCCTCAACGGTCGACGTGGGCCTGTTCCTCATTATCCTCGTCGCGCTAATCCTCCAGCGGCGCCGTGTCTCACGCGTGGACGACTCGGGCCTCGGAGGCTACGTGGCTGTCCGCGAGGTGCGGCCCATTCCTGCCGTGCTCCGCAATCTCCCGGAGGTTCGGTGGGGTCGGGCAGGACTGATCGCCACCGTTGGCGCCGCCGCTGTGCTCGTGCCGTTCTTGCTGTCGAGCGGCCGGGTAATCCTGCTCACGTTCATAGCCCTGTACGCCATCATCGCCGTCTCGCTGGTGGTCCTCACCGGGTGGGCGGGCCAGATCAGCCTCGGGCAGTTCGCATTCGTCGGCTTAGGGGCGGCGGTCACCGCCAGCCTTCTTGTGAGCGCCGGGGCGGACTTCCTCCTGGCGATGCTTGCCGCCGCGCTCGTCGGCGCCGCCACCGCCATCCTCGTCGGCATCCCGGCCCTTCGCATCCAGGGGCTCTTTCTCGCCGTCGCCACGCTCGCCTTCGCGGTGCCCGTGTCGACATTCCTCTTGAACTCGCGTTACTTCCCGACGCTCAACCCGTCGGAGTTCGAACGGCCGATCATTCTCGGGCGCTTCAACCTCGACGACCCGCTCACCTTCTATTTCGTGTGCGTCGGCGCCCTGCTCGTGGTAATCGCCCTGGCCCGGAACTTCCGCCGCAGCCGCGTGGGCAGGGCCGTCGTGGCGGTGCGCGACAACGAGCGAGGAGCGGCCGCATACGCCATAAGCCCGGTGCGGGCCAAGCTGACCGCGTTCGCGTTTTCAGGCGCGCTCGCGGGCTTCGCTGGTGCCTTCTACGCCGTCGCGTTACGCGGCATCCCGTTCTCCGGCTTCGATCCTCTGCTGAGCGTCGAGGTGTTCACCGCCGTCGTCGTCGGTGGGCTCGGGTCGATCCCGGGGGCACTGCTGGGCGCGGCCTACGTCGAAGGCGCGCAGTACTTCCTCACTGGATCCGGCCGGCTGCTGGCGACCGGCGGTGGCCTGCTGGTGTTACTGATGCTCGCACCGGGTGGCCTCGGCGAGCTCATGTACTCGTTGCGGGACCGGCTACTGCGGATGATCGCGGCCCGTCGGGGCCTGAGCGTGCCCAGCCTGGCCGAGCACCCGGTGTTCGAAGACGAGGCCGCGGCTGACGTTGGCACGGCGGCGGAGATAGGTGCCGCGGCACCTCCGCCCGAGATCGCCGAAGACCGGCCCGAAGGACCGCTGATCGTCTCGTGCGAGGACATCGACGCGTCGTACGGACAGATCCAGGTGCTCTTCGGCGTCCACCTCCAGGTGCAGGAGGGCGAGATGCTCGCCCTCCTTGGCACCAACGGGGCCGGCAAGTCGACGGTCCTGCGTGTCGTCGCCGGACTTCTCCGTCCCCAGCGGGGCCGCGTCATCTTCGAAGGCGAGGACATCACCGACCTGGACCCAGTCGAACGGGTCAAGCGCGGGCTGGTCACCGTGCCTGGCGGCCGCGGCGTCTTCGGTTCATTGACCGTCGCCGAGAACCTGCGGCTGGCCGCATGGCTGGCGAAGGGTGATACGGCCTTCGTCGAGCAGGCACGGGCCCGCATCTTCCTGCTCTTCCCCGCTCTGGAACGCCGGCTGGGCACCAAGGCGTCCAGCCTGTCGGGCGGCGAGCAGCAGATGCTCACGCTCGCCCAAGCGCTCCTGTGCCGGCCCCGGCTCCTGCTCATCGACGAGCTCTCGCTCGGCTTGGCCCCGACGGTCGTCGGCACCCTCATCGACGTTGTGCGCCAGATCAACGCCGACGGCACCTCGGTCGTCGTGGTCGAGCAGTCGGTGAACGTGGCGACGGGCATCGCCACCCGCGCCGAGTTCATGGAAAAGGGGCAGGTGCGTTTTAGCGGGCCCACCGCCGACCTGGCCGCGCGCCCCGACCTCCTGCGGTCCGTCTTTCTCTCCCAGGCCAAGGTGCCGGCGCGACCAGCGGCGAGGGAGGTCGACCAGCGCCAAGGCCCCGCCGCCAACGGCCACGCCCGGCTCGAAGTGTCGGACGTCAGTCGCCGCTTCGCCGGTGTCGTCGCCGTCGATGCCGTGGACCTGCGCGTCGACGACGGACAGATCCTCGGCATCATCGGCTCGAACGGCGCCGGCAAGACCACGCTCTTCGACCTGTGCTCCGGCTTCCTCGCCGTCGACTCGGGCCACGTGCGCCTCGACGGGCGGGACGTCACCGACCTGGGTGCGGCCAGGCGCGCCGAGCGGGGCATCGGCCGCTCGTTCCAGGACGCCCGCCTCTTCCCCTCGATGACGGTCACCGAGACCCTGGCCACCGCCCTCGAGCGTCATGTCGACGTACGGGAGCCGACAGCGTGCGCGTTCCGCGTCGGCGCCGTCGTCGAATCCGAGGGCCGGGTCGCCGAGCGGGTCGAGGAGCTGCTCGACACCATGGGACTGGACCGCTACCGGGACGCGTTCATCTCCGAGTTGTCGACGGGCACACGCCGCATCGTCGAGCTGGCGTGCGCGATCGCCCACGAGCCCCGGGTGCTCCTCCTCGACGAGCCGTCGTCGGGAATCGCCCAGCGGGAGACGGAGGCGCTGGCCGAGCTCCTGCTGCGCCTGCGCGACAGCACGGGCGCCAGCCTGGCCGTCATCGAGCACGACATCCCACTCGTGACGTCGATCGCCGACGAACTGGTCTGCCTCCACCTAGGCCGAGTGATCGCGCGAGGCTCGGCCACCGACGTCCTCGACGATCCTGAGGTGGTGTCGTCCTACCTGGGCACGAGCGAGCTCGCGATCGAGCGGTCCGGATCCGGGGGTCAACGGCGGCGCAAAACGGGTCGATAGTCCAGGTTGGAAGGAAGCTTGGATGGCCGAGAACACACACGGAGGCGAGGGGGGACACCCTGCCTGGGGCAGCGCGGAGTCGTTCCGGCTGCTGGCCGAGCACGCCCAGGACTTCATCTTCCGCTACCGCATCCAGCCGGATCCCGGGTTCGACTACGTGAGCCCGGCATCGCTCTCGGTCCTCGGCTACACGCCGGAGGAGCTCTACGCCGACTCGTCGTTGATCGTCGGCATCGTCGGTGATGAGTACCTGGCGGAGACCGCAGACCTCGGCCACGATCCCCGGCTCACCGAGCCCCGAGACGTCCGCGCCCGACGCAAGGACGGCACCTTCACCTGGATCGAGCAGCGGCTGACGCCCGTGTTCCTCGACGACCACCTGATGGCCGTGGAGGGCATCGCCCGCGACATCTCCGAACGCAAGCGCGCCGAGGCGGCGATGGCCCACCAGGCGCTCCACGACGCCCTCACCCAGCTACCCAACCGGAGCCTCCTGCTCGACCGAATCTCCCTGGCCCTGGCCCGCACCGCGCGCCGCGAGCTCGAGATGGTGGCTGTGCTTCTCCTCGACCTCGACCGCTTCAAGTTGGTCAACGACAGCCTCGGCCACCGCGCCGGCGACGACCTGTTGGTCGGCGTGGCCCAGCGGCTCAAGGACTCATTGCGACCAGGCGACACCGTGGCCCGCCTCGGCGGCGACGAGTTCGTCGTGATCTGCGAAGGCGTGAGCAGCGCCGCGCACGCCCGCATCCTCGGCGAGCGCCTCGCGGCGCTGGTCGCCGGCGGCTACCAGGTCGCCGGCAGCGAGATCTTCACGAGCGCCAGCATGGGCGTGGCCCTCGGCCGGGCCGGCGACACGCCTGAAGCGCTGCTGTCCGACGCCGACGCCGCTATGTACCTCGCCAAGGAACGCGCCCGCGGACGCGTCGAGCTTTTTCTTCCCCACCTTCGGGCCCGGGCCGAGACGCGACTCGCGGCCGAGGCGGCCCTGCGGAGCGCGGTCGACCGCCAGGAGTTCATGCTCGCCTTTCAGCCTGTCGTCGACCTGGAGGTCGGCTGCGTCGTCAGCGCCGAGGCGCTGATCCGTTGGCAGCCCCCCGGCAAAGAGACCATCGCGCCCGGTGATTTCGTGACGATGGCCGAGGAGACCGGCCTCATCGTTCCGATCGGCGAGTGGGTGCTCGCCGAGGCGTGCGCGCAGCTGCGTCAGTGGAAGGACACCTTCCCCAGGGTGCCGC
The DNA here is from genome assembly GCA_035948135.1 of Acidimicrobiales bacterium. Classification (GTDB taxonomy): domain Bacteria; phylum Actinomycetota; class Acidimicrobiia; order Acidimicrobiales; family AC-14; genus CADDZP01. The sequence goes on along the minus strand of DASZJL010000051.1, from coordinate 67,095 downwards.
TCACCATGTCGGTCAACCTGTCGGCCCGCCAGCTCAGCGCCGATCTGCTGGACGTCATCACCAAGACGCTGGCCCTCAACTCACTCGACCCGGCCGCGCTGACGCTCGAGATCACCGAGAGCGTGCTGATGGAAGACACCGACGGCGCCCTCGAGTCGCTCCTCGGCCTCAAGGCGCTCGGCGTGCGCCTCGCCCTCGACGACTTCGGCACGGGTTACTCGTCGCTCAGCTACCTCAAGCGCTTCCCGATCGACGTGCTCAAGATCGACCGCGCCTTCGTATCCGGACTCGGCAGCGACGACGACGACGCCTCGATCATCGCCGGCATCCTCGCAATGGCACGAGGCCTGCGGGTGGACATCGTTGCCGAAGGCGTCGAGCGGCCCGAACACCTGCAGGCGCTGCGATTGCTGGGCTGTCCCTTCGCGCAGGGCTTCCACTTCGCGCCGCCGCTGAGCCCGGCCGACTTCGAACGTGTACTGGGGGACAGCCGCCGCTGGTAACCGTCGCGCCTCGCCGCGAGCGATGATGGCGGCGGATGATCGGGACATCGCTCAAGGGAAAGCTGCTGATCGCGACGCCGGCGCTGGGCGACGGCATCTTCGACCGCAGCGTTGTGCTCATCATCGAGCACGACGACACCGAGGGAGCCTTCGGGGTCGTGCTCAACCGGCCGAGCACCACTGACGTCGACGGCGCCCTGCCCGAGTGGGGGCGGTTGGCGGCGTCGCCGCCGGTTGTCTTCGTCGGTGGGCCCGTCAGTCCCGAGGCCGCCATCTGTCTGGCCCGAGCGTCGGGCGCCGATCCCGACGGCTGGGTCCCGCTCGTCGGCGCCGTCGGCGCGCTCGACCTGAGCCAGGACCCCGACCTGCTCGCGCCCGCAGTTGACGAGGTACGGCTGTTCTCCGGTTACGCGGGATGGACACAGGGTCAACTCGAGGACGAGATCGAAGCCGGGGCCTGGTTCGTGGTCGACGCCGAGGAAGGCGACGTCCTCAACGACGAGCCTGACACTCTGTGGCACCGGGTCCTGCGCCGCCAGCGCGGCCGCTTGGCCATGTTCGCGGCCTACCCGACGGACCCCACGACGAACTGAGAACTCGAGGGGGGAGGGTCCCCTCGATAAATAACCGGAGGGGGCGGGGCGCTCCCATCCCGCCCCCTCCGTTGCCTTGGTCAGGCGATCTCGGTCGGCACCCGCAGCAGGCGCACGCGGACGTCCTCGGGAAGGGCGGCCAGTTCCTCGGGGTGCGCCTCGATGGCGTCACGCCCGTACTGCCTGGCTGCCTTCAGCAGCGCGAAGCGCTGGCCGCCCGGCGGGGCGGTCGACAGCACTCGCAGGATGGCCACCAACGAGGCCTCGTCCTCGCGTTGGTGGCCATTGCCATTGGCATCGGTGTGGCCGTTGCCATTCCCATTGCCGTTGGCATTTTCGCCATTGGCACTGCCGTTGCCGTTGCTGTGGCCGTTGGCGGCCTCCGGCGCTGGCGCGGCGACGGACGCCGGCTGTGGGATCGACGCCGCCGCCGCGGGCGCCGGAGAGGTCGGAGCAAGAGGCGGCGCTGACGGTGGCGGTGACGGTGCCGCCTCCTGCTCCCGCAGCTCCGCGAGCTTGTCGCGGAGCCGGATCTCGGTGTCCTTGTCCCCAGCGCGGCCCGCCTGCTTGATGGCCGCCTTGATGGCCAGCTCGGCCTCGCCGGAGACGTCGGCGGTGTCCTCTCCCGCGGCCCGCTGCTGTTGCAGCAGTCGTTCGAAGCGCCGGAGATCGGCCTGGATGGCGGCGTACTTCCCGCCCCGCTTCCGCCAAAGCCAACGCATGACGAAGAACATGCCGACGAGGAGGACGAGCCCAACGAGAAGCACGTACGGAATCACGAAGATCGACGCTTGCTGCGCGCGCACGGGCCCCTCCGCCTGGCCGACCTTGCTGTGAACCTCCACGTGCGCCGACACCGGACCACCCCAGATCGGGACCTTCTGCGTGATGAAGTACGGCTCGATGGAGTTCGAGAGCAGAACGCTGGAGCCCTTGGCCTGCTTACCGTTGATCAATACCGTCGGACGCAGACGGACGCGTCCGTCGTTGTGGAGGACGACGGCGGTCGTGACCTCCTTGGTCAGGAAGCTCGAGTCCTTCTTCATCGTGATCTGCTTGATGGAGAAAGCTGCGTGCGCCTCGCCGGGGAGCGTGACATAGAAGCGGGTCGCGACTCGCCTGACGATCTTCAGGATGCTGTTGTCGCCGGTGCTCTGCGGCGCGGCCTCGACAACGACTGCACCGACGTGGTCACCGGGCTCGGCGTCGTTCGGCACGGTGACTCCGAACGGCACCACACGTGTCTCGTTCGGAGCGAGGGTGACGTTGGAGTTGCTGCCGAAGCCGCCCCACGTGCCGATGTCCACCGACTTCCCGTCGTCAGCGAGGCGGGCACCGCCGTTCGCCACGAAGTCGAGATCAGCCAAATAGAGGTGCACGGTCTGCGGGACGCTCGCAGGGTTCGTCAGCTTCGCTGCGCTCTGGCCGGTCTGACCGGGGAGCAGCCCGTCGATGAAGAACCACTGACCGTTGTTGGGGTCGTTCGGCGACTTCGTTGCCGGCGTCACGGCCACCGACGGAACCTGCTGTGGCGGGGCCTGCGTCTGGGCCCACGCTCGAGCAGGAAGGGCCATCCCCGCCACAAGGGCGGGGATGGCCAGCCAACGGATCACATGGGAGCGCATGTTGATTCCTTTTGGTGAACTCAGTCGAGCAGCGTCACGACGAACGTGCCGGCGTAGGCGCCCTGGACGGTGCCGTTCGGCGGAGTCAGCGTGATGGTGCCGGTGCAGTCGTAGGTGCCCGTATAGGTGACGGTCGCGGTCTGGCCGGCATTGCCGCAGAGCGGCGTTCCGGTGACACCGTCGTCGTTGAGCGCACCCCCGGCGCCCGCAGACCAGGTGCCGCCTCCTCCGGCGACCACTGATGCGGCGTTGCCGCTGAGCACGAACGCAGCAGCCGGAATGTTGTTCGTGAGGTAGGTCACTTTGCCGGTCGAGAGCGTCGCCTGGATCGACCAGGGGTTCGTACCAGAGCGGCTGACCTCAGCAACCTTCGCGTCCCAGGTGGTGGTAAGCGTCGTGACCTGAGATGCGTTGGTCATGGTGATCGGCGCCACAGTCGCCACCGACCGTGTGCCCAACACGTTCGCGAGTGTGGCGGAGACGGCGCTCGTCGAGCTGCAGACGTCGGGCACGCCGCATGCCGCGTACGCGGTGGTCGCGCCACCGATTCCGAGACCGGCCACAGCGATTGTCGATGACACGACCGCGATGATGAGTCTGCGTCGCATGCTTCCCCTTTTCCCTCCGTGGTAGAACCGCCACTCAGCAATTCGATCATGGGGAATACGGCTCATTGAATCCATAGCGCCGACGTGCCATTTCCGTCGTAGTTAGATCGGGCCATGCACACGGCCGGTCGGCGCTAGCTGCTCACGCCCAGACGGGAGCGAAGGGCCAGCAACGAGGTTGACCACGATGCGAGTTCCCGGTTCAGGCGCGCGCCGCGCCGCGCTTACGGTGCCCCGCATCGCCTCGAGCAGCGCTCGGGCGATGTACAGGCCCACGCCGACGCCACCCTCGTCGTGCACGCGCGTTTCGACCTCCTCACCCTGGGTGAGGGGCTCGAAGATGCGCGAGAAGTCCGAGGGGAGGCCGACGCCCTCGTCGTCGATGGCGAGCTCCACCCGTCGAGACGTCCGGCGCGCTCGCAGGACCACGGTCCCACCCGACGGCGAGTACTTCACAGCGTTGTCGACGATCTGATCGAGCGCCTGTCCCAGCGCCTTGCGGTCGCCGACCACGGCGAGGTCGGGGGCGACGTCGACGGCGAAGGTGTGAAGCGGAGCCAATGGCCGGAAGCCCTCGACGACGTCGTTGACCACCGACTCGAGGGCGAGGGCATCGGCACTGACGCGCAGGGTGGCTCCCCGTTGTATGTCGGCCGCGATCAACAGCCGGTCCACGCCGCGGTGCAAGCGTCGAACCTGCGGTCCGAGTCGCTCGACAAGCGTCTGGCGTTGATCGTCGTCGAGGTGATCCCACCGGGCCGAAAGCGTGTCGACGAACCCCTTGAGGACCGTGAGCGGCGTCCGCAACTCGTGACCCACGACCGCGAGGAACGAGGCCCGGTCCTCGTCGGCCCGCGTCAGCGCCCGCCGGCGCCGGTTGTCGAAGAATCCGACGACCAGAATCGCGAGGGCGAAGCAAGCCACGACGAGCACCGGGACCCAGTTAGGGCGCTGGACCACCGCCGGGGGGCTGAATTCTGGCGTGGCCTCGTCGACGGCCACCGCCCAGCCCGCGGGCAACGGCGCCCAGGCCCGAACCACACCGCCGACCGTGTCGGTCCCTTCGTGTTGGGCGTGACCCGGCACGTAGACGCTGATGTCGTCCTTCTGCGCACCGTCAGGTCTCTGGGCCACCGCCCCGTCGGCGGTGACCGACGAACCGTCGGACGCGACGAAGGCGGCATAGCTGTTCGGCAGGTGCGCCAGCGTGTCAAGCCGTGCCGCGAGCGTCGTTGGACTGGCGAGAACGATCGCCACCGTGCCATTGGCCGCCGCCTGAGCGGCGCCGACAACCGCCGCTCCGCAGGGGTCGTAGAAGGCGTGCACGGCCGGTCCTGTGCTCGCCGCGGCGTCCACCAAATGCTGAAGACCCTTGGCGTCGCCACCGGCGCAGGGAGCAAGCGAGTTGCCCGATCCCCAATAGCGCTGCGCCCCGGCGACGCGCCGTAGCGTCCTGTCGACGACGAATGCCTCGCGGAAGGTATGGGGACCGCTCGCGTAACTATCCACCGCAGCCCCGGGATCGGCCGCCGCTCGGCTTGCGACCCCCTGAACTTCGGCCACACCCGCCTGAAGCCATGGCCCTGCCGACGATGCGGTGGCGCGTACTACTTGGAGGCGATCGGCCAGCCGTCCGGTATCGCCGGCATGCGCTGACCCTTTAAAGCCGTAGATCGCCGCCCACCCCAGGGCGGCGAGAAGCCCGACGGCCAGCGCCACGCGGCCGAGGCTGGCGAGCCGAGCCACCCGTTTGCGCGGTATTGCCACCGTTCTCCCCTCCTGCGGTCGATGATCGCAGTGAGAGCGACGCGCGTGAATGGCCCGAATGGGCCGCTTGCGCGTGGCCCGATCGGGCTATCGAGAAGTGGTGGTCGACGCCCTCGTGGTGGCGGTCGTGGAACGGACGCTGGTGGCCGTCGTCCCGGTGCCGAGGACAAAGGTGTTCTCGCCGGTGGTGCCCATGTCGCCCGTGGCCTTCACCGTGTAGGTGCCGTTGGGGTTGCCCGGCGTCGCCCGGTAGGTCGTCTGCACCGCGCCGTCCGGCGTCGTCTTATGGGGCTGACCGGCGAACGGCGGGTGGGAGGGATCGGGGAACACGACCTGGAACGTCACCGTCTCCCCCGGCTTGAACCCGGTGCCGATCAGCGTGAACGCGGTGCCCACCGGCCCCTGGGCGGGTCGGATCACGATGTTCGCCACCGGCTTGGGGAGCGTGGTCGGCGGCCCCGACGTGGTGGTCGTCGCCTTCGACCCTCCGCCGCCGCACGCCGCGGTGGTCAGCCCCACGCACGCGAAAACGGCTGCGGCCGTTACCGGCCACAGCCGCGATCGCATTCGGATCTGAGAGATCAGCTGGCGAGCAGCTCGTGGGCGTCGAGACCCGCCGAGGGGTGGCGGAGCTTCGACATCGCACGCGCTTCGATCTGCCGCACCCGCTCGGGGGTGAGGTTGACGTGGGCGCCGACCTCGTCGAGGGGACGGGGCTCGCCCCGGTCGAGACCGAACCGCAGGCGCAGGATCTCCTGCTCACGGCCCGTGAGCGACGCCAGCAGCTTCTCGATCTCGCCGCCCATCAGGGCCGCGGCGGCCTCGTCGAACGGGGACGCGGCACCGGGGTCGGCGACGACCTCGGCCAGCTCGGTGTCGGAGTCCTCGCCGAGGGTCTCTGACAGGCTGCGGGTGTCGGCCGCGAAGCCGAGCACCTTGTCGACCTCGGCCTCGTCCATGTCGCTTTCCGCCGCCAGCTCGGCGAGCGTGGGATGACGACCCAGCTCGGCCTCCAGGCGGTCGCGCGCCTTCTGGACCCGCGCCAGCTGGTCGCCGGCGTGGATCGGCAGGCGGATGGTGCGCGCCGTGTTGGCGACGCCCCGCTGCATGGCCTGGCGGATCCACCACGTGGCGTACGTCGAGAACTTGAAGCCCTTGCGCCAGTCGAACTTCTCGACCGCGTGGATCAGGCCGAGGTTGCCCTCCTGGATCAGGTCGAGCAGCGGCAGGCCCGTCGACTGGTACTTCTTGGCGATCGAGACCACGAGGCGCAGGTTGGCGTTGACGAACGTCTGCGTCGCCTCTTCGCCCCCGTCAGCCAGGCGCAGCAGCTCGGCCCGGCGGCCGCGCGGGAACTTGCCGCCCGCGGCCAGCTCGGCGCGTGCCTCCCGCCCGGCCTCGATGGCCTGGGCCAGACGCACCTCGTCGTCCTTCGTGAGCAGCTCGTGGCGCCCGATCTCATCCAGATACAGGCGAACGAGATCCTGCTCTCGCTCGCTGTCGGGTCGCCTCGTGGCTTGCTTCCCCATTACTTCCTCCGTCGGTACACCTTCTCGTCGCGTGGCTGGCGGCTGGGAGAGCCGGCCAATTGGCCGCGCGGCGCGTAGCACTTGTACAGCGCTCCGGACGCCGTCAATCTTCCCACGAATTGGCCGTCTCTGGCCATCGAGCAGCGGTGTGACGCGCGTCACGTGCTGAAATCGCCTGCTCGGCCGTCCCGTAGGTAGGACGAGCATACTGCCTGTATGGATCTTTCCGCACGTCAGAGGCCCCCTGAACGCTGATGGCGACGAAAGCCGAGCAGTCCGAGGCCACCCGGGCCGCCCTCGTCGGCGCGGCCGAGGGCCTATTTGCCGAGCGGGGCTTCGCCGACACGCCCACCGAGGCGGTCGTGAAGGCGGCAGGCGTCACCCGGGGGGCCCTCTACCACCACTTCACCGACAAGGCCGATCTCTTCCGGGCTGTCTACGAGAGCCTCGAGCAGCACATGATCGCCCAGGTCGAGGAGGCTGTCGCCGGGCTCACGGATCCCCTCGAGGTGCTTCACCGCGGGACCGAGGCATTCCTCGATGCCTGCCTGGAACCTGCCGTGCAGCGCATCGTCCTGCTCGAGGGGCCCAGCGTGCTCGGCTGGGAGACGTGGCGCCAGATCGACATGGCATACGGCCTGGGCATGGTCACGGCCGTGCTCGAGGTCGCCGTGCAGACCGGCGCCATCCGCGCCGCGCCCGTCGAGGCCCTGGCCCACATCCTCCTCGGTGGTCTGAACGAGGGCGCCATGCTGATGGCGGCGTCGCCGGACCCCGGGGCGGCCCGGCAGCGCATGGGCGAGGCGCTCCGTGTGGTCATCGACGGCCTGGCGGCCCGTCGGTAAAGCGACGACCCATTCGTTCCGATCCCTTCCCTTGAGGAGAAGAAGGGGAGCGATGACCACAACCGAGGGCAGGGCCCGGAGGCACAAGGTCGTACGCGGCCTCACCGTCGCCGTCGTCCTCCTGCTGGCCGCGGGCGGGACCGCCGTCGCCAGTCACAGCGACGCGTCGACGAAGGTCGCGGTCGGTCATTCGGCGCCGGAGCCGACGACGTCGAGCACCGAAGCACCCACAACCTCCACCTCCGGCGATCCCACGACAACGGTCGCGGCGCCGCCGTCCAGCGCAGCGACCACGTCCCCGCCCGCGACCCACGCCGCGCCCCGCGCTTCGGCGCCGCGTGCGACCGCCGCCCCCAAGCCCGCGCCTGCGCCTGCGCCCGCTCCCCCGGCCAGCGGCTTCACGGCCGCCTTCTACTACGGCTGGTACCCCTCCAGCTTCAGCAACCCCGGCACCAAGTACCACCCGACGGCGGGCGCGTATAACTCGAACGATCCCGCGACCGTCAGGCGGCAGATCGACCAGATGCGCTACGCGGGGATGCAGGGAGCCATCGCCTCGTGGTGGGGACCCGCGTCCGCGCCCGGAAACCCGTACGGCTACCAGACGGTCGACACGGCCTTCGGTGTCGACCTGCAGGCCGCGCACGGCACGCCGTTCCAGTGGGCCCTGTACTACGAGAGCGGCGCCCCGGCGTTGTCGGATCACTCCGTCGGCGGCCTGCGCAACGCCATGCAGTACATCAAGGACCGTTACGCCAACGATCCCAACTACATGCACGTCGCCGGACGCCCGGTGCTCTTCGTCTGGCCGAACGCGGGTGACGGTTGCGGCATGGCGCAGACCTGGCACGACGCCAACATCGGCTTCTACATCGTGCAGAAGCGCTTCAGCGGATTTCAGTCGTGTGCCGGTCTCGCCGACTCGTGGCACGAGTACTCGCCCAACGTCTACAGCTCGGTGCTCACCCCGTACTCCTACTCGGTGTCTCCCGGCTTCAACCGTTACGACAGCCAGGGCCCGTTCCTGGCCCGTGATCCCGCCCAGTTCGACAAGGCGGTCGCCGCCATGGCCGCCGCGCCTGTGCAGTGGAAGCTGGTGACGACGTTCAACGAGTGGGGCGAGGGCACGGCCGTCGAGCCCGCCGGCGAGTGGGGCAACACCTACCTCGACATCCTCCACAACCACTTAGGCCAGCGCTGAGCGGAGTCCTCGCGAGTCGCTGACCAGTACTGTCAGCGCGGTGGAGCTGGCGGGCAGGACAGCGGTCGTCACCGGTGCCGGCTCGGGTATCGGGCGGGCGTCGGCACTGGCCTTCGCGGCGGTCGGAGCGTCGGTGCTCGTCGCCGACATCGCCGAGGCCGACGGGCACGAGACCGCGCAGCTGATCGAGAAAGAAGGTGGCACGGCGAGGTTCACACGCGTCGACGTCACCGAGCCCGCTGACCTGGCCCGCATGCTCGACGAGGCCGAACAGACCTTCGGCGGCGTCGATGTGCTGCACAACAACGCCGGCATCGTGTGCGGCGAGCCGCTGTGGCCGGACACCGACCCGACCGTGCTGATGCGCCAGGTGACGATCAACCTGGCGGCCGTCGTCGTCGGCACCCGGGTCGCGGTGCCGCATATGGCAGCGCGGGGCGGCGGCGCGGTGGTGAACACGGCGTCGATGGCGTCTGTGCTGCCGTTGCTCGACGAGCCTGGCTATTCGGCGACCAAGGCCGGGGTCCTGATGTTCACCCGCACCTGCGCGGCGATGGAAGTCAGCCACGGAATCCGGGTCACGGCGGTGCTCCCCGGGCTCGTGCAGACGCCGCTCATCGACAAGAGCGGGGACGGCTCCCGACCCGCGGCCTGGGTCGGCATGGCCGAGAACTTCATGGAGTGGCAGACGCCCGAGCAGGTTGCCGACGTGGTCGTCGACCTGGCCCGCAACGGCGCCGGCGGCGAATGGCGGTTCGTCACCGAGGTCCCCGAACCGCTGCGGGAACTGATGCGGATGGGGATGCCCTAGCGGTTCAGCTGCGGGAGCCGGCTCACCGCGAAACTGTCAGGCGGGCTCGGCGACCAGCTTGATGCTCACCCGCACGTCGGGTTCCACCCGCAACATCAGAATCCGCGGCGGCTTGATGCCGAACTCGCGCACGTCGAAAACGTGCTCGCCGTCCACGACGATTCGCATGCCGTCCGCCGAGGCCTGCACGTCGCCGATGACCGTCTGGGTCACGCCGTGAAAGATGATCTCGCCCTCGACCCGGAAACGGCCTTCGTCGTCAACGGCGTCGGCGCGCCGCACCTCGCCCGCGATCGTGGGGTACCGCCGGGCGTCGATCCGCCGCTGGAGCTCCGCGTCCTCCAGGGCGTTGCCCGACTTCAACGTGGCCACAGGCACTTCGATGTGGCCACCGCTGAGCCGAGCCACGCGGCCGTCGACGATCTCCGCGTCGATCGTGCCTCGCACGTCCGTCGCCCGTCCGTCGATGGCGTGCAGGCTCGATCGGGCGTGGATCTCGACGTTGGAGGCCGCGGCGACGACCCGGTAGGTGCTCAGCCCGACTCTGCCCGGGCCGACCGGCGCAGGCTCCCAGCCTCGACGGGGCCGCTCCCGAGCAAGCCGGTGACCAGCCTGCGTGCCGTCGCCAACGTGCTCTGGAGGGCGTCCATGGCCCGGTCCTGTTGACCCAGTTCGAACGCCAGCTGGGCGACGACCAGGCGTTGCACGATCTCGTCGTTGATCTCGCGGGCCTGCACCTGGCGCAGCTGCGCCTCGCTGAGCAGGCGCCGATCCTGCTCGGCCCGGCGGCGCTCAGACACGTCCTGGTAGATCCCGGTCATCCCTTGCGGACGGCCAGCCGCGTCGACGATGGGCTGACCCCGGACATAGACCCAGGCCGTGCGGCCGTCGGGCAGCTGGACGCGGTACTCGGTCTCGAAGGACCCCCCGAGCGTGAACGCCTCGAGCACGAGCGGCCGTGCGGCCGCGCGGTCGTCAGGGTGGACCGGCGCGAAGTGGGCATCGAGCGTGCCGTCGAAGTCGTGCGGATCGATCCCGTGGATGCGATACATGCCGTCGGACCACTGCACGAGGTCGTTCCCGTCCCACAGCCATGCACCTGTATGGGCGAGGATCTCGCTCTCCCGAAGGCGCTCCTCGCTCTCCGCCAGAGTTGCCGCCGCCAGCTTCTGCTCGCTGACGTCTCGAACAACGGCGACGACCCCCGCGGGCGATTCTTGGCCGGCGGGCAGCGGCGTGAGGGTCATCGACACCGGGATCACCAACCCGTCTCTGCGCCGAGCGTCGGTATCGGCCCGTTCAACCTGCTCGCCGTGCAGGGCGCGCTCGACGAGCCCCTCGCCCTCGGTCCGGCGATGGTCGGCGAACAGCAAGCCGGCCGGCTTGCCGACGACGTCAGCCTCGTCGTAGCCGTAGAGGTCGGTGGCGCCGCGGTTCCAAAGGGTCAGCGCGCCCGCGGCGTCGATGCCGAAGATGGCGTCGTCAGACGACTCGAGGACGGAGGCCAAGAAGGCCTCGGCGTCGAAGGCCGCGGTGCGGGAGTGCTGGACGACGCCGCAAATCTAGGGCGTCGCCGGTGGCGGTGCTCGTCCTACCGTGGAACAGAGACGGCCCTCAGCCTGTTGTACGGAGGGATCCTTGATTCTACAACTATCTGGAGCGTGCCATGCCCGCCGTCACCGCTGACACCCTGAGCCTGCCCAGGCTGCCCGAGGCCTCCCCCGACGAGACCGAGCGGCCGGTGAAGCGCGTCACGACCGCGCCCAGCGCCTTCGAAGGCGAAGGTTTCCCGGTGCGCCGCGCCTTTGCCGGCGTACCCACCGAGGAGCTCGACCCGTTCATCCACATGGATCAGATGGGGTCGGTCGACTACGGGCCGGGCGAGCCGCGGGGCACCAACTGGCACCCGCACCGCGGCTTCGAGACCGTGACCTACATGCTCGACGGCACGTTCCAGCATCAGGACTCCCACGGCGGCGGCGGCGTGATCACCGATGGCGCCACCCAGTGGATGACCGCCGGCGGCGGCATCCTGCACATCGAGACGCCGCCCGAGGCACTTGTCGTCAGCGGTGGCCTCTTCCATGGGTTGCAGCTGTGGGTGAACCTCCCCGCCAAGGACAAGATGACGTCGCCGCGGTACCAGAGCCTCGAGGGCGAGCAGGTCGCGCTGCTCTCGTCGCCTGACGGCGGCGCCCTCGTGCGCGTCGTCGCCGGCGACGTCGCCGGGCACAAGGGTCCGGGCGACACGCACACACCGATCGCGTTCGTTCACACCACCATCGCCCCCGGTGCCCAGCTGTCACTGCCGTGGCGCGCCGACTTCAACGCCTTGGCCTACGTGCTGTCGGGTCAGGGCAGTGTGGGCAGCGAAGGTCGCGCCATCGAGGGCGGCCAGCTCGCGGTGTTCGGACAGGGTGACCGCCTGACGTTGCGTGCCCGTGACGGCCAGGAGCCGCTCGAGGTGATCGTCCTCGGCGGACGTCCGATCCGTGAGCCCGTCGCTCACTACGGGCCGTTCGTGATGAACACCCGTGAGGAGTTGCAGCAGGCGGTGGACGACTACCGGGCCGGCAAGCTCGGCGTCATCCCGCCCAACGCCCTGATGCCCCATGTGTACCGCGGCTGACGCTGGAGCTTCGCCCGGCTCTCAACCTGCCTTGCGGAACAGGAGCATCTTCTGACCTCGAGGGCTGCCCCAGTCGCCGATGTAGTCCACCGTGAGCTCGGTCCCCGTGCATGCCCACTCGAACGCGTCCAGGCTGTAGTGGAAGGGATCTCGATCGAGGAATGTGACGGTGTCGGCGACACCTGGCTGTGGATGGCAGACGGGATCCAGGCTGTTCTTGCCCGCGGGGTTTTCGAGGAACGTGGCATAAAACCGGCCCGCGGGCGCCAGCACCTGCTGAACGTTCAGCAGGCAGCGAAGGATCTGGTTCAGGTCGATATGAGTGAAGACCGATTGGGCGAGCGCATAGTCGAACTGCGTGTCCTCGAACCTCATCTCGAACTCGCTCGTTTGACGCAATGTGTGGCGACGATTCGAGATCCCGGCCAAGGCCAGCTCCTGCTCGCCGGCGTCCAGCATCTCTTGGCTGATATCGATGCCGAAGTAGTTGCCAGGATCGAGGAAGGGGATGAACCTGACGCCGCCGCGGAGGGTGCCACATCCGATGTCGAGTAGCCGGTGCTCGGGCCTCAATCCCTGCGCGACGAGATAGTCGAACTGAGCGGCGCCCATCTCGTCCCACAGTCCGCCCACGGCATAACGAAAAGCTCCGTTCGCCGGCCCAGCGTGCGGCTGTGCTTTGACCCTCGCCAGAGCCTTGTGGGCACGCCCGGCGATCCGCGCCCCTCGCCGCGAACGCGGGTCGGACATGGGCCGGACATTACGTGGAGCGGACGACGGGATTCGAACCCGCGACCCCAACCTTGGCAAGGTTGTGCTCTACCAACTGAGCCACGTCCGCGAGGCGTACGACTCTATCAGGGGCGCCCCACGGCGTCGGCTGCCTTCTTGAGCTCGTCGACGCTCTGGTTGATGCCGTGGGCGAGGTCCCAGACGTCCGGGACGGCGTCCCGGCCGGCGACCAGACCGAAGTACATCGAGCTCAAATAGCTCATCACCGTCATGTTGAGTGCGGCCCCGTCGGCGATGGGGCCCATCGGGTAGAGGGCCACCATCCGCGAGCCCGCGCAGTAGAGGGGGAACGGCGGGCCGGGGACGTTGGAGATGGTGACGTTGAAGAGCGGCCGTCGGACCCGGTCGGCGACCTTCATGTTGCTGTAGAGCCGGGCGGCACGCGCCGCCAGCGCGGGCGCCGCGAACTCGGTCCAGTCCATGAGGGTGTCCGCGCCGATGGCCTTGTCCTGTTCCTTGGCCTGCCGGGTGCCAGCCGAGATCAGGTGGAGGCGCTCGACCGGATCCTCGATGTCGGTGGCCAGGCCGGTGAGCATCGACGACACCCGGTTGCCCATGGCGCCCTTCTGGTCGTCGGTGCGCACGGAGATGGGCACCATGGCGACGAGGCCCTTCTCGGGCAGCACGCCCTTGCCCAACAGGTAGGACCGCAGCGCGCCCGCGCACACGGCGAGGACCACATCGTTGACCGTGCCGCCGAGGGCGTTCTTCACCATCTTCACCTCGTCGAGGGGGACCTCGGTGAAGGCGAAGCGGCGGCGCCCGTCGATCGAGACGTTGAAGGGCGTGGGCGGGGCACTGAACGGCGCCGGCGGCGGCACGGTGTCGGGCAACCGGTTGCGCCGCCGCACGTTGACGGCTGCCAGAGTCGTGCGTTGCACGGCTTTGGCAGCGCGGAAGGGCTGGCGGGCCAACGAGCTGACGGCGTAGCCCACGAGCTCGGCGTCGGAGGGGATGCGGTCGGGCTCCCACGGCGTCTCCGGCGGCGGAACCGCAGTGGGCTCGGGCTGGAGGTCGAGGAGGTTGACGGTCAGCTCGGCGCCCGACACACCGTCGATGGCGGAGTGGTGGGTCTTGGTGATGGCGGCGATGTGCCCGTGCTCGAGACCCTCGACGACGTACATCTCCCACAGCGGCTTGCTGCGGTCCAGCGGGCGGCTGAAGACGTCGGCCGCGAAGTCGGCCAGCTCGTGGGCACCGCCGGGCGCCGGCAGCGCCGCCCGGTGCACGTGGTTCTCGATGTCGAAGTCGGGATCCTCGATCCACAAGGGGTGGTGGAGCTGGAAGGGCACCTCCTTGAGCCGGCGCCGGAAGGGCGGAAGAAGGTGGAGGCGGCTCTCGACGAGCTCGACCACCTTCTCGAAGGAATAGCCGCCCGGAACCGTGGACGGGTCGAAGACTCCGGTCGACGCCACGTGCATGTGGATCGAGGGCGTCTCCATGTAGAGGAAGGTGGCGTCGAGTCCTGTGAGCCGTTGCATGCCCCGTACTCTTGCGCGCGTGTGGGCCGGTGTCGATGTCGGAGCCCGGCGTGTTCACACGGTTGTCATCGACGGACGGGGCCGGGTGGTGCGGGCCGAGGTCGTCGACGGACGCGAGCCCGCTGCCGTTCAGCGCCTGCTCGGAGAGGTGCAGGGCGTCGCCGTCGACTCCCCCGGCGCCTGGAGCACGGCCCCCCACGCCGGCGACGAGACCGTCGCCCGCAAGTTCCGTCACGGTCGGTGCGGCGAGATCGCCCTGGGCCGCGAGTACGGGATCTGGGTGCCGTGGTCGACGCCGCCGGAGCCGGCGCCGGGGACGTGGATGGCGACGGGCATCGCCCTGTTCAGCGCGCTGCGGACCGCGGGCCACGACCCTGTCGAGGCCTACCCCTACGGCGGCTTCCGCCTGCTGGCGGGCGCGCGGCTGCCGAAGAAGACCACGTCCGAGGGGCGAGCGGTGCGCGCTGAGCTCCTGCGGTCCGCCGGCGTGGACGTCAACGGATTGGAGAAGTCCCACGACTTCCTCGACGCCGCGCTCGTCGCCCTGGTCGCCCGCGATCGCTCGCGGGGCACGGCGCGCGTCGCCACGTGCGGTCACGACGAGAGCGGCATCTGGCTTCCCGCCCCGTGAGCTTTTTGGAGATTTACTCGCCTATAGGGCCGGCAAACGTCCAAAAAGAGGTCAGCGGCCGCTGTGGCCGAAGCCGCCGAGGCCGCGCTCGGACGGCGGAAGCTCGTCGGCGACCTCGAACTGGGCCTCCTCGACGCGCTGGATGACGAGCTGGGCGATGCGGTCGCCGCGCTCGACGGTGTATTCGTCGCGGGGGTCGGTGTTGACGAGCAACACCTTGAGTTCGTCGCGGTAGCCGGCGTCGATCAGGCCGGGGGTGTTCAGACACGTGACACCGTGGCGCAGGGCCAGGCCGCTGCGCGGGAGCACGAACCCGGCGTAGCCGTCGGGCAAGGCGATGGCGATCCCCGTGGGGATCAGCGCCCTGCCCCCCGCCGCCGCGAGCACGTGGTCGGCCCGGGCGACCAAGTCGGCGCCGGCGTCGCCCAGCCTGGCGTAGGACGGCAGTGGAAGCTCGGGATCGAGGCGGACGACGGGAACGGCCAGGGCCATGAGGGCCGGAGCGTAGGCTCGCCCGCCGATGCTCGTCTGGATGGACCTGGAGATGACGGGGCTCGATCCGAGCCGTCACACCATCGTGGAAATCGCCACCCTCGTCACCGACGACGACCTCAACGTCACCGCCGAGGGACCCGACCTGGTCGTCCACCAGCCGCCCGAGGCGCTGGCCCAGATGGACGACGTCGTCCGCAAGATGCACACCAAGAGCGGGCTCCTCGCCGCCATCGAGAGCTCAACGCTGTCGCTCGAGCAGGCGGGGACCGCCACCCTCGAGTTCATCAAGCAACATGTTCCCGAGCCGCGCACGGTCCCCCTCGCCGGCAACTCCATCGGCATGGACCGCCGGTTCCTGGCCACGCAACTCCCGGAGATCGAGCAGTACCTCCACTACCGCTCGGTCGACGTGTCGACCATCAAGGAGCTGTGCCGGCGCTGGTACCCCGAGGTGCTGGCCGACGCCCCCGACAAGGCCGGCGGCCACCGGGCCCTCGACGACATTCGGGAGAGCGTCGAAGAGCTTCGGTACTACCGCTCGACCGTTTTCAAGCCGACGGGCACGAGCACCGAGAGCGCCCCCTCGAGCGACCGGTAGCGAAGCGGGGTCTCCAGGCGCTCCACTTCACCGTCGAGCGCCACCTCGATCTCGTCTCTGCCCTCGACGTCGATGCACACGTCGGGCGTCGTCATCTCGACGAGGAGCTTCGACCGCGAAAGGCGCCCCACGAGCAGGGCGAGCAGCAGCCGCACTCGAGCTGCGGGCTTGTCACCGAGAGCGACGCGCACGTCGAGCTCGTGTCCGGTGAGCGACTCGCGGTCAGCCAGGTCGATCATGCCTTCGCCATAGCGCCCGTTGCCGACGAAGACCATCCACGCCCGGTGGCGCTCCCCGTCCACGTCAACCCCGAACCGCTGGCCGCGTCGGCGCACCTGCTCCCATACGGCCACCAGATTGGCGAGGCCTTTGGGTAGCCGGCGCTCATGCGCCTCGCGCCTGACCACGATGCGCGGATACAGGCCGATGCTCGAGTTGTTCAGGAAGCGATAGCCGTTGACCTCGCCGACGTCGACGCGCAGCACATGGCCCTTGGCGGCGTCGACGGCATCGTCGACCTCGGGAATGCCCACGTCCTTGGCGAAGTGGTTCCTGGTGCCCGCGGGGATGGGAAGCAACGGCACATCCGAACCGACCAGCTCCTGGGCCGCGCATCGGATCGTTCCGTCGCCACCGGCGACACCCACGAAGTCGACGCCGCGCCGCACGGCATCAGCCGTCCGCTTACCAACCTCGTCGGGCTCACACTCGACAACCTCGTGACCGCTGAAGCGGCGTCGCAGGTCATCGGGTGACAGGTCGTCGGGGCCGGCGGCGGCGTTGACGAGGATGATGCCGGCCACAGAGCGCACACTAGGGTCCGGACGCGTGACGGTCTTCGGCGTGCACGCCGGGCTCCAGAACTCCACCATGGCCGATCTGGTCGACGTGTGGCACCACGCCGAGGGTCTCGGCTTCGGATGGATCTCGGTGTGGGACCACTTCTACGCGGCCGACGCGTCGGGCGGGGCCGAGTGCTTCGAGGCGGTGGCCGCCCACGCCGCGCTGGCGTGCGAGACGTCAACGGTGACGTGCGGCTGCCTCGTGTACTCGGTCGGCTATCGCCATCCGGCGGTGCTAGCCAACGCCATCGCCACCATCGACCACCTCTCCGGAGGCCGGGCAGCCCTGGGCCTCGGCGCCGGCTGGCACCAGGGTGAGTACGACGCCTACGGCATCCCGTTCCCGTCGGCGGGCGTGCGCCTGGCGCAGCTCGACGAAGCCGCCCAGTGCGCTCGCGGCCTGCTCCGCGACGACACGACGACGTTCGATGGCGAGTACTTCCAGCTGCGCGATGCCAGGTGCGAGCCCCGGCCGGTCCAGCAGCGGCTTCCGATCTGGATCGGCGGCGGCGGGGAGCGAAAGACGCTCCGCACGGTCGCCAAGTGGGCCGACGGCTGGAACGTGCCGTTCGTGTCGCCCGACGAGTTCGCCCGCAAGCGCGCCGTCCTCCACCGGCACTGCGAAGAGGTCGGGCGTGACCCAGGCGAGATCCGCTGCGCCGTCAACGTGGCGCTGGCGTGGAAGCACGAGGATCTCGTCGCCCAGTTCAACGGGCTGGCCGAGTTCTTCCGCGACGCGGCCCTGACCGGCAGCGACGAGGAGGCGCGCGACAAGGTCGGGCGCTACATCGAAGCCGGCGCCGACCAGGTCAACATTGCCCTCCGAGCCCCGTGGCAACCCGAGGGCCTCGAGCGGGCAGCAGCAACGATCGGCGTCAACACAGGAGGAAACGTACGAGCATGAGTGGACGCACCCTCACGGTCCAGACCGCAGACGGACCCATGGAGGTCTACGAGTCGGCGCCTGACCAGGGGACGAGTCGGGCGAAGGGCGGCGTGATCGTCGTGCAGGAGGCGTTCGGCGTCAACGAGCACATCGAGTCGGTGGCCGACCGCCTGGCCGAGCGCGGCTACCACGCCGTGGCGCCCCACTTCTTCCACCGGGCCGGCGGCGGCACCGTCCCCTACGGCAACTTCGAGAAGGTGATGGAGAAGTACGCCGGGCTCTCCGACGACGGGATCCTGATCGACGTGGACGCCGCCCGTTCTCTGCTGCACGACGCCGGCTGGGCCGACAGCAGCATCGGCATTGTCGGCTTCTGCTTCGGCGGACGGGTCACTTTCCTCGTCGCCGCCCGCCGGGCGATTGGCGCGGCCGTCGGCTACTACGGCGGCGGCATCGTCAACGGCCGCTTCCCGCAGTTTCCGGCGCTCGTCGACGAGGCCAGATCGCTGCAGACGCCGTGGCTCGGCTTCTTCGGCGACGAGGACCAGTCGATCCCCATCGATGACGTCGAACAGCTGCGCGCCGCCCTCGACGACGCCCCCGTCGACCACGACGTCGTGCGCTATGCCGACGCCGGCCATGGCTTCAACCGCGACGTCAGCCCTGACGCCTATGTGCCCGGGGCGGCGGCCGACGCTTGGCGGCGCATGCTCGCCTGGTTCGACCAGCACCTCAAATAGCCGCGGCATACGCTTCGGCCATGCTGGCGACCCAGATGCACGACGCCGACGCCCACATCGTGGAGCCCCCGGACTGGCTGCTCCCCTACGCGGATCCCGGCATCAAGCCGACGCTCGAGGCCTACTACGACAAGAACTGGGCGGCGCACCGGAAGTTCCTCGACGACGCCCGCCAGAAGCACGCCGACCCCGAGTACCGGGCCAAGGACGCCGAAGAAATCTGGCTTCGCAAGAACTACTGGGCCACGGGATCGTTCCTGAAGGAGGACCGCTCCCAGGCCCTCGACCTCCTCGGGTTCAAGTCGCAGCTGATCTTCAATAGCTCCCACATGCAGGAGCTGCACGCCGCCGAACACGGCGACGACCTCGACTTTGCGTATGGCATCGCTCGGGCCCACAACCGGGCTGTGGTCGACTTCTGTTCGGTCGACCCGCGCCTGCTGCCGGTGGGGTACGTCCCGCTCGCCGACTTCGAACGGGCGTCGGCGATGGCCGGTGAGGCCTTGGCCATGGGATGCAAAGCGCTGCTGATCGCGTCGGCGTGCCCGAGGGGCCACTCCCCGAGTCACATCGCCCTCGACCCGGTGTGGGGCCAAGCCCAGGAAGCCGGCATCCCCATCGTTCTGCACGTCGGCGGCGGCGGCCGGCTGCTCGACCCCGCCTTCTTCGAGAACGGGCTGCCGCCCGTGCCCGACTTCCACGGCGGCGACGGCAACTTCCGCTCCGTCGACTACATGGCGATCTGCTACCCGCCGATGCAGACCCTCGCGGTCATGATCATCGACGGCGTGCTCGATCGCTTCCCCGACCTCAAGGTCGGCGCCATCGAGCTGGGCGCGTCATGGGTGCCGGGGTGGATGCGCAACATGGACTCGGCCGCCGACGCCTTCCGCAAGAACGAGGAGCGGCTGCAGAAGCTCGAGCTGAAGCCCAGTGAGTACGTGCACCGCCAGATCCGGGTCACGCCCTACCCCCACGAGGACGCAGGCTGGATCGTCGAGAACACCGGTGAGGAGATCTGCCTGTTCTCGTCGGACTACCCCCACGTCGAAGGGGGACGCAATCCCCTCGGCCGCTTCGAGCGCAGCCTCGAGAGCGCGAGCGAGTCAGCGAAGCAGGCCTTCTATTGCGACAACTTCGTCGACCTCATGGGCCACGCCCTGGACGGCGTCGGCGTCGCCGTTTGACCCCGACCAGCTGGCCGTTCCTCGACTGGCCCCATCCGATCCCCTTCGCCCACCGGGGCGGGGCGAGCGACAAGCCCGAGAACACCATGGCCGCCTTCGGGCGGGCGGTTGAGCTCGGCTACCGCTACCTCGAGACCGACGCCCACCTCACCGCCGACGGCGTGCTGCTCGCATTCCACGACCACGTGCTCGACCGGGTCACCGACAGCACGGGCGTCGTCGCCGACCTGCCCTGGTCGGTGATCAAAGAGGCGAGGGTCGACGGCGAGCCGATTCCGCGGTTGGAGGACCTGCTCGGCGCATGGCCGGCGGTGCGCGTCAATATCGACCCCAAGCACGACGCCGCCGTCGGCCCGCTGGTCGAGACGTTGGGCAGGTGCAACGCGTTCGACCGGGTGTGCGTCGCAGCCTTTTCCGACCGCCGCCTGAGCCGCGTCCGAAAACTGAGCGGCGGGCGCGTGTGCACCGCCCTCGGGCCGGCGGGCATCACCCGAATGCGCGTGGCCAGCTACGGCGCCCGCACCGGCCGCTTCGCCGGTGGGTGCGTACAAGTGCCGACCCACATCGGCAAGCGCGTGCTGGTCGACCAGCGCTTCGTCGACACCGCCCACCGCCGCCACCTGCCGGTCCACGTGTGGACCATCGACGAGCGGTCGCAGATGGAGCGCCTCCTGGACCTGGGCGTCGACGGGATCATGACCGACCGTCCCACGATCCTGAAAGAGGTGCTGACCGAGCGCGGCCAATGGGTGGAGGCGTAGGGCCACTCGCACCTCGCTGTCACACCCCGGGAGTACGTTCCGAGGGGTGGAGCTGAGCGCCGAGCAGCGGCTGGTCGTCGAGCACGGAACGGGCCCGTTGCGCGTCCGCGGCCGGGCGGGTACGGGCAAGACCACGGCCCTCGTCGCCCGCTACCTGCGCCTCGCCCGTGAGGTCCCGCCGTCGAGGATCCTCTTCGTCGGCCGCAGCCGCGAGGCCGTGGCCGGCGTGCGCGACGCGGTGCTCCCCGAGCTCGCGGGCGGGTTCGACGCCCTTCCCATCGCCACCTTCGGCGGGGTCGCATTCGACGTCCTGGCGCGCGGAGGGGCGTGGCCCCGGCGCATCTCGTGGTCCGAGCAGCGGGCGTTGGTGCGCGACTTGCTGGCCCAGGAAGAACCCGGCAACTGGCCCACCCTGGGGCACCTCCTGCGGCGCCCGGCGTTCGTCGACGAGGTCGTCGACGGGCTCAGCCGCTGGCGCACCGAGCCTGCGGCTGACGCCGACGATCTCGACGACGCCTGGCGCGAGCTGACACCCTTCGCCGCCAAGTACCACGCCGCGCTCGAGACGCGCGACGCGACCGACGGCCCCGGCCTCATGGCGCGCGCCGCGCAAGCGGTCACCGAGACGCCGCCGCCCTACGAGCACGTGCTGGTCGACGACTTCGAGACGGCCACTGCGGCCACGGCCCGCCTCCTCGAGGCCCTCGCCGCATCGGCCGCGTCGTTGTGTGTCGCCGCCAACCCCGACGCCGCCATCGGGAGCCGCGGCGGCGCCGCGCCGCGGCACTTCGCCGCCCTGCCCGGAGCCGAGGTCGTGCTGACGCAGACGTTCCGCACGCCGTCGCAACCGGAGCTCGTGCGGTGCGGCCATCCGTCGATCGAGCCCGAGGTTGTCGCGGCCGAGCTCCTCGCGGCGCGCGAGGCCGGCGCCCGCTGGTCCGACATGGCGGTGCTGGTGCGCCACCCCAGGCGTCGGGCGCGCGCCATCACCCGGGCGCTGGCCCGGCACGCCATTCCAGCCTCCGCGGTCGACGCCCCGCTCGACGACGAGCCGGTCGTCACCGCGGCCGAAGACATGCTCCGCTGGGCGCTCGGTGACGCTGCCGTCGAAAATGACAATGCAGCCCTCGGCCGCCTGCTGGCGTCGCCGCTCTCGGGCCTCGATCCCGTCGAGGTCCGCGCCTTCCGCCGCCAGCTCGCCGCCGGTGCGCCCGACGTCACCGACGATCCTCGCCTGCAACGCCTCACCGACCTTCGCGACGAGCTCCAGCGGAACCTGGTCTCGGCCGACCCGGCCGCCCTCGTCTTCCTGGTGTGGGAGCGCGCCCTTGGCCCCCTGCTCCTCGCCAGCAACGACCCCGCCGACGACCGGGCCATCGACGCCTTCGTGGCTTTCCACGAGGGGCTCACCCGGCAAGTCGACCGCAACCCCGCTCTCCGGGCTGGGGAGTGGCTGGCGTCGCTCGACGGCGGTGGCGAGCGGTGGCGCACGAGGCGGCCCGAGACCGACGCCGTCACGGTCACGTCGGTCGCCGCGGCCGCCGGCCGGCAGTGGCACACGGTCGTCATCGCCGGCGTCGTCGAGGGCGAGCTTCCCGCTATCGACGGCCACGCGCCGGTGTTCGACCCCGCCGTTCTCGCCGGCCAGTCAGCGCCCACCGCGGCCGAACGACGGCGGGCGTCGCTCGCCGAGGAGCGCCGCCTGTTCTGCGAGGTGGCCAGCACGCGGGCCACCACCACCCTCGTGGCCACCGCCGCGCCCGAGCCCGGCGTGCTCGAGAGCCGGTTCGTCGGCGACTGGCCGGTAAAGCCGGCCACCGTCCCACTCGCACCGGGCGGCCCGCCGCTCATGCGCGCGCCCACCGACGGCGGCCCGGCTCTGTACCCCGACCACACCTTGCTGCTGTCGGCCAGCCAGCTCGAGACCTACGAGGACTGTCCCCTCCGCTACTTCTACGAGTACGTGCTGCGCGTGCGCGCCGACTCCAACGTGTACGCCGAGCTCGGCACGCTGGTGCACAAGGTGCTGGCCGCCTTCCTCGACCCCGACGGCGACGACGTCGACTACAGCCTCGACGGCCTGCGCTCCCTGGGCGAGCGAATGTGGCGCGACGATCTGGCCCGCTACCGGCCTCAGGTCGAGGAAGCCCGCCGTGACTTCTTCGACATGCTCGACCGCTGGTGGGACCAGGAAGGCTCGCTCACCCGGCCCGACGTGGTCGCCGTCGAGCGCAAGTTCGAGGTCGACGTGGGGCCGCATCGGATCACCGGCAGCATCGACAGGATCGACCGCAGCGACGGCGGCCTCAGGATCATCGACTACAAGACGAGCAGCCGGGAGACGCCCGACGCCGAGATGCCCGACAACCTGCAGCTCGCGGTGTATCACCTGGCCGCGGGCCGCGACCCCGACCTGGCCGCGTATGGCCCGGCGACCGATCTCGACCTCATGTTCCTTCGCAGCATGAAGGTGCGCAGCCAGCGCGTGACCGCCGACCACGAGGCCACCACCGAGGCGCGCGTGCTCGCCGTCGCCGACCGCATCCTGGCCGAGGACTTCGACCCGTCGGTACACGCCAACTGCCGGGTGTGCGCGTTCCACCGCCTGTGCCCGATCCAGGCCGCGGGCCGAGAGACGGCGCCCGATGTCTGAGCGCCCGTTCACGCCCACGCCAGAACAGCTGGAGGCCATCACCCACCCACTGACGCCGCTCTTCATCGTGGCCGGGGCGGGCGCCGGCAAGACGTCGGTGATGGCCGAGCGCATCCTCTGGCTCGTGCAGGACGGCCGGGCGACGGCCGACGAGATCCTGGCCCTCACCTTCACCAACAAGGCCGCCTTCAACCTCAAGGAGAAGGTGCGGCAGCGCCTCGGGGCCGACGCCGACGTCACCGTCGCCACCTATCACTCCTTCGGCCAGATGGTGATCGCCGACCACGCCCTCGAGCTCGACCTGGCGCCGGGCACCACGCTCCTCAACCGGGCCCAGGCGTGGCAGCTCCTCTACAGCGTGTTCGACGACCTGCGCTTCGACCGGCGCAAGACGCTGTCGCCGCGCATCCTCCTCGACGACGCCCTGGCCCTCGCCTCGCGCTGCGCCGACCACCTGCGCACGGCGGACGAGATCGCGGCCGACTGCGAGCTGATCATCAAGGAGGGCCGGTGGAAGATGGCCGACAAGGCCGTCGAGCGCCAGGAGCTGGCCCGGGTCGTCGAGGCCTACGAACAACGCAAGCGCGAGCACGACCTGATCGACTACGGCGACCAGATCCGCCTTGCGGTGCGACTCATGCAGGACAACCCCGACGTGGCCAACGCCGCCCGCCAGCAGCACCCGATCGTGCTCCTCGACGAGTACCAGGACACCAACTTCGCCCAGCGCCGGTTGCTGCAGCTCATCTATCCGTCGGGCTCCGCGGTCACGGCTGTCGGCGACGACATGCAGTCGATCTACGCCTTCCGCGGTGCCCACCTGGTCAACGTGCAGCGCTTCGGCGAGCACTTTCCACCCGCCGCCGAGCTCCCGCTGCAGACCACGTTCCGCTTCGGCGAGCGCCTCACCCGCCTGGCCAATCTCATCCAGGCCGAGGTCGACGACGCCCTCACCAAGGAGCTTCGGCCCGCGCCCGGCGTGCCCGACACCGTCATCGAGTGCTTCCTGGCCGCCGACGACGCGGAGGAGGCCGCCACCATCGCCGACGACATCGCTTCCAGCCGCCGCTCGTGGGGCGACAGTGCCGTGCTGTGTCGCAAGCGCCGGCTGATCCCCGCCATCGTCGCCGCCCTCGAGGAGCGCGACATCCCGGTCGAGGTGGTCGGCGCCAGTGGCCTGATGGTGCGTCCCGAGATCGTCGACCTGGTGGCATGGCTCGAGGTGGTGGCCGACGCCTCGGCCTCGGTCGCCCTCCTCCGCCTGCTCGAGGGCCCACGGTTCCGGGTCGGCCCCCACGACCTGGCCGCCGTCGCCCGCCACGTGCGCGACGAGGGTGGACGCGAGGCCGTGCTGGCCGAAGGCCTGCCCGATCTCGACGCCGTTGTCGGGCTTTCGTACGAGGGCCGGCGGCGCATCATGGACTTCGCCGACGAGCGCCGGCGCCTCGCAGCCCTCGCGGCCCGGCTGCCGGTACTCGACCTGGCCGAAACGATCGTCCAGCGCACCGGCCTCTGGCAGGCGGCCGGCGAGCGCGGACGCCAGAACCTGCTGCGGTTTCTCGACCTGGCGGAGCGCTTCGCCCCCGTCGAGGGCGACCCCGGCCTTCCCGCGTTCCTCGAGCACCTGCGCCTGATCGACGAGTCCGAGGAGGACGTGGCCGAGGCCCACCCCTCCGACGTCGACGCCGTCAAGGTCATGACCATCCACCAGGCCAAGGGCCTCGAGTACCCGTGCGTCTACGTGCCCGGCCTGGCCGGCAAGCGCCTGTCGCGGATCTTCCCCGACCAGCAGCGGGGCGGTGAGAACCCCCTCACCAGTGGGGCTGCCCTCCCGTGGTGGCTGCAGGAGGACGACCTCGGGATCCCCGATTGGCGCGACGTGAAGTCCGACAAGGTGATCGGCGAGATCTTCTCCGCCCGCAAGTTGGCCGAGGAGTGGCGCCTGTTCTATGTGGCCTGCACCAGGGCCCAGGAGCGCCTGGTGTGTTCGGCAGCCCAGTGGTACCCGGGGCCGGCCGAGCCCCAAGGTCCCTCGATCTTCTACGAGTTCCTCCTCCGCCACCCCGACCTCGTCACCGAGCGCTTCCACCACGACCCGCCCACCGTCGACCCTGATGTGGCCGCCAAGGAACGGAACCGAGAGGCCGCGCTCCGTCGGTACGCTCGGCGGGCCGTGGCAACCGACGAACCGCGTCTTCTCCGCGACGATGAACTGCCGCCGGCCGCGCCCGCCCGCACGGCACCCACCGCCTTGTCGGTAACGAGCCTGGTGTCCTACGCCCGCTGCCCCAAGCAGTTCTACTGGTCGGTCGTCCGCCCGCTGCCTCGGCAGTCCTCGGCCGCCGCCCGCCTCGGCACCGAGGTCCATCGCTGGATCGAGCAGCGAGCCGGCCGCCAGCTCGCACTGCTCGAGCCCGAGGCCGATGTCGACCTTGACCCCGATGCCGTCCCCACCGGTGTCGACGTGCGTACGGCACTGCAGCGGTCGTTCCTCGAGAGCCCGTACGCCGACCTCGACCCGGTGCGCGTCGAGGCGCCGTTCGTGGTGGTCGTCGGCGGCCGCATGGTGCGGGGACGGATCGATGCCGTGTACGAGCGCGACGGCCGCACCGAGCTGGTCGACTTCAAGACCGGGAGCCGGCCCGATCCGGGCGACGCCTCGGCTCGCACCCAGCTCGACCTGTACGGCATGGCCGCCGTCGACACGTGGAGCGTCGATCCCGGCGTCCTGCGCACCACCTACTGCTACCTGCGGACCGAGGGGCCGGCCGAGATCGACGCCGTCGACTGGGACGCCGAGCTCCTCGGCGAGGTGCGGGGCCGCCTGGGCCGCGCCCTCGACGGCCTCACCCTGGGCCGCTACCCCACAGCCGCCGGGCCGTGGTGCCGGCGGTGCGACTTCGTGGCCTTCTGTCCGAGCGGTCAGGCGGCCGTTGACGACCTTCGGTAGCACGCGCCCCCGGCTTGCACGTAGCCTCCGCCGGTGATTTGCACGCTTTCTCCGGCCCGTCGCGGCGCCGCCGCCCTCCTGGTGGCGGCCATCGCCGTCGCCCTGTCGGCCTGGCCGGCCCTGGCCCAGACGACGCCGACAGTCAGCGTCAACCCGAGCACCGGTCCGGCCGGGAGCACGACCACTCTGACCCTGCAGAACTTCGACCTCATCGGCGGGTGCAACCCGAACAACCCGAGCCGCCAGACGTGCATCTACGTCGACTTCAAGCAGGGCACGAAGACGACGACGATCGCGGTAGCCAGCGGATCGGGCTCCAACAGCGTCCGCATCCCGGCGGCGTGCGCCTCACCGACGAACATCAACTGTTCCGACGCGGGCGGGGCGACGATCACGGCGACGAGCCCCAACGGTCAGAACGGGAGCGCCAGCTTCACGGTCAGCGGGACGCCGGCATCGACGACGCCCACCACGGCACCGACGACCACAACGACAGTGGCGCCAACCACGTCGAGCAGCACCTCGTCGAGCACGACGGTCACGACGATCGTGCTGTCGCCGACCTCGACGTCGACCTCGCTCGTGCCCGTGACCGTGAAGAAGGCGTCGAAGCACAGCGACGTGCCGCGCTACATCGCGGTCGCCCTGGTCGTGCTGGCGGCCGCCGCGACGGCAGCGGTCGACACCCGCCAGCGCCGGCTCCGCGGCCCAGCCGGGCCGTAGCCGACTACTCGGCCGACTGCTTGTACAGGGCGAGTCGCTCGATCTGCTCGATCGAGCGGGGCTGGCGGCGGAAGCGCGTCGCTATGTCGCTGGGCGACGCTCCCTTGGCCCGCCACTTCAGCACGCGTCGCTCGATCGGACGCAGCGGCGTGTTCTCGGCGCCGTCGCCCTGGCGCGGTACACGGGCCAGCGCGAGGACACGCTGAACGAACGCTGGACTCTTCCGGAACCGCCGGGCGATCTCGTCGTCAGCGAGACCCCGCTCGGCGAGGCGGACCATGCGGCGTTCGATGTGCGTGAAGCCCATAGCGGCCATGGAGAGCAGGCTACCTGTCAGTCCTCCGACCACGCTCGGAGCACGTCCCAGGCATAGATCCCCGTGCTGTGGCCGTCGTTCCAGCGCACACTGATCCCCCAGGCGCCGACCAGCTCGGCGCTTTCGGCCCGCAGGGGCTGGGGGCTCGTCGGCTTCGGCCACGCCACCGCACCCTGGTCGCGCAGCCCGCGGCACTCGGCGCACGGGCAGTTGACCCGCAGCTCTTCGAGACCGAAGTGGGAGACGACGTCGTCGTCCCAAACGATCGTCAGACCTCGATCGCGCTCGAGGTCGATGGTTGCGGGCTCGTGCGGGGTGGGCATGCCGACTCGTAGTGTGCCTGGTCTATGGAATTCGGACTGCATCTGCCCAACGCCGGCCCGTTTGCCAACGGTCCCGACATCCTGCGCGTGGCCCGCGCCGCGGAGGACCTCGGGTTCCACTCGGTCTGGCTCTTCGACCACCTGTTCACGCCGACCAACCTCGAGTCGAAGTACCCGTACACGCCCGACGGCTCGTACCCCATGCTCCCCGACTTCCCCTTCTACGACCCCGTCGCTGTCATGGGAGCGCTGGCGGGGGCAACCGAGCGCATCAAGTTCGGCACGCGCGTCCTCATCGCCACCTACCGCCACCCCGTGGTGCTGGCCAAGGAGCTGGCGACCACCGACGCCATCGCCGGCGGGCGCATGATCCTCGGCGTCGGCGCGGGATGGATGGCCGAGGAGTTCGACGCGGTCGACGTCCCTATGGAGGAACGCTTCGCCCGCCTCGACGAGCACGTGGCTCTCATGCGCGAGGCCTGGCAGAAGGGCACGGTCGCTCACGAGGGCCGCTTCTACTCACACTGCGAGGCCGGCTTCGGTCCCCAGCCGCCCCAGCCCGGCAACACCATCCCCGTCATCGTCGGCGGCCACGGCAACGCCGCCCTGCGCCGGGCCGCCCGTTGGGGCGACGGGTGGGCCGTGTCGGCCGCGGGCGACAAGCTGGCAGCCGACCCCGAAGGTGCCGTGCGCGAACGCCTGGACACGCTGGGCCGCTTCTGCGAGGAGGAAGGCCGCTCGCTCGACGACCTCCTGCTCGTCGGCCAGGGCTTCCTCGGCATGCCGGCCGACGCCCTGCGGGCTCAGGCCGACCTGGGGATCGACGTCGTCGACCTCATGACCTTCGCCCCGACCGACCAGGTCATCGACGAGGCCACCACGTTCATGAACGACGTGGCGCCGACACTGAGCTCTACCTCGTGAACACCCTCGTTTTCGACGTTGGCGGCACCGGGCTGAAGGCCACGGTGCTGGACGCTCAGGGGCATCCAGAGCACGACCGGGTGCGGATCGAGACGACCTATCCCTCCCCGCCCGAGAAGCTCGTCGCCGATCTCGTCGGCCTGGTGAAAGGGCTTCCGCCCTTCCAGCGGGTGTCGGTCGGCTTTCCCGGTGTCGTGCGGAACGGGCACGTCGTCACCGCCCCCCACTTCGTCACCGCGCACGGGCCGGGCAGCCGTGTCAGACGTTCGCTGGTCGGGGCGTGGGCCGACTTCGACCTGGCTGGCGCGCTCGCCGCCGCCCTCGGCGTTCCGGTCCGCGTCGCCAACGACGCCGACGTGCAGGGCGCGGGTGTCGTGTCCGGCAAAGGCCTCGAGCTGGTGCTGACGCTCGGAACGGGCATGGGTTCGGCGGTCTTTCGCGACGGTCACCTGGCCCTGCACCTCGAGCTCGCCCACCACCCCGCGGTCACGGGTGCCAGCTACAACGACTACATCGGCAACGCAGCGCGCAAGAAGCTCGGCACCAAGCGCTGGAACCGGCGGATACAGAAGGCGCTGGCGGCCCTCGACGCGCTGATCATCCCCGACGCGATCCTGCTCGGCGGGGGAAACGCCGAAAAGGTCGACACCGACAGGTTGCAGCGCGAGCTTCCCGACCTCGCCGCCAAGATCCGCCTGGTCGGCAACGAGGGCGGGCTGCTAGGCGGCATCCGCCTCTGGGAGGGAGCCGGGCTCGAGTGAGCCAAAGCTCCTAGGCGGGCAGCGCGGCCCGTCGCCGTTCGAGCAGTCGCCGCTCCGCGGTGTTCGTCGTCCGGGCCAGCGCCTCGTCGTACGCGGCGGCGGCCTCGTCGTGACGCCCCAGGCGTTCGAGGAAGTCAGCGCGCGCCGCGTGAAACAGGTAGTAGCCGTCGACGCTGAGCTGGTCGACGATCGCCAGCGCCGGACCCGGCCCGTCGACCTCGGCGATGGCGATGGCGCGGTTCACGGCCACGACCGGCGTCGGCGCGACCGCCATGAGCTGGTCGTACAGGGCGACGATTTGCAGCCAGTCGGTCGCCGACGGCGTTGGCGCATCGCTGTGCACCGCGTTGATGGCGGCCTGGATCTGGTACGGGCCGGGCGTATTGCGGCGCAGGCACGCGCGCACCAGGGCCTGGCCCTCACCGATCAGGGCCTGGTTCCACAGCGACCTGTCCTGGTCGGCCAGACGGACCATCGAGCCGTCCGGCGCGGTGCGCGCCGCCCGCCGCGACTCGATCAGGAGAAGGAGGGCGAGGAGCCCGACGACCTCGGGCTCGTCCGGCATCAGCTCGTGGAGGAGCCGCGCCAGCCGGATCGCCTCCGCACACAACTCGGCGCGCACGAGGTCGTCCCCCGCGCTGGCCACGTAGCCCTCGTTGAAGACGAGGTACACGACGGCGAGCACGGGGCGCAGGCGGTCGGGTAGCTCGGCATCCGTGGGCACCCGGTACGGGATGTGGGCGGCCCGGATCTTGTTCTTGGCCCGCACCAGGCGCTGGGCCATCGTCGGCTCGGATACGAGGAAAGCGCGCGCTATCTCGGGGGTCTGCAGGCCGGCGATCAGCCGCAGCGTCAGCGCCACCTGGGCTTCGGGCGCCAGGGCCGGGTGGCAGCAGGTGAAGATCAGGCGGAGGCGGTCGTCCTGCACGGGACTCACCTCCTTCGGCTCGTCCTGCGCGTGGACGAGCGCAGCCTGGGCGTGCCGGTTGTCGCGCGACGACTCACGCCGCAAGCGGTCGATCGCCCGGTTGCGAGCGGTGGTGATGATCCAGCCGGCCGGGCTGGGCGGCACGCCCGACGACGGCCACCGCTCGAGGGCGACGAGGAAGGCGTCCTGGACCGCCTCCTCGGCGATGTCGATGTCGCCGAAGACACGGACCAGAGACGCCACTGCTCTTCCGGAGTCGTCACGGAAGGCTCGCTCGATATCGACACGGTCAGCGCCGGCGGCGATGGCTCAGCTCTCCGTGTCTTCCTGGAAGGGGCGCACCTCGACCGCGCCGCGGCACGCGACGGTGGCCTTCTTGGCCCAGGCCAACGCCTCGTCGAGGTCGGCGACCTTGATGATCCAGAAGCCGCCGATGTGCTCCTTGCCCTCGACGAAGGGTCCATCGGTCGTGAGGATGTCGCCGTTCTGCTCGCGGACAACCGTGGCGATGTCGGCCGGCTCGAGCCCGCCGGCGAAGACCCATGCGCCGGCCTGCTTGATCTCCTCATTGAGGGCGGCGACGTCCTTGAACGCCTGCTGCATCTCCTCGTCGGAGGCGTAGCCCTCGCCTTCCACCATGTGCACCGACAACAGGTAGTGGTTCATCTCGATCTCCTCCGTTGCGACCGGCCCGCTGCCGGCCTCTCGCCCCCTACACGAACGCCCGAGGGCGCGATCGACAGGATTCCCGAGATTTCTTCAGGCCACGGCCGCGGCGTCGACCTTGCCGTAGCGGATCAAGGGGTCGAAGAACTCGAGCACGCTGCGGTCGTCGTCGACGATGCCCCGCACGGGCAAGGTCTCGAGGTGCGAACGGGCAAAACGGCGGGCCACCAAGGCCTTGCGGGCGTCGCCGTCTCGGTCGAGGGCCCAGGCCGCCTCGTCGAGCAGCACCGCTCCTTCGGACAGGTCGGCGAGGAGGTACGCCAGGCGCCGGGCGTGCAGCAGTTGCAGGTCGTCGTCCGCGTTCGCGAGGTACGAGATCGCCTCGCGCGCGTCCTTGAGCGTGCTCGCCACGGCGTCGGCCGGCCGGGCCAACGCCTCGTGCGGACCGGCGGTGTCAAGGGAGCGCTCGATGCGGGCGAGCAGCGCTTCGTGGGCGCCCTCGCTGCGCATGGCCCGACGCACGTCGAGACAGATGATGTTCTCGGTGCCCTCCCAGATCGGATGGCACTGGGCGTCGCGGAACTGGCGGGCCATGGGCCAGTCGTTCATGTAGCCGTTGCCGCCGAGGACCTCGAGGGCGGTGCTCGAGGCGCCGACCGCAGCGCGCGTCGCCCGCATCTTCGCGAGGGGAATGAGGATGCGGCGGATCAGGCGCGCCTCCTCTTCGTCGGTGGTCCCGCGGGCGGCTGCCGCGCACTCGAAGGTGACGGCCATGCCGGCCTCGAGCTCGACGAGCAGGTCGACCAGCGTCTCGCGGACGAGTGGGTACCGGTCGATGCGCTGGCCCCACTGCTCGCGGTGGGCGGCGTAGATGGCGGCCTCGAGGAATGAACGACGGTGGATGCCAAGGCCCATGATGGCGACGCCGAAGCGGCTGCCGTTGACCATCTCCATCATGCGGTTGAGGCCCCGCCCATCGCGCGCCGCATCGCCCGTGGCGCTCTCGCTCGATCCCCCTGCGAGCCAGGCGCGCGCCCCTTCGAGGACGACCTCGCCGGTAGGGACGCCGACCGTGCCCATCTTGGGCTTGAGGCGGCGCATGTGGAATCCGTTGGTGGAGCCGTCGGGCAGTTGGCGGGGCACGATGAACGTGGCGAGGCCCCGGCCGCCGGGCGGGGCGCCCTCGGGCCGGGCCAGCACGATGAACACGTCGGCGTCGATGTTCGAGCAGAAGAACTTCTCGCCGTAGAGGCGCCACTCGTCGCCGTCCTGGACCGCGGTCGTGGTGTTGGCGCCGACGTCGCTGCCCCCCTGGCGCTCGGTGAGGAACATGCCGCCCTCCCACGCGGCGTCGGGGTCGGCGCTGGTGAGGCGGCCGACGACGTCGGCCCGGACGGCGTCAGGCGCGTAGCGCTGCACGATGTCGGCCGCGCCGTTGGTCATGCCCATGGCGCAGATCAGCGCGGTCTCCGCCTGGCAGACGAGATAGTTGAGGGCTGCGCTGACGACACCGGGCACGGGCCGGTTGCCGGCGCGAACGTGCAACGAGGTGTAGTTGTGACGCACCAGGTCGGCCTTGTTGTCGAGCCACGTCTGGTTGTGCACGACCTGGTCGTTCTCGCGGCCCCAGTGGTCCCAGCGCTGCAGGACCGGACCGTTCTTGTCGGTGATCTCGGCCCGCTTCGCGATGGGCCCGCCGACCAGGGGGCCATACTCCGCGATCAACTCCTCGGCCATGGCCCGGTCCCCAGGGTCCGGGAGCAGTCGGTCGAGGGTGAAGCGCAGGTTCGGGTCGACCTCGTACCAGTCGAGCCCGATGGCCTCGTCGTAGGTCGCGTAGTCGGGGAGCATGGCTACGAGCCTACTGAGCAGCGTCCTCGATATAGCCGAGCGCCAAGTCGGCCGCTTCGTCGATCGGGCGGGTTGTGTCGACGGTGAGATAGGCGCCCGATGGCTCGAGCATCTCAGCCGCGACTCGACGGACCGCAGCACCGTCCCGATTGGCCGCTCGGTGGGTGCCGGCGACCGAGTCGGCGTCGGCCCGGGCCACCGCAACCTCAACGGGCACGTCGCACACGATCGTCGCCACGAACGCGCCCGCCTCCGCCGCGACGGCCGCGACTGCGTCCTCCTCGCCCGGGCGTGGGAAGGCAAGCCCATCGAGCGCGACAACCCGGCCGCGGCCGAGGTGGTAGGTCGCGGCGTCGAGCATCGCCGAGAAGGCGATGCTGCGCTCGGCCGCGCTGTAGTCGCACGGCTCGAACAAGGCCGACCGCACCGAGTCCTTGTTCAGCACCCGGAGCTCGGGGAGGCGTTGGGCGAGGGCGGCCGCAAGTGTGCTCTTCCCGGCGCCCGGCAGCCCGACGAGCATGACGATCCCAGGCCGCATGTCGCCACCATAGGAGGGGGAGGTCAGACCGGATAGGTCTCGATATCGGTCGCCTTGACCGACGCCCAGACGGGGCCTCCGTCGGCGAGCTGGAGGTCGGCGACGGCGGCGGCGGTGACCTCGGCGATGAGCGCAACGGGTCCGTCGATCTGGACGCGGGCGCGGTCGCCCGCGAGGTAGAGCTCACCGACCTGGCCACGCCAGACGTTGCGCGGACTTCCTTCGGGATGCCGGCGATGGAGCGACACGGCGTTGGGGCGGATGGCGGCGAAGGTTGGGCCACTGTCCTTGGTGGCGGTGGCGATGACGGCGTCGGTATCGAGGGTGACGACGCCTTCGGCCGCGGTGCCGGAGAACAAATTGAGTCCGACCATGGCGGCGACCCAAGGTGACCGCGGCCGGGCCGTGACCTCCGAGAGCGGTCCGTGCTGGGTGATGCGGCCGCCCTCGAGGACGACGAGCTGGTCGGCCAGCGTGGCGGCCTCGACGGGGTCGTGGGTGACGACCAGGCGGACACCCGGATAGCGGCGGAGCTCGGCGCGCAGCAGGTGGCGAAGCTCGGTACGGGCGGCCGCGTCGACGGCGGCGAGTGGCTCGTCGAGGAGCAGCACGTCGGGCTCGACGGCGAGGGCACGGGCAAGGGCGACGCGTTGGGCTTGTCCGCCCGACAGTTGGGACGGACGGAGCCGGGCAACGTCGGACAGCCCGACTCGTTCCAGCCACGCGGCGGCGGTCGCGCGGGCGGATGCCTTCGGGATACCCGTCGCCCGCAATCCGAAGGCCACGTTGTCCAGTGCATTGAGGTTGGCGAAGAGCCGAGGCTCTTGAAACACGACGCCCAGGCTGCGGTGCTCGGCGGCGATGCGAATACCTGCAGCCGGATCCTCGAAGACCGTGTCGTTGATCGTCACGTGGCCACGGTCGAGGGGCACGAGCCCGGCGACGGCGCCGACGACCGTCGTCTTGCCGGCACCGTTGGGACCAACGAGGCCGACGACGGCCCCGTCATCGAGGTCCAGCTCGGCGTCGAGGCTGAGGTCGCCGAGGGTGACGCCGATGGTCGCGGTGAGCCTCACGGGTTCCCGAGCCAACGATCGCGTAGGCCGACGAGCACGAGCAGGGACACCATCAACAGGACCAGGGAGAGCGCGAGGGCCGTGGCTTCGTGCCCGGATTCGATGTCGAGATAGGCGAGCAGCGGGGTCGTCTGGGTGACGCCGGGAAGGTTGCCGGCGAAGGTGATCGTGGCTCCGAACTCACCGAGCGCTCGGGCCCAGGTGAGCGCGCCGCCGGCCGCCAGCGCCGGCGCGACGGCCGGGAGGGTCACCCGGCGGAACCGGTAGGCGGGACTGGCGCCAAGGGTGGCTGCCGCGTCTTCGGCGCGGCGGTCCATCGAGCGGAAGGCCGCTTCGGCAGTAACGATGAGGAACGGCATGGCGACGAAGGTCTCGGCCAGGATGACGCCGCCGGTGGTGAAGACCAGACGCCAGCCCGTGAGGTCGTAGAGGATGCGCCCCGCGAATCCGTTGCGGCCGAACGCATAGAGCAACGCGATGCCACCCACTACAGGCGGGAGCACCATCGGCAGCGTGACCAGCGCTCGTAGCAAGGCACGGCCCGGGAACCGGTGCCGAGCGAGCACCCACGCGAGGGGGATCCCGAACACCGCGGACACGGCGAGCGCGCCGAGGGAGGTGATGATCGAGAGACGGAGGGCGGTGAAAGCCTCGTTGGCGCGGAGCTGGCTGACGAGTGTTGACCACGGCGCGCGCAGGAACAGGGCGATGAGCG
This sequence comes from Acidimicrobiales bacterium, assembly GCA_035948135.1. Lineage (GTDB taxonomy): Bacteria > Actinomycetota > Acidimicrobiia > Acidimicrobiales > AC-14 > CADDZP01. The sequence goes on along the minus strand of DASZJL010000051.1, from coordinate 32,147 downwards.
GGAGGACGACGATGGCGACGGCCCCGCCCGCGAGGACCGCCGGGAGCCACGTGGGAGAGCTCCCGCGCCGTCTATTTCGCGGGAGAGAAACCGGCCGCCTCCAGCGACTTCTGCACTTCGCCTGACACGGCCGAGCTCACGAAGCCTTGCGCGGCGGCGTGGTTCTTGGCGGCCTTCACCACCGCGATGGGATAGCTGATGTCGGGCTGCTCGGCGTCGGGGATGGTCACGCCCTGGACCTTGGGACCTCCGGCCTTGACGTCGGTGACGTAGACGACGGTGGCGTCCGCTTCGCCGGACGTCACCTTGGCCAGCGCCGATTTCACGTCGGTCTCCAGCGACTTCGGTGTCACCGTGACCCCCTTGGCGGCGAGGACCTGGCGTGTGTAGTCACCGGCCGGCACGCCGGGGGCTTCGAGCACGACGGTCACACCCGGCTTGGCCAGGTCGGCGAGACCGGTGATCCCCTTCGGGTTGCCGGCCGCGACCGCGATCTGCAGCTTGTTCCTGGCGAACGTCACAGGAGTCTCGACGAGGCCGGCGGTGACCAGCGTCTGCATGTTCTTCTGGTCGGCCGAGGCGAAGACATCTGCAGGCCCACCCTGTTGGATCTGGGCGACCAACGCGTTCGACCCGGCGAAGTTGTAAGTCAGGTTCAGGCCCGGGTTGGCAGCCGTCAGCCTCGTCTTTGCATCGTTGAACGCGCCAGTGAGCGACGCCGCGCCAAACACGTTGAGGTTGCCGGTAATCGCCGCGGAAGTCGGGGACGTGCTCGACGATGTCTTCGAGTCCGACCCACACGCGGCGGTCGTCACGACCGCGAGCACGGCCATCACGGGTACCGCGACGCGAAAGCATCGCGTTCTCACGTTCACCCCGAAGGGACCTCGACTACGACGTTGGTGGACTTGACTGATGCGACGGCCATCACGCCGGGCGCGAGCGCGAGCTCGTCCGCCGCTTCACGGCTCATCAACGACACGACCCGGTACGGACCGGCCTGGATCTCGACCTGAGCCATCACCTTGTCCTTGACGACTTTGGTGACCAGACCAGGGAAGTGGTTCCTCGCTGATTCGGCCACCGGCGCGGGCGCGGGGGCGCCGGCGCGCTTGGTCGAGAACCGGGCCAACGCCTTGCCGTCGATCCGCCGCCGCCCGCCCGTTGTTCGGGCTGCGGGCAGCTCTCCGCCGTCCACCCAGCGCCGGACCGTGTCCGAGCTCACCCCCAGCAGCTCGGCGGCCTCTCCAACCGTAAATGAAGGCATGGCCCACAAACTGTAACCAGCAATTGCAAGGCCTGTGGCCGTTTCAAGCAGCAGGTGCGGTAGTGAGTCAGTTTGAAGCTGGCGTTTGCACCACTCGATCGTCAGTCAGTCGGGCTGCCCCCATCGAGGCCGGCCCAGGGCTGACGCATGCGCGGCGCGAGGCGATGCAACTCCTCGAGGTGGAGAGCTGACAGAAGCTCGAGGCGCCGAGCCCCGAGCCTGGTGAGGCTCAGGCGGACCACGCGTTGATCGCTCCGGTCTGCCTTGCGGCTCAGCAACCCGGCCGCCTCGGCACGGTTGACCAGACCGACGACGCTGTGGCGACGGAGCATCAGGTGCCCGGCGACGTCGCTCACGGTCGGCGCGTGGGGACCCGGATGGCCCCGGACGGCGAGCAGCAGTTGATGGTGCGCGGGTGTCAGACCGACGGCGGCGGCTTGCTCCTCGCTCCAGCGGAGGAAGCGACGCAAGCCGTCGCGGAACTCGAGCAGCCGCTGATAGTCGGCGTCATTCAGTCCAGCCATTGCCGTCGTCGACTAGGGAAGCTCGCCGGCGCGGGCCAGGTGGATCGCCTGCCACATGTACCAGGCCGCGATCGACCGGTACGGGCGGAACGGCTCGCCCAGCGGAGCGAGAGCCTTGGGCGCCGGCGTGTCTTTCAGCTTGTAGGCCGCGGCATAGCCAGCCCTGACACCGAGGTCATCGATGGGCCAGACGTCGAGGCGGCCGAGTTGGAAGATGAGAAACATCTCCGCGGTCCATCGGCCGATCCCGCGGACCGTTGACAGGCGTTCGATGATCTCCTCGTCGCCGAGACGCTCGATCCCGTCCAGGGGCACGACGCCGGACTCAACTTTGCTGGCGAGGTCGAGGATCGACGCCGTCTTGGCCGCCGAGAGCCCCGCGCCGCGCAGTTGCTCCTCAGGCGTGGCCAGCACGGCCTCGGGTGTCGGGTGGCCGTCGAAGATGGCCTCGAAGCGTCCGTGGATGGCGGCCGCCGCCGCACCCGCCAGCTGCTGATACGCGATCGACCGGGCCAACGCGCCGAAGTGGTCGCGCCGCTCACTCCCCCGCCGCTTCAGCGTCGCGGGCGCGGCCGCGTCCACGAGCTTGGCGATGACGGGATCCCGATCCGCCAACTCGGCGGTCGCTGCGGCAACGCTGGTTCTCGGCATCAGACGAGGATACGAACCCCAGAACCTCTCCAAGTGTTGAGGATTGCTCTGGTTCGAGCGTGTTTGACCTTTGGAAAACGAAACTTGGAGAGGTTTTGTGAGATCCGGCGATCACGCCGGCTGGTCCCACATGACCTCGCTCCGCCAGCGCCCCGGCTGGATCTCGACGAAGGGATATGGGTGCACAGCCTCGGTGTTGCGGTCCCAGAAGCGGTGGGGGTGGTCGGCCGGCGTGCGGCACAGCACGTGGACACTGACGCCGTCGCCCGGGCCGGCGCTGCGGACGCGGTGCCAGCCCTCCTCGGGCGGCAGCAGGAATGTGACGTCGCCCTTCGACCAGACGTGGCGGCTCGCTTCCTCGAGCTGGGCACTGCTCCCCCGGTCGGCCAGGGCGCGATACCGGGTCTCTTCGTCGGAGCCCTGGAGGTAGCCGATGACGCCCCAGCAGCCGTGGTGGTGGACCCCGCTCGACGTGCCCTCCGGGAAGACGACGGCGAGGACGTGGAACCGCCCGTCGGGGTCGGCATACAAGAGATTGCCGACCGCGGCGCCCTCCAGGGGTTGGTAGGCGTCGAAGGGGATCGGCGACTCGGCGGCAAGCAGAGCCCGCATGGACGGAGCGATGGCCTCGGCCCGGGCCCGGTCGCCACCGAGCGACGCGTCCTCCAAGGCCGCGGCCGTGGCCGCGACCAGGGCGTCGAGCGCAACCGTCATCGCGCGCCGACGGTAGCGTCGGCGCGATGCCGCGGGTCGACCCTCTTGACCGCCGCGTGATTCTCGCTCACCTGCCGACGCCGCTCGAGCCGATGCGCCGGCTCGCCGCTCACCTCGACATGGACGAGAACGCCCTGTGGGTCAAGCGCGACGACGCCACGGGGCTGGCCGGCGGGGGCAACAAGGCCCGCAAGCTGGAATACCTCTGCGAGGACGCCCAAGTCCACGGCTGCGACACGCTCGTCACCGGCGGCGGCCGCCAGAGCAACCACGTGCGCATGACGGCGGCGGCCGCCAACAAGCTCGGCCTGCACTGCACGGTGGTCTTCGGCAGTGACCCGCCCTCGGTCCCCAGTGGGAACGTCATCCTCGACGAGCTGCTGGACCCCGAGATGGTGTGGGCGGGACCGCTCGACTACTACGGCGTCGAGGCCGCCATCGACCACACCACCCGCCGCCTGGCCCAGGAGGGAAGACGCCCCTACGCCATGCCGATCGGCGGCGCGTCGGTTACGGGCGCGCTGGGCTACGTCAGGGCGGCGCGGGAGCTGACCGAGCAGCACTCGAGCGTCGACCTGGTCGTCGTGGCCGACGGCTCGGGCGGCACCCACGCCGGGCTCGTTGCCGGCCTCGGTAGCCATGACCGCGTCCTGGGTGTCGACGTCGGCACGCGCCCCGACCTCGACCAACAGGTCCCCGAGAAGGCGACCGAGACGGCCCGCCTGGCCGGACTCCCCGAACCCACCGGGGACCTCCAGATCGACCACGACCGGTTCGGCGACGGCTACGGCGCGCCCACCGACGAGTGCCGGGAGGCCCTCGACCTGGCCGCTCGCCTCGAGGGCCTCGTCCTCGACCCCGTGTACAGCGGCAAGGCCATGGCCGGCCTCATCGCGGCGCGCCGGGACGGACGCATCGACCGCGACACCAATGTCGTCTTCCTCCACACCGGCGGGATGCCCGCCCTGTTCGCGTCGACCTACGCGGAGTGGATCAGGGCACCGCGCCCGTCGTGACGACGGCGGCACCCGCGCCGAAGGCGCCGCTTCCGCTGTCGTAAAGAAATCAGCGGCGGAGGGCGAGCGGCTTTGCCGTGAGCCCGGAGCACGATTAGCTCGCCGAGCAAGCTTCGCTTGCGAGTGCGAATTACGTCTTCTTGACGTCGGGGTTGTAACAGGTGCCCTTCATGCCGAGCATCTCGGCGGGGACACAGAAGTTGGAGTTGCGGCACCGCCGTGGCTCGGCGCTGCCGCCCAGGACTCGACCCGCGAGGTCGGGCTCGGCGTAGAAGGGTCGCCCGATGCCGACCATGTCGGCCTCGCCACCGTCGAGGATGCCGTTGACCTCCTCGGCGGTGCGGATGCCGCCGACCGCGAACACCGGGATGGCGAGCCGGCGCTTGGCCTCGGTGAACACGTCGCGGTTCCACACGGGTCGGAACGGGTTGCGCACGCTGCCGACGACGTAGCCCGCCATCAGCACGCTCCACTGCAGACGCGATGGTGCCGCCTCACGCAACCGGCGCTTCATCGTCTTGTTGCGCCACAGCGACTTCGGGATGTCGCCCTTGGTCAGCGTCGTGTCCGGCAGCACCGACAGCCGCACGGGCGTGACCGCGTGGTAGCCCCACTCCTGCGCCAGTCGACACATCTCCATGCCGTCCTCGAAGGAGATGCGCGGCATCAACGGCGGAGCCTTCTCGTCGACAGGGATCTTTACCGTGCACGCGTAGTCCTCGCCGGCCCGCTCGGCGACGGCGGAACGGATCACCTGCAGCAACCGGGCCCGGTTCTCCATCGAGCCACCGAACTCGTCGGTCCGCTTGTTGTAGAACGGCGTCAGGAACTGGTGGAGGAGCTTGGCGTTGCCCGACGCCAGCTGGATGCCGTCGTAGCCCGCCTCCCGCGCCCAGGCCGCGACGTCGCCGCACCGGACCGCCATCTCGTACACCTCGTCGGTCGTCATCGGGTGCACGGGAGCCCGCAGGAACGCGGGCCGCAGCGCCAACGGCAGCTTGGACGGTGCCAGCAGCGGCCCCTTGCGCTCGGCCGCGTAGGGATGGTGCCAGCCCTCCATGGCGTACAGGCCGCCATGGCCGATCTGCAGGAATACGGCGCCGCCGTCGGCGTGTACTGCGTCGACCATCTCACCCAGGGCCAACACGCGCTCCCGCGTGTTCACGAGCGTCATGCCCGGCGACGTGCGCCCCTCCTCGTAGATGCACGAGTTGCCCTGCACGATGAGTCCGACACCAGCACGTGCGTTGGCGACGAACTGGCGGGCGTAGAGCTTGGCGGCGTCGGGCCCCGACCCGGCGCCCTCGAGCACCGGCGCCCGGTACAGCCGGTTGCGCACGAGCGCGGAACCGATCTGCAGCGGCGTGTCGAGCACTGCCATCGACCGTGGCTACAGGTCGATGTCGGGGAAACGGGCCTGCAGCTGGTCGACGAGGAGCGCAACCTGGTCGGCGCGCAGCGAGTCCTCTTCCTCCTCGGCCAGGTCGAGCGCCAGCTCGCCGAGCTCGTGCCACGTCACCCAGCCGACGGCCTCTGTCAGGGCGTCGAGGCCGTCGCCCGATGCCGCCGCCTCCAGCGCCGCCTGGAGCTGGGCTTCGTCGTCGCGGGTCGGCACGATGGCCAGGAATGCGGGCTGACGGCCGCCCAGGGCGGCGTCGGAGACGACCTTGGCCATGGCGCCCCGCGTCTCTCCCGACGGCGGGGCCTGGTCAACGGTGGCCACGCCCACGACGATGGCCTCGGGACCGTCGATGAGGACGTCGGTGCCACTGTCGAGCTCGAGGCCGGTCGCCCACAACTGCACCGATGCGCCGGACCATTCGACATCGGCGACGGGATGGTCGCCCCCAAGCCCGATGTCGAGCAGCCGAGGCACCCATACGTCGGTGTCCCACAGGGCGAGGGTGCGGAACGTATTCCACGCCAGGCGGTCGGCTCGGCCCTCGTCGCCGACGAGCATCATCGTGGCGCTGTTCAGGGCGGGGTTCTGGGGGTCGGCGAGAAACGCCTCGGGGCCAGGCTCGCTCATAAATTTCGACGTTAGTGTGACCGCCGATGCGCACGGTCGTTGAGGTCGCGGAAGCGGTCCGCGCCGGAGAGCTCAAGGCGACAGAGATCCTCGACGAGTGCCTCGCCGCCGTCGCCGCCAACAACGACGACCTCAACGCCTTCGTGTATCTCGACGCTGACGCGGCGCGGGACACCGCCGAAGCGGTCGACGCGGCCGTTGCGAGAGGCGACGACCCGGGACCGCTCGCGGGCGTGCCCTTCGGCGTCAAGGACCTCGAGGACTGCGCGGGGATGCCCACCTCGCAGGGCTCGCTGCTCTACAAGGGCCGCCCTCCGGTCGAGGAGGACTCCGTGCACGTCGGCCGGCTGCGCGCCGCCGGCGCCGTACCCATCGGCAAGACGGCCGCGCCCGAGTTCGGCATCACCGCCTTCACCCACACCAAGGCGTGGGGCACGACGCGCAACCCCTGGGATCCGACGCGCACACCAGGCGGGTCGAGCGGCGGCTCGGCCGCGGCCGTCGCCGCGGGCATGGTCCCGTTCGGCACCGCGAGCGACGGCGGGGGATCCACTCGCATCCCGGCCGCCTTCACCGGATTGGTCGGCCTCAAAGCCAGCTACGGGCGCATTCCCCACGAGCGCGCCACTCCATCGGAGACGACGTGCTTCGGCGCGCTCACGACCACGGTGCAGGACGCAGCCCGCCACCTCGACGTCACCGCCGGCCCCGACGACAGGGACCGGGCCTCGCTGCCCCCGAGCGGGACCTCCTACGAGCGCGCCATCGAGGAGCTCGACGTGGCCGGGCTTCGCGCCGTGTGGTCGCCCGACATGGGCTACGCCGTGGTGATCCCCGAGGTCGAAGAGCTGGCGCGGGCCGCAGCCGAAGCCCTCGTCGACGCCGCCCGTCTCCGGCCCGTCGAGCGACCCTTCTCCCCGTCGAACCCCATGCGCACGTGGCTGTCGGCGGGCGCCGCCGACCTCTGGATGGAGGTCGAGGACGGCATGTGGCCCGACCGGGCCGACGACTTCACCGGGCTGGTGCGGGCCAGCCTGCGCCGGACCCACGAGTGGACGATCCCCCGCTACGCCCGGGCCCTTCGCCACCGCCAGCGCCTCGAGGAAGAGGTCGCAGAACTGTTCCGCGACGTCGACGTGCTGCTCACACCCACCACCGCCGTGCCCGCCTATGCGGCCGAGGGTCCCCTGCCCATGGAGATCGACGGCCGGGACGCCAGCGCGTCCGGGCCTGTGCCCTTCACCATGCTCGCCAACGTGTGCTGGAACCCGGCGATCTCCGTACCTGCGGGCCTCACCCAAGACGGCCTACCAGTCGGCCTCCAGCTCACCGTGCGCCGCCACGCCGACGACGTCGCTCTGCGCCTGGCCCGGATCTTCGAACAGACCCGACCGTGGCCCCGGCTCGCGCCCGCGGCCGCGCGCGGCTGAAGAGGCTCAGCCGGAAACGGGCGAGGCCGCCCGCGTGCTCCGCACCCGGGCGAACAGCGCCATCGACGAACCGAGGAAGACCAGGGCCATCAGGCCGGCCAGGTTGGTCGCCGAGAAGGGGTTGGCCACGCTGAATCCGGGCGCCGCTTCCGGCCGCGCGCTGCTGGACCCCAGGACGGCCAGGGGGACGCTCGGGGGTGTGCTCGCAACCGCCGTCGCCACCGGGCCGGACGCAGGCTTGGGAGCCGACGCGGCAGCCGGCGCCGGATGGGCGGTGGCGGCGTGCACCGGTGGCGAGGCAGGCCTCGGCGCAGCAGCAGGCTTGGGCGCGGGCTTGGGAGCGGGCTTCGGCGGGGCGGGCGCAGCATGGGACGGTGCGGGAGCGGCGGCCTTGGGCGCGTTGGTCGACTGCCTGAAGTCCTCGGTCACCCAGTAGATCCCGCTCGCGTCCTGCACGATGCCGACGCCGATGTAGTTGTAGCTGGGGTCGACCATGTTCGCGAAGTGATGGGGGCTGTTCTCGAAGGCGACCTCGATGCTGGCGTCGTCGGGGCCGGTGCCGACGTTCTCGCCCAGCGTGCGCCACCCGCTGACCTGGCCCGCCAGGTTGGGGTTGTGGGCCAGGGTCGCGTCGCCGGCCATGTTCTGGGCCCAGGACCGCGCCACGGCCGTCAGCTGGCCGTCGACGGCGAGGGTGCCCAGGCCGCGGCTGGCGCGGATCTGGTTGATCTGGTTGACGAAGTAGTCCTCGTCGCTGGAGGCGTGCGCGACGCGGGCGAAGGAGAACAGGGAAGCGCCGACGACGATCAGGGCCAGCAGGGCGCGCAATGAAAAGCGTGCGGACATCGGTGTCCTCCGTTCAGGTCGAGGTTTGGCCGACCGGGGACAGGGACGCCCCCATTCGGTAGCCCGGCTGCCTTGGGGAAGCGATTCCCGTTAGGCCCGTGGCTTTGCGTCTTCCGGATTTCTCCGGAGTTGCCGTTTCGTGGGCTCTCGCAGTGTTTGTATCGGAGGTGGCACTAGTTCACTTGAGTCAGAAGGGGACATTCGTCGGCCACCCCCAGTGACTACGGAGCGGCGCCCGGACCGGGGACCAGCCCTAGTGTTCGGACCCGTGGAGCCAGCCGTCGCCCGCCGCATGTGGCGGGTCCTCGAGCCGTATCACGCCGTCACCTACTTCAGTGACGAGAGCAGGCAGGCGTTCAAGGACGTTGGCCTGCGCGGCTTCTGGATGGGGTACTTCGCGGGACGGGCGGCGCCCATGGGGCCGGTCGGGCCGGGCGTCGTCACCGCGACGTTCTTCGGCTTCCGCCCCAGCATGGTGGCGCGGGCGCTTCCGGACGCGTGGGCGTTCGCGTCGGCCACCGACGTTCTGACCGCCCGCCTCCAGGGCGTCGACCGCGCCCTGCGCCGGTTGCTCGGCGATGCCGTCTATGACGCGGGCCTCGCCGAGGCGGCCGGCCTGGCGCGCGCTGCGGCCGAGGCGGGCGGGCGCGCCGGCAGGCCGATCTACGCCGCCAACGTCGACCTCCCGTGGCCCGCCGAACCGCACCTCATGCTCTGGCAGGCGGCGACGCTCCTGCGCGAGCACCGCGGCGACGGGCACGTTGCCGCCCTTGTCGCGGCCGGCTTCGACGGCTGCGAATCCCACGTCGGCATGGTTGCGGCCGGCGCCCTCAGCCGCGAGGTGCTGCAGCCGAATCGCGGCTGGACCGACGAGGAGTGGGACGCCGCGACCGCCCGCCTGCATGACCGCGCATGGCTCGACGATGACGGCGCGCTGACGGAGCTCGGGCGGGCCGTCCGCAACGGGATCGAGCGCCACACCGACGAGCTCGCCCTCCGGCCCTGGCAGGCGCTGGGCGACGCCAAATCCGAACGCCTAGCCGAGCTGGCCTCCTCTCTTACGGAGCGTGTGGTCGACGGAGGCGGGTTCCCGGTCCCCAATCCCATTGGCGTGCCGGCATCGTGATCGAAGGTGCCGCCGCCTTAGCGGCGCGCATCCGGGCGGGCGAGCGCTCCGCTCGCGACGCCGTCGATGAATGCCTGGCCGCCATCGACGCCGTCAACGGTGAGCTCAACGCGGTGGTCCAGCTCGTGCCCGGGCGGGCGCGTACGGAAGCGGCCGCGGCCGATGCCCGGCAGGCGGCCGGTAAGGAACTCGGTCCCCTGCACGGCGTCCCCGTCACCATCAAGGACTGCTTCGCCACCGAAGGGATCGTGACGACGGTCGGGACGACCGGTCTGCGGTCCTTTGTCCCCGACGCCGACGACGTGACGGTCGCGCGCCTCCGAGCGGCCGGCGCCATCGTCGTCGGCAAGACCAACTGTCCCGAGCTGCTGATGGGGTTCGAGAGCGACAACCTCGTCTACGGGCGAACCGTGAATCCCTACGACGCGAGCCGCACCTGCGGCGGCAGCAGCGGCGGTGAGGCTGCCATCGTCGGGGCCGGCGCCTCGCCCCTCGGTCTCGGCAGCGACTCCGGCGGAAGCCTGCGCGTGCCCGCCCACTTCTGCGGCGTGCCAACGCTGAAGCCGACGCACGGCCGCGTCCCGATCACCAGCGCCGTGTTCCCGAGCGCGGGGCCCTTCAGCCGGTTGCGCGCCATCGGCACGCTGGCGCCGACCGTCGACGACCTGGCGCTCGCCTTGGGTGTGCTCGCCGGGCCCGACGGGCGTGATCCGGCCGCAGCACCGGTGCCGTTGCCCGACCCGACCACCGTCGCCCTCGAGTCTCTGCGCGTCGCCGCGTACACGGACGATGGCGTGAGCGCGCCAACACCGGAGACGGTCGCCGCGGTCGAAACCGCGGCGCTCGTCCTCGAGAAGGCAGGAGCTTCGGTCGAGACCGCCCGTCTCCCAGTCGCGGGCGAGGCCGTCGAGCTGTACACCGGCATCTTGGGCGGCGACGGCGGCGCCGGCCTGCGGCGCGTGCTCGAGGCAGTGGGCACCACTGAGCCGAGCCCGCCGATCGCCAACATGCTCGCCTTCCTCTCTGCCGACGTGCCGCCCGCGTCGCAGTACGCCGACACTCTTGCCCGGTGGGACCGCTTCCGCCTCGCCGCCATGGAGTTCCTCGACCGCTTCGACGTCGTCCTCTCGCCGGTCGCCGGCGTCCCCGCCCTGCCGCACGGCACGACATTCGAGCATCTGAGCGCGTTCGGCTACGTCTTCACCCACAACCTCACGGGGTGGCCGGCGGCCGTCGTCAGAGCGGGTACGTCGCCCGAAGGCCTGCCGATCGGCGTGCAGATCGCGGCGGCCCCGTGGCGGGAAGACCGGGCGCTGGCGGTGGCAAAGCACGTCGAGGCGGCGCTCGGGCCGTTCCCCCCGCCTACGATCGCCGCGTGACGCTCCTCGACAGATTCAGTCTGACCGACCGCGCCGCCATCATCACCGGAGCGGGCCGCGGCATCGGCGCCGCCACCGCGCTGGCCCTGGCCGAGGCGGGCGCCGACGTCGTCATCGCGGCGCGCACCAAGGAGCAGCTAGAGGAGGTCGCGGCCGGTGTGGCCGAGCGCGGCCGACGGGCGGCGGTCGTCCCCTGCGACCTCAGCGACACCGACAACCTCAGCGGACTGGTCGACACCGCCATGAGCGAGTTCGGGCGGGTGGACGTCGTCGTCAACAACGTGGGCGGCACGGAACCCCGGCCGTTCCTCGACACCAGCGAGGGCTTCTTCGAGCGCGCTTTCCACTTCAACGTCACCACTGCCTTCGCATTGAGCAAGGCGGCGGTGCCCCACATGCTCGAAGGCGACGGTGGTGCGATCGTGAACATCTCCTCGGCCATGGGCCGGATGCGCGACAGGGGGTTCGCCGCCTATGGCACCGCCAAGGCGGCGCTGGCCCATCTCACCCGGCTCATGGCCGCCGACCTGGCGCCGCGGATCCGGGTCAACGCGATCGCCGTGGGGTCGGTGGCCACGTCGGCGCTGGAGATCGTCCTCACCATGGACGACCTGCGCCGCGAAATGGTCGAGCGCACGCCGCTGAAGCGCCTCGGCGAGGTGGACGACATCGCCATCGCTGCCCTGTATCTGGCATCGCCAGCATCCTCCTTCGTCACCGGCAAGGTCCTCGAAGTGGACGGCGGCATCGAGTACCCGAACCTGGGCCTCAACCTCCCAGACCTGTAAGAGTCTGGGGATCTCTTCCGGGCATTCCGGGGATTGGAGAGACATGCGTTCCCTGCGATTCATCTCCCTCGCCTTCGTGATCGTGCTCGCCGCCTGCGGGTCCAGCGGCTCCAACACCAAGACGACGGCGACGACCACGGCGTCCTCGAGCGCGACCACGACGGCCGCCTCAGGCGTCGCCATCAACGCCGGTCAGACCGCGCTGGGCACGGTCCTCGTCAACGCCCAGGGCCGAACGCTGTACCACTTCACCAAGGATTCGGGCACGACCATCGCCTGCACCGGTGCGTGCGCCACGACGTGGCCGCCGGTGACGGTTCCCTCCGGCCAGAACCCCCAGGCCGGCCCCGGCGTCACGGGAACCTTGGCGGTTGTCGCCCGGCCCGACGGCACGCAGCAGGCCACCTTCAACGGCCAGACGCTGTACATGTACTCGGGCGACAGCAAGGCCGGCGACACCAACGGCGAAGGCATCGGCGGCGTGTGGCACGTCGTCAAGGCGAGCGGCGCCGCATCGAGCGCCGGCGGCGGCGCCGCGCCGCAGGCAACGACGCCGACCACGGCTTCCACCGGAATGACCAGCGGGACGGTCGGCGGCGGCTACTGAGCTGCCGAGTACTACTGAGCTGCCGAGTACTACTCCGGCTGCGACGTCTGGGTGGCGTAGATCTGGCGCACGAACGCGGCGTCGCTGGCCACGCCCACATTCACGAACGTGCACCCGTTGAAGATGCAGTTGCGCACCGCGATAGCGCCTTGGTAGCCGCGGTCGGTGTCGACCACCCAGAGGCCGTCACCGTCGATGTGGTTGCCGAAGAACTGCACCCCGCCGACGAACATGATGACGCCGGGTCCGATGAACGTGCAGTCCTCGAATTCCTCGTCTTCGACGGTGAGCGCGGGTGTCCCCGGTTCCCACTGCTGCGCCCAGTCCCACAGATGGATTTCGTCGCCCTTGTGCGTCGCCATGGCCGGCGACACTACCGGCGGCCGGCCAACCTCTCACTGACGCAGATGCCGGGAAGCAGGACGCTCGACATCCGGCCCAACGCCGGCGCCGGGGCGGGCGGGGCGTCGGCGTCAAGGGCAGGGCGGTCCCAGTTGGCGCTGTCGGCGGCCGCCTCGTACGTCGTCTGGAGGAACTCGAGAAGCACCGCGTCGGGGTCGTCGGCGGTGCGGACCACGTCGTAGGGGAGGATGAACTCCCCCAGGTCATCGCGCCAGGAGGCGCCCGCGGGTCCGACCGGCGACTCGCGGTAGCCAGGGGGCTCCGGATAGGCGTAGGAGTAGTACGCGCCCTCGGGGCCGTCGCCCGGCCAGTAGCCGGCGCTGCTGACTTCGTGGGAGTACGCCTCGTGCATCACTTGGGGGCCGCAATGGGGGGCCCCACCCGGGTGCGGCGGCGCGGTGCGACCCGAGAACCGGGTGACGGCCAGGTCGAAGCCACCCCAGAAGAAGTGCACAGGGCTGACCTTGCCCACGAAGCGGGCGCGGAAGTCGTGGAAGACGCGGTCGCTCTGGACCAAGCTCCGCCAGAAGCGGTGCATGGCTGCCGCGTCATAGCTGGCGTGGTCGACGTCCTCGTCGAAGGGCGTGTCGAGACCCGGCACCTCCACCGGGATCGTCCAGATCCTCGTCGTCAGCCCGAGTTCGTCGAGGTGGGCCATCACCTCGTCGTAGAAATCGGCGACGCTGCGGGGCTCGAGCTTCAGCGACCGCTCCTCGCCGTCGCTCGTGGTGATCTGCAGGCGGTGGTCCTGGAAGTCGAAGTCGATTTGAAACGTGCGATCTCCGTAGGCGATCGGCGACGTCGTAAGGCCCGTTGTCGTGACGTACAACGTCACGTTCCACCAGTGGTTGACCACCGGCGTGTTCGCCATGCGGATCTTGCCGACGATCTGGGTCCACAGGTGGACCGTCTCCTGCGTCGCGTCCCAGTCGCCCGCGAGCGAGGGCCAGACCGCGTCGTCCTGTGGGTGTCCTGAGGAGGTCATCGGGTCGCCGAGGGCGACCGTATCCCAGCGGCGTCTTCTATCCGGCAATCGTCCCGATCGCGCGTGAGCCGAGCGATTCATTTCACGGATGGCGGACGTCACCGTCTTCAGGAACTAGTGGCGGACGCCGAGAACCGGTGAGGCTTGGGAGAGGGGATCCGTCACATGTTTCGCCGCCGTCGTACAACGCTGTCCCGCGTCGCGGCCATTGCCGCCATCGCCGTGTGTGTACTCGTCGTCGGGCCGGCTCCGCGGGCGGTCGCTCAGGTGCAGCCCGACGACGCTCCGTCGACGCCGCTGCCGAGCGGTTTCGACGCCATGGTGGCCGACGCCGCAACCGGCCGTCTCTTCATCTCGTCCTCTGCGTCGAACGTCGTGTCCGTTCTCGACGCGGGCGGCCAACCACTGACCACGCTCGCCGTGCCGGGCGCGCGAGGGATGGTCGTGCACGACGGCCGCCTCTACGTCGTTTCCTCGACGGGATCGATCGCCGTGTTCGATGCCACGTCGTACGCGGACCTCGGCAGTATCGGCTCCGGCCTCGGGACGCCACACACGTTGGCATGGGCGGGGGGTCGACTGTGGACCTCCGCCGGGGAGTGCTCCAACACCGGCGCCGGATCGGCGCTGGCGGCGGTCGACCCGCTCGACGGCTCCACGACCAACTATGACGTGCTCCCCGACATGCAGCGGTGCCCTGCGCTCGTCGCGAGCCCGACGGACGAACACGCTCTGCTGGGCTGGGACTCCCTGTACGGCACGACCCTCGACCGGCTCGACGTATCGAGCGGGCATCCCGCGCTCGCGGCGCGAGCCGAGAACGCCATCGGCGGCACCCAGGCCGTCTTCGAACCCGACGGCTCCGCAGTACTCGCGTGTCGCTACGACGGTGTCTACGAGTACACCTTCGACGGACTGACCCCGACCGGCCGGACGTATCCAATCACCACCAGCATCAACGGGGTGGCACTGCATGCCGCGTCGGGGCAGGTCGCCGTCGGTCAGGGCTCGAACAACGGGGCCGACGTCTTCGTGGCCCCTGGGCCGGGGGCGCCGCCCTCGTGGTCCTACGACTTCGGCGACCTGCGGCCCCAGCGCCACTTCACGGTTCCCAACGGCGTTGCGTGGCGCGGAGACGGCCAGGTCGTGTACGCGGTCTCGCAGGACGACACCACCGGCGACACCCGGCTCAACATGATCAGCCAGCCGATACCCGTCGAGGCCAGCTCGACGATGCTGACTGTACAGCCCGCCGCGACCATCAACGAAGGCCAGTCGGTCACGCTCACCGCCGCCGTCACCAGCACCACGAGCGGGAACGTGCCGTGGTGGGGGACGATCACCTACAAGGACAACGGCAACCTCGTGGGCACCGCGTCGTTGGCCAACGGCGTGGCGTCGCTCTCCTACTCGCCGTCGTATCTGGGCCAGCACTCCATCACAGCCACCTTCGCCGGGAACCGCATGTTCACTCCCAGTAGCTCGCAGCCAGTCAGCGTCTTCGTCCACAACGGGGCCACGTCGACGTCGCTGCAGGCCTTCCCTGGAAGGTCATACGTCGATCCGGTCCACTACCCCGGTCAGGACGTCGAGCTCTACGGCGTCATCAAGCCCGTGCACAACTGGGTGGCTCCGACGGGCACGGTGACCTTCTACGAGGGATCGCAGGTGCTCGGCACCGCCACTCTTTATGGAGGCTGCGAACGAACAGGCTGCGGCGGGTCGGACGCGTCGGTGTACGCCTACTTCACCACACCGGGCACGCACCACCTCACCGCCCGATACTCGGGGAACTCGTTGTACGCCCCGGGCCAGTCACCCGTGCTCGACTACTACGTCGTCGTCCCGACGCCGATTTAGACGTCCGGGCTTCGAGCCTGCTGCCTATGAGCAGCCGCTGGTGGTGCCGCAGCTGCTGCAGACGTAGCAGCTGCCGGCCCGCTGCATGACGTTGCCGCAGGCGTAGCAGTACGGCGCGTCCTTGGCCGTGGCTTCGACCGCCGGTGCCGGCTCGATCGCCGGCGCCGCGGCTGTCGGCGCGGGCGCCGGGTCGGGGACGATCTCGCTGCCGCTCGACGTCGGCGTCGTGGCCTCCTCGACACCCGGCAGCGTCGGCTGCTTGCGCTCCTCGATGGTGAGGATGCCGAGCTCGGCCCGCTCGTCGTAGTGCAGGTACTCGACGGCCAGGCGTCGGAAGATGTAGTCGACCAGCGAGCTGGCGAAGCGGATGTCGGGGTCGTCAGTCATGCCCGCCGGCTCGAACCGCATGTTGGTGTACATCTCGACGAAGGCCCGCAGCGGAACCCCGTACTGCAGGCCGTGGCTCACCGAGATGGCGAAGGCGTCCATGATCCCGGCCAGCGTCGAGCCCTGCTTGGCGACCTTGAGGAAGATCTCACCGGGGCGTCCGTCGTCGTACTCGCCGACGGTGACGTAGCCGTGGCAGTCGGCGACCCGGAACGACAGCGTCTTGGAGTTGCGCGTGCGCCCGAGCTTCCTGCGGATCGGCTGGTGGATCATCTGCTCGAGGCGGGCGACCTCGGCCTTGAGCTCCTCCGCCGCGGCATCGATCGTGGCTGTCGCGTCATCGGTGGGAGCCGGCGCCTTCTCCTTCTTCGCCGTCGACAGGGGCTGGGCGACCTTGCAGTTGTCGCGGTAGATGGCGACCGCCTTGAGGCCCAGCTTCCACGCGTCGATGTGCAGTTGCTCGACGTCGTCGATCGTCGCTTCCTCGGGCATGTTGATCGTCTTGCTGATGGCGCCGCTGATGAACGGCTGGACGGCGCCCATCATCTTCACGTGGCCGAGGTAGTGGATGGTGTTGTCGCCCATCGAGCAGGCGAACACCGGCAGGTGCTCGCCCTGCAGATGCGGCGCACCCACGATGGACTTGTGCTCGTCTATGTACGCCACGATCTCGTTGATCTGGTCGGGGTTGTAGCCGAGGCGAGCGAGTGAGCGCGGCACCGTCTGGTTGACGATCGTCATCGTGCCCCCGCCGACCAGCTTCTTGAGCTTGGCCAAGCCGAGGTCGGGCTCGATGCCAGTGGTGTCGCAATCCATCATCAAGCCGATAGTGCCGGTGGGCGCGAGCACGGTGGCCTGCGAGTTGCGCACGCCGTACTTCTGGCCCAAGGCCACGGCGTTGTCCCACGCCTCCTGGGCGGCGCTCAGAAGGTCGGGCGGGACCAGCTCTTCATCGACCTTGGCGACCTCGTCGCGGTGCATGCGCAGCACCTTGTTCATCGGCTCTTCGTTGTCGCTGTAGCCCGCGAACGGACCCATGCGCGCGGCCGTGCGGGCCGACGTCTCGTAAGCGTGGCCGGTCATCAACGCCGTGATGGCCGCCGCCCACGCCCGGCCCTCGTCGGAGTCGTAGGGCAGGCCCTGCGCCATCAGCAGGGCACCCAGGTTGGCGTAGCCCAGACCCAGTTGGCGGAAGCGCCGAGAGGTCTCGGCGATGGACTCGGTGGGATAGTCGGCGTTGCCGACCAGGATCTCCTGGGCCGTGAACACCACCTGCACAGCCGCCTTGAGGCCCTCGACGTCGAAGACACCGTCGTCGTCGATGAACTTCATGAGGTTGAGGCTGGCCAGGTTGCACGCCGAGTTGTCGAGGTGCATGTACTCGCTGCACGGGTTGGAAGCGTTGATCCGGCCGGTGTTCGACGCCGTGTGCCAACGGTTGATCGTGCTGTCGAACTGCATGCCCGGGTCGGCGCACTCCCACGCCGCCTCGGCGATCTGACGGAACAGCTTGCGGGCCTTCATGCGCTCGACGGCCTCGCCGTTGGTAACCGCGCGCAGGTCCCAGTCGGCGTCGTCGATGACGGCCTGCATGAACTCGTCGGTGACCCGCACCGAGTTGTTGGCGTTCTGGTACTGCGTCGAGTGGCTGTCCTTGCCGTCGAGGTCCATGTCGAACCCGTTGTCGCGCAGCACCCGGGCCTTGCGCTCCTCAACGGCCTTGCACCAGATGAAGTCCTCGACGTCGGGATGGTCGGCGTTGAGGATCACCATCTTGGCAGCGCGGCGGGTCTTGCCTCCGCTCTTGATGGTGCCGGCCGACGCGTCGGCGCCGCGCATGAAGCTGACCGGACCCGACGCCGTACCGCCGCCCTTCAGGTGCTCCTTGGACGACCGGATGTTGGAGAGGTTGATCCCCGAGCCGGATCCGCCCTTGAAGATCGTGCCTTCCTCGACGTACCAGTTGAGGATCGACTTCATGGTGTCGTCGACGTGGAGGATGAAGCACGCTGACGCCTGCTGCGGCTCGCCCCTGACGCCGATGTTGAACCAGACCGGCGAGTTGAAGGCCGCCTTCTGGTGGACGATCAGGTGCTTCAGCTCGGCGTTGAACGCCTCGGCCTCGGCCTGGTCGACGAAGTAGCCGTCCTTGCGCCCCCACGCCGTGATCGAGTCGACGACCCGGTCGGCGACCTGACGCAGCGAGCTCTCACGCTCGATGGAACCCAGCTGCCCACGGAAGTACTTCTGGGCCACGATGTTGGTGGCGTTCTGCGACCAGCTGACGGGGAACTCGACCCCGGTCTGCTCGAAGGCCACGGTGCCGTCCCGGAAGTTGGTGATGCGGGCGTCGCGCCGCTCCCACAGGACCTCGTCGTAGGGGTCGGTGTCGGGAGTGGTGAAGTGACGGCGAATGCCGATGCCCGTCTGCTCCGGGGCCATGGCCATGGGCGGAAGCTCCTTCCTCGGTCTTTCGGAGCTCCAACCACAATATGTTGTGGTTCCCGCTATTTGGAGCCCCGAGATGCGGGGTACATTCCATCACCGTAATTACACCGGTGTCAAGCGCTGGCCCCGGTGAATGTGCTGGTCACGGGGCGTTTGCAAAGGTTTGCGCGGACGGTACGGCAGGCCCGCTGTGGAGCGATAGACCCCTAACCCTGTGGATTGCGGGCCTTGTCCCCAGCCCGCTCGGCCTGGCCGGCGTCCGAGAGGAGCCCTGCCTCCCGCTCGAAGTCGCCGACGTCGCTGAACCCCTTGTAGACGCTGGCGAAGCGCAGGTAGGCGACCTCGTCGAGCTCGCGCAGGCGCTCGAGGACGGCGATGCCGATCTCCTCGCTCGTCGCCTCTCCGCCCCGCGCCCGCACGGCCTCCTCGAGCTCGACCGCGAGCTCGTCCAACTGCTCGGCGGTGACGGGCCGGTTCTTGGCCGCCGATCGCATGCCGGCGACGATCTTCTCCCGCACGAACGGCTCCCGGTCGCCGGACCGCTTCACCACCACCAACGGCGCCTCTTCCATGCGCTCGAAGGTGGTGAAGCGTCTGCCGCATGCCAGACACTCACGCCGGCGCCGAATCGCAGCGCCGTCGTCGGCCGTCCGCGAGTCGATGACCTTGTCGTCGACATTCGAACACGCCGGGCACCGCACGCCTCGCGACGCTACTGCCGGCTCGACCACTGTTCTTTGCGGGTTTTCGACGCCTATGCCGTCAGAAACCCGCAAAGAACGCAGCAGTTATCGCAGCGCCAGCTGTTCGCCGGGCTGCAGCGGGGCGCCGCCGTGCTCGGACGAGAGCTGGTCCACCAGGGCGCGTACGTCGCCGCTCGGCTGCACGTGGCGGGCGATGCTCCAGTAGGTGTCGCCGGGCTGCACGACGTAGACGGCGGCCCCGCCCCGGGCCGCGGGCCTCTCGGGGGCGGCGAGGGGTCCGCCTCCGAGAGCACCCAGCGCGGCACGGGCGGCGACCACGACGAACAGCAGGGCGACGAGAACGAGGAGGCGCCGGCGCCAGTACATGCGCCGCCGCGAGCGGACGGGCGGCGGCACCAGGGTGAGGTGGCGGCGAGCCGGGACCTGGGGCTGTGGCTGTCCACCGGCACCGGGATAGGCGATTGCTGCCATGGGAACTACTTCTCCTCTCCGCTCTTCTGCCCAAAATCCACTGCGATCGAACCTCTGTTCGTAGGAAACCACGAACGCTTGTTCGTCGTCAAGACCCAAAACGAACAGATGTTTGCCTCGGTCGAGCCGCCGTGATACCGTCGCCGCATCCAAACACCTGTTCGGGGGTGGAGCGTGGCCGACAACAACCTCACCGACCGCCAGCTGGCGATCCTGAAGGTGATCGAGGAGCACATGCGCGAGCGCGGCTACCCGCCGTCGGTGCGCGAGATCGGGGCAGCGGTTGGGCTCACGTCCACCTCCACTGTCCACGCCCACCTCGGCACGCTGCAGCGCCTCGGCTACCTCCGGCGCGACCCCACCAAGCCGCGCGCCATCGAGGTCCACTACGACGTCGAGTCGGGTTCGACGGCCGAGCGGCGTCCCACCCGCCACGTCCCCCTCGTTGGCGACGTCGCCGCCGGCACCGACGTGCTCGCGCAGGAAAACGTCGACGAGCTCTGGCCGCTGCCGTCCGACCTCACCGGCGACGGGCAGCTGTTCATGCTGCGGGTCCGGGGCGACTCGATGATCGACGCCGGCATCTTCGACGGCGACTACGTCGTCGCCCGCCAGCAGTCCGAAGCGCGCAAGGGCGACGTCGTCGTGGCCGGCATCCCCGGCGACGAGGCCACGGTGAAGACGTACAACGGCCGCAAGGGCAGCAAGATCACCCTGTTGCCTTCGAACCCTCGGCTCAAGCCGATGGAGCTCGACGCCGGTGACGTGACGATCTACGGCAAGGTCGTCACGGTGCTGCGCCGCCTCTGAGGCGCAGGATCCCGAGGCTCACACCCAAGCCGCTCAACCCCAACAGGCCGATGGCCAGCGCCGTCTGAGCGGCGCGGCTCGACGAGCTCTTGCCGCCGGTACTTCCGTGCAGGGCACCGGCTGCCACGACCGGGTTGTCCCCCGCGGGCGCCTCTACGGCGGGCGCGGGGGTGGTCGTCGTCGCTCCGGTCGTGGTCGTCCCCGGCGCCGCGGTGGTCGCGGGCGACGAGGCACGCTTCGTGGTCGGCGTCCCGTGGCTCACCGAGACGGTGCTCCCCGGAGGCACGGGCGACGCCCCACTTCCCTTGGCGCCGGTGGGCGCCGGCGTCGAGGCCAAGCCGACGGCGGCCGCGGTGTCGAGGCGGCCGTGACAGTTCTGCCCGCACGGCACCTTGGCGGCGGTGTCCAGGATGCGCTGCACCGCCTGGGCGGCGCTTAGGCCCTCGGCGCGGAG
This sequence comes from Acidimicrobiales bacterium, assembly GCA_035948135.1. Lineage (GTDB taxonomy): Bacteria > Actinomycetota > Acidimicrobiia > Acidimicrobiales > AC-14 > CADDZP01. Next base: position 11,249 of record DASZJL010000051.1, on the reverse strand, counting down.
CAGAGCGACGGTGCCGGTCACATGCGGGGTCGCCATCGATGTCCCCTGCTCCCATGCGTATTGGTTCTGCGGCCACGTCGACAACACACACCGGCCCTGTTGGGTCTTGTCGCTGCAGTCGGAACTATCGCCGCCCGGCGCCACCAAGCCCCACTGCGCGTTCCCGAGCGAACTTGAGTACCCGGCCACCTCGCCCTCGGGCCCGGTCGCGCCGACTACCAGTGCGTGCGCGCTGCCGTAGTTCGACGATCCGAGGCCGAAGAAGTTGGTGTTGCCCGCCGCGAGCACGGCGACGGATCCGTGTGACCACGCGTACTCAACGCCGTCGGACAGCGACGAGTCACCGAACAGCGACAGCAACGACGTCTCGCTGCCGAGGCTCAGGTTGACGACTTGGGCGCCGTGGTCGACGACCCAGTGGATGCCGGCGTTGACGTCGTCGACCGATCCGCCGCCCTGGTTGTCCAGGGCCTTGGCCACCACCAGTTGCGCAGCGGGCGCAACGCCCGTGATCCCGATCCCGTTGTTGGCGGCGCTGGCGATGCCGCTCACGTGGGTGCCGTGACCGTTGTCGTCGAGCGGCGCCGAGTCCTTGCAGCCCCCGACGCAGTTGGCGAAGGCGACGACTTTGCCGGCCAGGTCCTCGTGGTTGGGATCCGCCCCGGTGTCGACGATGCCGATGCGCACGCCGGCCCCCATTGTCCGGGCCCACGCGGCCGGAGCCCCGATCTGGCGCATGTCCCATTGGGCCGCGGTCAGGTCGCCGGCCGCGGCCGCGGGTCCGACGACGCCGACGGTGACGGCGGCTGCAGCGAGGAGTGCGACGAGCACCGTGCGTAGACGCACCCTGTTGAGTTCGCCGTTCCTCACGGTTGCTCCTGTACCCCGTCGGTGATCAGCGAACGCAGCACGCCGTAGGCCCGGTCGAGCTCAAAGCGCTCCACTCGCTCATCTTTGTGATGTGCCAGTTTGGGGTCTCCGGGGCCGAAATTGGCCGCGGGCACCCCCCGGGCCGCGAATCGCCCCACGTCGGTCCAGCCCAACTTGCCCGTCGGCGGCTCGCCGACGCGCTCCAAGAGCCCGGCCAGCAGGGGATGACGGAGCGACGGCGGGGCCGGTGGTGCCATGTCGGTGACCTCGACCTCGTCGGCCTCGGCCAGCAGGCCCCGGGCGAACGCCTCGGCCTCCTCAGGAGTGCGGTCGGGCGCGAATCGGTGGTTGACGGTGAGCACGACCTTGTCGGGGACGACGTTGTGGGCGACACCGCCTTCGACGAGCACGGCCTGCGCGCCCTCGCGGAAGTGACAGCCATCGATGTCGACCTCGCGAGGGATATACGACGAGAACCGCTGGAGGACGTCACCCAGACGGTGAATGGCGTTGCGCCCCAACCACGCCCGGGCCGTGTGCGCGCGCTCGCCGGTGAACGTCGCCACCAGCCGCATCGTGCCCTGACAGCCGGCCTCGACGAGGGCGCCCGTTGGCTCCGCCAGGATGGCGGCGTCGGCCTCGAGCAGATCGGGGCGCTCGCCGAACAGGCGCTCGATGCCGTTGTACTTGGCGGCCACCTCCTCGCACTCGTAGAAGACGTAGGTCACCGGGACGCCAGGGCGCTCGACAGTCCGCGCCAACTCGAGCAGCACGGCCACGCCCGACTTCATGTCCGCCGCGCCCAGGCCCCACAGCACGTCGCCCTCCAGGCGGGCCCGATCGTTGCCGTTGGCCGGCACCGTGTCGGTGTGGCCGGCGAGAAGGAGCCGGGGCCCCGTCCCGCCGGTGCGGGCCACCAGGTTCTCACCCACCCGATCGACGTCGAGCCACGGCACGGCGCGCAGCAGGCCTTCGAGATGGTCGGTGATAGCCCGCTCGTGGTGGCTGACCGACGGGATGTCGACGAGCTCGGCCGTGAACGACAGAAGGTCCATCACCCGACGGTGACGCCGCTCTCCCGCAGGATCTCGTTCAGGTGCGATCGCTCGCCCGGCTTGATCCGGCGCAGCACGAGGAGGCAGGGCAGGCCGAACTTGCCGCCCTTGAACTTGCGGGGCCGGGTGGCCTGGACGCACAGGCATCCAGGTGGGACGACGCCACGGCCGAGCTCTTTGCCGGTCTTGGAGTCGATCACCGGGATGCCCGGGTTCAGCAGACTGGCCTCGCCCAGCACGCTCCCCTGTCCGACGCGCGCCCCCTGAGTGACCATGCTGCGGCTGCCGATCAGGCAGTCGTCCTCGATGATCACGGGCGCGGCCTGGGGCGGCTCGAGCACGCCGCCGATGCCGACCCCGCCGGAGAGATGCACATTGGCGCCGATCTGGGCGCACGAGCCGACGGTGGCCCACGTGTCGACCATGGTGTTGGCGCCGACCCGGGCGCCGATGTTGACGTAGCTCGGCATCATCACCACGCCGCGGTCGAGGAACGAGCCCCAGCGGGCCGACGCTCCGGGCACCACGCGCACGCCCGCCTCTTCGTAGCCGTGCTTGAGGGGCACCTTGTCGGCGTACTCGAAAGGCTGGAGCTCGGTGGTCTGCATCGCTGAGCACTTGAAGTAGATGAGGATCGCCTGCTTCAGCCACTGGTGGACGACGATGTTTCCGTCATCGTCGATCTCGGCGACGCGCGCCCTGCCGGTGTCGAGCAGGTCGATCGCCTCCCGCACAACGGGGAGGGCGTCGCCGTCGGCGACCGCCAGCTCGCTGCGCCGTTCCCACAGCTCTTCGACTTGGGCCTGCAGATCTGCCATCCGGATGGAGGCTACTGGCCGTCCTCTGCAAGGGACTTTCGGAGTTCGGCGTGCAACGCGTCGGGCGTGAGCACGCCCAGGCAACGGTCGCCGTCGATCACGGCGACGAACGGCGCGTCGTGCAGCAGGAGCTGGGCAAGCGCGTCCTTCAGCGTGGCGCCGACGGGCACCGTGGCCGGGAGGTCACCGATGTCGCGTAGCTCCCCCGGCGGAGGGTCGAGGCCGTCGACGTTGATGGGCGTCACACTCAGGCGCTTCAGGCCGCGGTCGCCACCGACGAAGTCCGCCACGAACGGCGTCGCCGGCCGGCCCAGCACATTGGCAGGCGTGTCGTACTGCTGCAGCACACCGCCCTCTTTGAGCACCGCGATCCGGTCGCCGAGGCGGACGGCCTCGTCGACGTCGTGCGTCACGAACACCACCGTCTTCTTCAGCTCGGACTGCAAACGCCGGAACTCGCCCTGCAGGCGGTCGCGGGCGATGGGGTCGATGGCGCCGAAGGGCTCGTCCATCAGGAGGAGCGGGGGGTCGGCGGCGAGGGCGCGGGCCACCCCGACGCGCTGGCGTTGCCCGCCGGACAGCTGGTCGGGGTAGCGGTCGCGGTACTCGGCCGGGTCCAGCCCCACCAAGTCGAGCAGCTCGTCGACCCGGCCCCGCACCCGGTGGCGGTCCCAGCCCAAGAGTCGCGGCACCGTGGCCACGTTCTGGGCGACGGTCTCGTGCGGGAACAGCCCGACCTGCTGGATCACATAGCCCATGCGCCGGCGCAGCTTGACGGGGTCGCCACGGGTGACGTCCTCGTCAGCGAGCAGGATTCGCCCCGACGAGGGCTCGATCAAACGGTTGATCATCTTGAGCGTGGTCGTCTTGCCGCACCCCGACGGCCCGATCAGGACGCAGACCTCGCCCTCGCCGACCTCGAGGCTCAGCTCGTGCACCACGGTGCGGCTGCTGTAACGCTTGCTCACCGACTCGAGCCGCAGCATTGACGCCCGAGGGTACTCTCGCCCGGTGCTGGGCCCGACTGTGCTGGCGGCGAGCACCGAGCCCTGGGTGCGGTGGGACTGGGTCACCAGTCACACCGAGCTGATCGCGACGCAGCTGCGACAGCACGTCGAGCTCACCGCCATCGCCGTCGGCGTCGGACTCGTCATCTCCGCGCCGCTGGCGCTGTTCGTGCGCCGCTGGCGCTGGCTGCAGTCGCCCGTGTTCTCGCTGACGGGCGTCCTGTACACGATCCCGTCGCTCGCACTTCTCGCGCTGCTCGTGCCGTGGACGGGCCTCACGCGCACGACCGCCGAGGTCGCGCTCGTGAGCTACACGCTGCTGATCCTCATCCGCAACATCGTGGCCGGCCTCGACGGCGTGCCGGCCGACGTCCGCGAGGCAGCCGAGGGCATGGGGTACGGGCGCACCCGCCAGCTCAGCCGAGTCGAGCTGCCCCTGGCGATGCCCGTGATCATCGCCGGCATACGCATCGCGGTGGTGACCACCATCGGACTCGTCACCGTGACGGCGCTCATCGGGCAGGGCGGCCTCGGCCAACTCATCCTCGACGGCCTCAACCGCAACTTCCGCACCGAGGTGGTCGTCGGCTCGGTGCTCTCGGTGGCACTCGCCACCGTCGCCGACCTCACGCTGGTCGGCATCCAGCGGCTGTCCACGCCGTGGGCGCGGGCGAGGAAAGTCGAATGAGTTTTCTCGGCGACGTCGTCAACTGGTTCACGGATCCCGCCCATTGGCAGGGCGCCAACGGCATCCCCCACCGCGTCGAAGAGCACGTGCTGATGTCCCTCGCCGCCGTCGTCGCCGCCCTGCTCATCGCCGTTCCGCCCAGCCTGATCCTCGGTCACCTGCGGCGCTTCGGCACGGGCGCCGTGAACATCTCGAACATCGGACGGGCCATCCCGTCCTTCGCCGTCCTCGTGCTGGGCGTGCAGGTCGTCGGCATCGGTGCGAAGCCCGCCTTCATCGCGCTCTTCGTGCTCGCCGTCCCGCCACTCGTCACCAACAGCTACGTCGGGATGGCCGAGGTCGACCCCGAGATCCGGGAGGCGGCGCGGGGCATGGGCATGACGGGGTGGCAGAGCATCCGGCGGGTCGAGATCCCCGTGGCCCTGCCCGTGGTGCTGGCCGGCGTGCGCACGTCGGCCGTGCAGGTCGTCGCCACCGCGACCCTGGCGGCGATCGTGGCGTGGGGGGGGCTGGGTCGCTACATCGTCGACGGGCTCGCCCAGCAGGACAACGTCCAGGTGTTCGCGGGCGCCTTCCTGGTGGCGGTGCTATCGATTCTCACCGAGCTTTCGCTCGCCCTCGCGCAGCGCTTGGTCGTGTCGGCTGGCCTGACCCACCGTCATCCAGGCAAGAATGACCCCTTCGTCGGGGCGGCCACCACGGCCGAAGCGACCTGACGCTGACATTTGAACTGACTACCAACGGAGAGGACAAAGAAACCCATGCGCATGCACCGTGCAGGCGTCGTCGGGGCGGCTGCCCTCGTCATGGCCCTCGTGGCCACGGCGTGCGGCGGGTCGGGTGGCGGCGGCAGCAAGGCACAATCGAAGAAGGAGACGGTCACGATCGCCTCCACCAACTTCCCCGAGAACGTGATCCTCGCCAACGTCTACGGGAAGGCGCTGCAGGGCGCCGGGTATCAGGTCGTGTTCAAGGTGAACCTCGGCACCCGCCAGGTCATCCAGCCCGCCCTTCTGCAAGGACAGGTCGACGGCTATCCGATGTACGCGGCGAGCGACCTCGAGTTCGCCAACCACAAAGCCGGACAGGCCACCGGTGACACACAGGCGACGACGACCAAGCTGCGCGACCTCTACGCCCCGATGGGGGTGACGATCTTCGACCCCGCGCCCGCCATCGACACCAACGCCTTCGCCGTCACCAAGGCCACCGCCGACAAGTACCACCTCAAGACGATCTCCGACCTGAAGGCCGTCGCCAAGCAGCTGGTCATCGCGGTCCCGCCCGAGTGCCCGGCCAACCCGTACTGCGGCGTCGGGCTGCAGAACGTCTACGGGCTGCCGCTTTCGGCCTTCAAGGAGACCAAGTCCATCGAAGTCGGACCGGTGGCCAATGCCGCCCTCTCGCGAGGCGACGTGCAGGTCGCCGAGGTGCTGTCCACCGACGGTTCCATCCAGGTCAACGGTTTCGTGGTCCTCGACGACGACAAGCACCTGCAGGCCGCCGACAACGTCGTGCCCTCGCTCCGCACCAACAAGACCAACAACGAGATCCGCGACCTGTGGAACTCGGTGTCGTCGAAGCTGACGACCGCCGAGCTCGTCGGCATGAACAAGCGGCTCGACGTCGACAAGGTGGATCCCGACGTGATCGCCGCCGACTGGCTCCGCTCCAAGGGCTTCAAGGTCTAAAGCGACAGAGCGCCAAGGCGCCTCGCCGCCAGCTCCAGCCGCGCCGTGGGTTGCACGACCGCGACCCGCACGTGGCTGGAGCCGTCGGGGCCGTAGAACTCACCGGGCGACACGAGGATGCCGGCCTCCTTGGCCAGCCGCTCGGTCAACGCCCACGCGTCACCGCCGGGAGCAGCCACCCACAGATAGAACGTCCCTTCGGGCGCGGGGACGTCGACGCCGGCTTCCACGAAGGAGGCGCGCATGAGGTCGAGGCGCTCGCGGTAGCGCCCGCGCTGCTCGTCGACGTGGGCGTCGTCCTCGAGGGCAACGCCGGCCGCCAGCTGCACGGGGCCGGGCATCATCAGGCCGGCGTGCTTGCGGACCTCGGAGAGGTAGCGGACAAGATCGCGGTCGCCCGCGTAGAAGCCGGCGCGCAGGCCGGCCATGTTCGAGCGTTTCGACAGCGAGTGCACGGCAACGACGCCGTCGAGGCCGTGCTCGAGAATCGTGTGGCCCTCGCCCTCCCAGGTGAACTCGACGTAGCACTCGTCGCTGAACACGGGAACGCCGTGCGCTCGTCCCCAGCCCGCGGCGACGCCGAGGTCGTCGACCGCACCGGTGGGATTGGCGGGCGTATTGACCCACAGGCACAGGGCGCGGGCCGCGTCCTCGTCGGCGATCGACGACATGTCGACGTGCCAGCCCTCGTCGACCGCCACTGGTACGGCCCGGCAGCCCGCCAGTACCGCACCCATCGCATAGGTCGGATAGGACACGGCCGGGTAGAGAACGGTGTCCTTGTCGGGGTGCCGCAGCCGCAGCAAGTGGGGCACGGAGGCGACGAACTCCTTGGTGCCGACGCACGCCGCCAGTTGGGAGGCGGGGACGTCGACGCCAAAGCGCCGGCGCAGCCACCCGTTCGCCGCCTCTCGGAAGGCGGGTGAGCCGATCGACGCCGGGTAGCCAGCCTCGGCTCCGGACGCGCCGAGGGCGACGACCACGGCCGCCGACGGCGGGTCGCAGGGCGTCCCGACCGAGAGGTCGACCAGACCCTCCTCGTGGGCGGCGGCCAACGCCTTCAACGGATCCAGGCGGTCGTACGGATACGGCGGCGGCGTGAAGGGGGTGGTCATGACGAGACCACAAACTCCTGGAAGCGACCGACGCCGCCGGTGCGGAAGCGGGCGCGGAGCACGGTGGCATCCGGCTCGTGCGCCTCGGATAGCACCTCGCCCTCGCGATGCAGGGCGGCCAGTACGTCGCCACGGTCATAGGGAACCCGCAGCTCGACGACCGGCGCCAGCGCGCGCAGGCGGTCGCCGATGGTGCGAAGGAGGTTGTCGACGCCCTCGCCGGTGACGGCCGACAGCAATACCGAGCCCGGGTTCCGGTCGACGAGGCGCTTGGCCTCGGGCGCGATGTCGGCCTTGTTGAAGGCCAGCAGCTCCGGCACACGGTCGGCGCCGATCTCGGCCAGCACCGTGCGCACGGCCCCGATCTGCTCGCCCGGGTCGGCGGCCGCGCTGTCGACGACATGCACGAGAAGGTCGGACTCCTTCACCACCTCGAGGGTGGACTGGAACGCCTCCACCAGCTGATGGGGCAACTTGCGAACGAAGCCGACGGTGTCGTTGACGAGGACCGCCTCGCCCCCGGGCAGATCGAGGCGGCGGGTGCGGGGATCCAGCGTGGCGAACAACCGGTCTTCGACGAGCACGCCCGCGTCGGTCAGGCGGTTGAGCAGTGTCGACTTGCCGGCGTTGGTGTAGCCGACGAGTGAGATCGTGGGGATGCGCGAGCGGACCCGGGCCTTGCGCTGCGTGCGCCGCGTCTTCGACAGGTCGCGCAGCTCGCTCTCGAGCTTGGTGATACGCCGCAGCAGACGACGGCGGTCGACCTCGAGCTGGGTCTCGCCCGGCCCTCGGGTGCCGATGCCACCCGCCTGCTGGCTGAGACCTTTGCCTCGTCCTCGCAGCCGGGGCAGTCGGTAGCGCAGGAGCGCCAGCTCGACCTGGGCCCGACCCTCCTGGGTGCGAGCGTTCTGGGCGAAGATGTCGAGGATCACGGCCGTGCGGTCGATTGCGGTGCGACCGAGGATCTTCTCGAGGTTGCGGCTCTGTGCCGGGCTCAGCTCGTCGTCGAACACGACCGTGTCGGCGTCGACCTCGAGGGAGACCTGACGCAGCTCTTCGGCCTTCCCCTTGCCGATGTAGGTGGCGGGGTCGGGGCTGTCGCGCCGCTGGAGCACGCGCTCAGCCACGTCGGCACCGGCCGTGTCCACCAACAGGGCCAACTCGTCGAGGTGCGCCTCGGTCTCGTCCACCGTGTCCGGCGGGGTCGTGACCCCCACGAGCACGATGCGCTCGCGGATGGTCCTCTCGATCAGACTCAAGAGGCGATCTCCACCCTCGCCACGAACTCGGCGGGGCCGGTGAGGAGCATGGTGTCCTCGCCGACCTCGACGTCGAGGTCACCGCCCGGGTTGTGCACGGTGACATTCCTACCCACCAGCTCCCACGCATGGGCCGCGGCCGCGGCGGCGCACGATCCGGTACCGCACGCCTGGGTCTCGCCCGCGCCCCGCTCCCACACCCGGAACCGCAACTCGTCGCGGCCCGGCCCGGGCGCGATGAACTCGACGTTCAGGCCGCCCGGCCGCAGCTGCTCGAGTTTCGGGCCCATCTCGGCAACGTGCACGGCGGCCGGATCGGGGCAGAGCAACACCAGGTGGGGATTGCCCATCTCGACCTCCCGCTGGCGCCACCCGGGCGAACTGTGTTCGCGCTCGGGGCCTAGGACTGCTGGGCCCATGTCGACGGTGACCCCTTCGTCCTTGACCCAGAGGCGCTTGACACCGGCGTCGGTGCTGACGGTGACTTCGGGACCGGTGACGAGCCCGTGGGCCACGGCGGCGCGCACGAGGCAGCGGATGCCGTTGCCGCTCATCTCGGCCCTTCCGCCGTCGGCGTTCCGGAGCTCCATCACCAGGTCGGCCGCGCCGGCGTCCTTGCTGACGCGGATGAGCCCGTCGGCCCCCACTCCCAGGTGGCGATCACAGACGCGGCGCACGAAGTCGTCGTCGACCGGGTGGGTGCGGTCGGCATCGACGAGGATCAGGAAGTCGTTTCCCAGCGCCTGGTACTTGTCCAACTGGAGATTCACCGTGACCAGTTTCCCAGGACCGCCGGCAAAAGATCGAGGGGATCGCCCACCGTGCCCAGCCACGTGATGCGGGGGTCGCGCCGGAACCACATGCGCTGGCGGCGGGAGAAGGCCCGCGTGCGTCGGGCCGCCGCCTCGAACGCCTCCTCGAGCGTGCACCGGCCGGCTGCGTGGTCGAGGAGCTCCTTGTAGCCGAGGGCCTGCCGGGCCGTCGGCGACATGTGAGGTTCGAGGGCCACCGCTTCATCGACGAAGCCCTCGGCGATCTGGGCGCGGAGGCGGGCGTCGATGCGCCGGGCCAGGGCGGGGCGCGGGAGCCACACGCCGGTGAGGCGGAAGGAGGTAGGCGGATAGGCGTCGATGCCCGGACCGAACGAGGAGAACGGACGGCCGCTCCCGAGCGTGACCTCGAGGGCTCGCACGAGGCGGCGGGCGTTGGACGGTTCGATGCGCGCCGCCGCCGATGGATCGACCACTTCGAGACGCCGGTACAGCCCCTCGGTGCCGGTCGCGTGCGCTTCGGCGTCGAGCTCTTGGCGGACGTCGGGCCACTCACCGGGCACGGTCAGGCGGTCGACCACGGCCTGGAGGTAGAGCCCGGTGCCGCCGACGAGGAGCGCCCGATGACCGCGGCCTTCGATACCGGCGATCGCCTTCTCGGCTTCGGCTTGGAACCGGGCGACGGTGAAGCGTTCATCGGGGTCGGCAAGGTCGAGCAGATGGTGCGGAAGCGCCGCACGTTCGGCAGCCGTGGGCTTGGCCGTGCCGACGTCCATGCCCCGGTACACCTGCATGGAGTCCACGGACACGATCTCGACGTCGCCGAGAATCCGAGCGGCTTCGAACGCGAGCGCTGACTTCCCCGAGGCCGTCGGCCCGACGAGGGCGAGGTGCCGGGCTGCGCTCAGACGGCCGCCACGGGGATCCGAGCTCGGCGGCTCGGGCGGGCGCGGACCTCGACCAGCTCGCCGCTGAGGTGATGGGGGGCGGCCGCAGTCACGCGCACGTCGGCTGTCGTCCCGACGGGGAGCGCCTCGCCTCCGAAGTGCACCAGCTTGTTCTGGCGGGTGCGGCCGGTGAGGACTTGGGCGTCGCGCTTGCTCGGGCCCTCGACGACGACCTCTTCGACCCGGCCGACGCGCGCTTCGTGCTTCTGCAGGGCGGAGCGCTCGACGACAACGCGCAGACGCTGGAAACGCTCAGCCGCGACGTCGGCGGGAACGAAGCGATCGGTCCACGCCGCCGCCTCGGTCCCAGGGCGCGGCGAGAACAGGAACGTGTAGGCGCTGTCGTATTCGGCTTCGGCCGCCACCTCGAGGGTGCGCTCGAAGTCGTCGTCGGTCTCGCCCGGGAAGCCGACGATGATGTCGGTTGTGACGGCCAGGTCGGGTATCGCCCGCCGGGCGGCGGCCAGCTTCTCGAGGTATCTCGTCGCCGTGTAGCCCCGATGCATGGCGGCCAGCACCCGGTCGCTGCCCGACTGCAAGGGCAGGTGGAGGTGCTCGCACACGGCCGCCGTCTCCGCCATCGCGTCGATGGTGTCGGGCCGCAAGTCCTTGGGGTGGGGGCTGGTGAAGCGCACCCGGGCGATTTCCTCGACGCCCCCGACCGCCCTGAGCAGGTCGGCGAACAGCGGGCGCCGGTGCGTGATGTCGCGACCGTACGAGTTGACGTTCTGGCCGAGGAGGGTGACCTCGGTGACCCCGTCGGCAGCCAGCTGTTCGACCTCGGCGACGAGCTCGTCGAACGGGCGGCTGATCTCCTTGCCCCGCACGGCCGGCACGATGCAGAAGGCGCACCTGTTGTCGCAGCCGATCTGGATCGTGACCCAGGCGGCGTGGGGGAGGTCGCGGACGGGAAGGGCCGACGGGAACGCGCCGCCGTCGTCGGCCGCGGCCTCCTCGAGGATCTCGACGATGGGCCCGCGGTGGCGGGCTTCGTTGAGGAGCTCGGCCGCCCGACCCACGTTGTGGGTG
>DASZJL010000050.1:0-18457 GCA_035948135.1 Acidimicrobiales bacterium | reverse complement strand
TTGCCAGCGTTGTCCACCGAGAAGTACTTGATCGTGTAGACGCCGTCGGTCGAGAGGACGATCGACGTCCCCTGCGACGAGCTGATCGTCGGGGTCGAGCCGTCGGTCGTGTAGTAGGTGGCGGCCACTCCGGCGCCGCCGCTGTCGGTGGGCGTGAGGGTCACGGTCTTGGTGGTGTTGAACCAGCCCGACCCGATCGACGCCGTGTTGTCAGTGGTGACGGGGGCGGTGTTGTCCACGTTGAAGCTGTTGCTCGTGGCCTGCGACCCGCTCCCGCCGACGGCCACGATGGTGTGGCTGCCTTGGGCGGTGCCGGCCGGGACCGTCACCGTGAACCCGCTGGCGGACCCACTGCTGTTCACGGCGCTGACGCCGCCGGTCATCGTCGTACCCGCCGCGGTGTCGAGGTGGAAGACGACGGTCTCGGAGTTGTTGAAGTGGGCGATCGAGCCGCCGGTCACGTTCGCCGTCGCCCGGACCTGCTGGCTGGCGGTGACCGAGAACGACGCGGCGACAACGGTGGTCGAGAGGCGGCCGCTCTCGGCGCCGGACCATAGGGAGATCTTCGGGGTGATGGCGTAGTACCAGGTACCGGCGGGAACGCTCTGCTCGGTGCAGGTAAGGGCGGCGATGGTGCCGGTGCAGCCGCCAGTGGCAGCCGTCGGCGTGCCGCCGCTCGCGACGCTGTAGCGGTTGACCGTGTATCCGCTCACTGACGCGCCGGCGACCGTCGTGGTCGCAGTCCAGTTCAGGTTGACGTCCTGACCGTTGATCCCTCCGAGCGTCGGCGTACTCCCGGCCTGGATCGAGTCGGCGACGGCCACGGCCGGGTTGCTGCTGTCGGTGGAGGTCCAGAACGCAAATGCGACGCCCGCGAGTGCGAGCGCCGCGATCCCGATCCCGGAGAACACCAAGCCACGTCGGCCCCGACGACCGGTAAGCCACTTCATTCGTTGTGGACCGTCATAGTCACCGGGATGCTGAACGTCGCACCCTGGCACGCATTGAGCGACGCAGTGCTCATCGAGGCGGCGCCGCTGAGGTGGACGAGGGACGACCCGGCGGCGAGGGTGATGTTCGGGTTCGACGGCGGGTTGAACGTCACACCCGTGGTCGTGCAGCCCGAGTGCGAGGCATCGGCGCTGATCGTGCCGTTCCCGCTGATGCTGTAGAGCTTGACCGAGTAGGAGTTCGGGTTATTGACCCGCAGGATCACGTCGGCAGCAGGACCGCCCGGATAGAGGGTCGAGCTCGGCGAGTCACCGCCGACGACGGCCGACACCGTGACCGTCTGCATGCTTCCGGTGTGTGCGCCGGCGGTGGCATTGCCTGTAGCCGTGTTGTAGCCCCAGGCAATACCCGCGCTCGCCAGTAGCCCGCCGAGCACGCCCAGAGCGAGCCAGCGCGGCAGAGCTGCTCTTCTCAACCGCGTCTTCTCCCTCCGCATTGCTCGCATTCGGACTCCCCAGTCCCTCAACGCACGAAGGTGCCGACGCAGCGCCGGCACCTTCCGTTCCATGACGCGCGATCCGTGAGGCCGGGCCGCGGCCCGGCCTCACGGATCAACAGTCGTTCCGTTAGCCGACGGTGACGGTGACGTCGGGGTTGATGCCCTGGCAGGGGTTCTGGTTGCCGCCCGACTCGTTGAGCACCACACTGACGGTGCCGGTCGTGGTGCCGTTCTTGGCGATCGAGGCGTTGAACCCGGACACCGGGGTCCCGGCGGTCGCGGAGTACCAGGCGGCGAGGCAACCGGCGTGGGGCGTGCCGCTCACGGTCACGGCGCCGCCGGTGCCGGAGACGACCGTGGCTGTCGCCGTGGTCAGCGCCTGGTCGCCATTTCCATTGTTGGTGACCGTGTACGTCGCGCTGTCAGTCCCGCTCCCGGGATACACGGGGCCACCGGCGAAGGTGCCGAGGCTTACGCTCCAGGACGTCACGTTGCCAGTGTGAGCACTGCTGCTGGTGCTGGTGGCGGAGCCGCCCGTGAAGTACGCGTAGGCCGCCATGCCACCACCGGTGATGGCGAGAGCCGCCACCGCTGCTGCTGCTCGCTTCTTGGTGATGAACCTCATGTCGGTGATCCCTTCCACTGGGAGATCTGGACCGGCCCCTTTGCCGGCGTCCCCGTGTTTGTCGTTCGTTCCGCTTCGCAACTTGAGTTGCTGCAAGGGCTATTTCTGTCGTGGCCCGCGTCCGGAGCGTGAATGACATCGGCCAGATGGCCGATGCCCGTCAAGGGCCATTGCTCGCAAGTCGATGAGTCACGGCATGACCGTTGTTGCGTATTACGTAGAAGACGTGGCCGATGACCCGGTTTTGGATGCCCTTGACGGGCTCGTGCGCGCCCTTCGTGAGAACGCGACCCGGATCGACGCGACCATTGCGCGCGCAGAGCGCATACGCGACCAGCGCCTCGAAGGGCTGAGCTACCGCGAGATCGAGTCGGGCGAGGCGCGGCCCCTGATCGTCGAGCTGACCCGGGACAATCTCGCCGCCCTCGTCGAGGCCGGGAGCCGTCTCCGCCGGGCCGAGGCCCGCGCCCTGCACGGTGAGGGCATGACGATGGAGCAGATCGCCGAGCTCTTCGGCGTCAGCCGCCAGCGGGTGAGCGCCCTGCTCCGCAGCGACCGGGGCTGAAAACTGACGGCTGTCGCTACGCGGCGTCGAACAGCACGTGCAGCGCCGGCGGTGACCGGAACGGCAGGCCCCTGATCTCCGGGGGCGCGAATGCCGGGTCGGGGCGGAGGTTCGGCAGCCGGGTCAGCACCCCGTCGAGGCCGATCCGCAGCTCGAGGCGGGCCAAGTGCATGCCCAGGCACTGGTGGATGCCGGTCCCGAACGCCATGTGGGGCTTGGGCTCACGGTGCGGGTCCCACTCGTCGGGACGGTCGTAGTGGTTCTCGTCGCGGTTGGCCGATCCAACGAGGGCGAGGATGCCGGCACCCTTCGGGATGGGGCAGCCACCGACGTCGACGTCCCTGGTGGTCTCCCGGTTGACCATCGTCACCGACGTCTCCCACCGAAGCGTCTCCTCGATGACGGCGGGGATGAGGGTCCGGTCGGCGGTGACCTCCGCCAGGACGTCGGGATGGGTGAGCAGACCGACGAGGGCATTGCCGAACATGCGGAACGTCGTCTCCGCACCCGCGGGGATCAGGAGGCGCAGGAAGCCATAGAGGTGGTCGTCGTCGAGGGTGTGGCCTTCGACCTCGGCCGTGACCAGCTCGCTGAGCAGATCGCCTTGGGGGTTGCGCCGGCGGTCGGCAACGATCGGTTCGAGGTAGGTGGTCATCGCCTGGGAGGCGGCCTTGCTGCGCTTGGGGTCGCGGGGCCCCAAGTTGATCTCGTCGGCCCAGATCTGGAACTGGTCGTAGTCCTCGAGGGGCACGCCGGTGATGGCGGCGATGACCTGGACGGGGAAGCGGGCCGTCAGGTCGTGGACGAGGTCAGCTTTGCCCCTTGGCGCGATCTGGTCGAGCAGGGAGTTGACCGAGGGCTCGATGACCTCGCCACCCCACCGTTCGAGCGCTGACGCCCGGAAGGCGGAGGCCACCAGGTTGCGGTAGGCGCGGTGCTCGTCGCCGTCCATAGCGAGGATCGTCTTGCCCATGTACGGGCCCATGGTGTCGTCGTTGATGCGCGAGGAAAAGCGCTCGCCGTCCCGGAGCACGCCTTGGACGTCATCCCAAGAGTGCACCACGTACATGTCCTGACGGGCGGCGCCTGCGGTGTGCTGCACCGGCTCGGTGTGCCGGCCGTCAGCCCACATCGGGTAGGGATCGTCGACGTCGTCGAGCGCCGTGTAGAGCTCGGACAGCTCTTCCGCGTCGATATCCATGGGTCCTAACCCAGGCGCTCGATCACCGTGGCGTTTGCCTGGCCGCCGCCTTCGCACATGGTCTGGAAGCCGTAGCGGCCGCCCGTGGCCTCGAGCTGGTTGAGGAGGGTGGCGGTGATGCGCACGCCGCTGGCACCGAGGGGATGGCCGATGGCGATGGCGCCGCCCCGGGGGTTGAACTTCTCCATGTCCGGCAGGAACTCGCGGGCCCACATGAGGGGGATGGCGGCGAAGGCCTCGTTGCACTCGATGGCGTCGAAGTCATCGATGTTCATCCCCGAGCGGGCCAGGAGCTTGCGGGTGACCGGGTTCGGGGCGCTCAGGACAAGGACCGGGTCCTCGGCGCCGACCGCGAACGCCTTGAAGCGGGCCCGGGGCGTGAGGCCGAGGGCCTTCGCCGTGGCTGCAGTGGTGATGAGGGCGGCGGCCGCCCCGTCGGTCATCTGCGAAGAGTTGCCGGCGGTGATGTCCTTGGCGGTGTCGGGCTCCCAGTTCTGGGCGGGCGGGAGCTTGGCCAGGGCCTCGATGCTGGCGTTAGGCCGGATGCCCTCGTCGTGGTCGAGGGTCTCTTGCGTGAGATTCCCCTCGGCGTCCTTGATGGGGACGGGGATGAGCTCCTTGGCGAAATGGCCCGTGGTCGTCGCCTCGTGGGCCCGCCGGTGGCTCTCGACCGCGTACTCGTCCATGTCTTCACGGCTGATCTTCCACCGGTCGGCCAGTGTTTGCGCCACACGGAACTGCATCCAGAGCTGGCCGTCGATGACGTCGAGGAAGTCCTTGGAAAACGGTCCCTCGCCGCCTTGGGCGTTGGAGGCCATCGGCGCACGGGTCATCGACTCGACGCCGCAGGCGATGGCCAGGTCGTAGTGGCCGGCCTGGACGCCGGCGGCCACGAAGTGCATGGCCTGCTGGGACGAGCCGCACTGACGGTCGACGGTGGTGGCCGGCACCTGCCACGGGAGCCCGGCCGCCACCCATGCATTGCGGGTGACGTTGCAGCCCTGCTCGCCGGCCTGGGTGATGCACCCGCCGACGACGTCGTCGACCCGCTCGGGGTCGACGCCGGTGCGCTCGAGCAGGCTCTTGAGGGCGAAGCCGAGGAGGTCGCTCGGGTGCCACCCGCTCAGTGCCCCCTTGCGCTTCCCGAAGGCGGTGCGGACGACGTCGACGATGACGGGTTCTTGAGGGTCCAGCGCGTTCGCCATTCCCTGACACGATAGTCAGGGAACTTTTCGTTGACTCAGTTAGCAGGCGCTTGATATATTTAGCGCCATGCCGATCACCGACATCACCAAAACCGTTGAGGAGCAGGTGCTCGTGGCCATCGCCATCGCCCAGGAGGCCGTCGTCGACGGCGTCCAGCGAGTGGCCGAGGCCGTCGAGCCCGTCATCCCCGACGTCCCCCGTCCGTTCGTCACCGAGGCAGCCGAGCTGCTCGACGACGCCTTCAACTTCGCCGAGAAGCTCCTCCAGAACGGCCACCAGTTCGTGGGCCGTCTGCTCGAGGCCAGCGACACCACTGCCGCTGCGGCACCGGCGGCCAAGCCCGCGCCCGCCACCTCCGCCTCGTCAACCAGCAAGGCGAGTGCCAAGTAGCGATCCCTGGCGGGATCAGCTCGAGGGGCTGGGAGCCTTCATTCGCAGTCAACGGCGACTGGCGAACCTCTCCCTCCGCCAACTGGCGGACCTGACCGAAGTCTCCAACCCGTACCTCAGCCAGATCGAGCGCGGCTTGCACGAGCCGTCGGTCCGGGTCCTGAGGTCCATCGCCCGGGCCCTGAACGTCTCGGCCGAGACCCTGCTGGCCCAAGCCGGCCTCCTCAACGACGAGGAGGCCGGTGGCGCGTCCGGTCACGAGCATGTGGACACCGAGGCGGCCATCCGCGCCGACACCGCACTGACCGAGCCCCAGAAGACCGCCCTGCTCGGCGTCTACCGCAGCTACCTGGCCGAGAACCGCTGACCCTCCCCGTTCTTTGCGGATTGTTGACGGCTATACCGCCGAAAATCCGCAAAGAACGCAGGGGTTAGCCGAGGGCGCCTTCGAGGTGGAGCAGGCGCTCCTTGACGTCCAGCCCCCCGCCGTAGCCGCCGAGGCCGCCGCCGGTGGCGAGGACCCGGTGGCACGGCACGATCACCGGGATCGGGTTGGACCCGAGGGCGTTGCCGGCTGCGCGGTAGGCCTTGCGGTTGCCGGCTTTGGTCGCCATCTCCATGTAGGTGCTGGTGCGGCCGTAGGGAATCTTCGCCGTCTGCCGCAGGATCTCGTGGCGGAACCCCTGGCCGGTGAGCGTCCAGTCCAGCTTGGCGGTGAAGTGCCGGAGCCGGCCCTCGAAGTACTCGTCCAGCTCCCGGCGCACAGCGTCGAGCTTGGCCGGAGCCTCGAGGACCCGCGGTGAGAGGCGATCTGCAAGTTCGTCGAGCACGGCGTCGTGGTCCTCGTTGTGGAACCCCAGGCGGACGACACCCTTCGGCGTGGTCGCCACGAGGAGCTTGCCGAGCGGCGAGTCGACCTCGGCGTAGGCCACGTCCAGCAGCCCCTCAGTCTCGGCCCGCTGCGCCAGTTGTTCGAGTAGCTCTGCCCTCACGCTTGTCATGCCCACGTCTCCCTCAACTTCTTGACTCCCTCGTGGACGCTCCGCCGGGCGGCCGCTTCCGAGCACCCGAGCAGCTTCGCGATGTCGCCATAGCCCAGGTCTTCCACAAATCGATGCCGCACCGCCGCCTGCTGTTTGGGCGGCAGGCCGTCGACCACCTTCCACAGCGCCGGCTCCCCGTCGAGCACATTCGGCGCGTCCACCGGGATCTCGGGCACGGTCTCGGCCGGGACCGGCCGCCGCTGCCTCGCCCGGTGGGCGTCGATGGCCTTCCGGTGGGCGATGGTCAGCACCCACCCCCGCAGGTTTCCGTCGTGGCTCAGCGTCGGATACGAGCGCATGGCGGCGATGAACGTCTCCTGCCAACAATCGTCGGCCTCGTGCTGACCGACGCTGGCGGTCAGAAACCCGTGAACGGCCGACCCGTGGTCGTCCACAAAGCGTTGAAACGGCGGCACTCCCATCGCCAATAGAACGCTAGAGGCACCCGACGTGTGAGGTTTTTGGACGTTCGTCGACCCCAGAGGCAAGTTTTCATCCACAAAGAGGGGGTTGCCTGAGCCAGGCGGCCGCCGTGTACTCGCTGCCCATGGATATTGACCGAGTAGCCGCTCGGTTCGCAGTCCACCAGAGAGGGCTGCTGACAAGACCGCAGGGACAGAACGCGGGGTTGAGCGACAAGGCGATACAGCACCGCATCGAGACTGGCCGCTGGGGACTGATGCACCCCGGCGTGTACCGGATCGCAGGAAGCGAGTCGAGTTGGGAGCAAGCGCTCCTCGCCGCCGTCTTGGCTGCCGGGGACGGCGCTATCGCTTCGCACCGGGCGGCGGCCGTGATGTGGGGCCTTGACGGCATCGAGCCCGTGATCGAGCTCACCGTCCCGCTTGAGCGACGCCGCAAGGTGAAGGGGGCCGTGATTCACCGCACCGACGGGCTCCTCTTACCCGAGCGAACAACGCTGCGACACGTTCCGATCACGACCCCAGCTCGTACGGTGTTCGACCTCGCCACGGTGGCACCGCGCGGGACGCTCGACCGCGTCATCGAGGACGTGCTCAGTCGACGCCTGGTACCGCGACGAGCGCTCGTGGCACAGCTCGCAGCGCATGGTGGGCCTGGGCGACGCAAGACGAACGTCCTCCAGGAACTGCTCGACGAACATCCGGAGCGTTGGGAGCGTGCCGAGGGCAAGTTTGAGCGGCGCCTGCTCCGGTTCCTGAAGGCTCGCGGCTTTCCGGAGCCCGTGCTGCAGCACAAGGTCACCCTTCCGAGCGGCAAGGACGTGTTCATCGACGCCGCGTACCCCAACCTTCTCGTCGGGCTCGAGGCCAACAGCTACCTGTGGCACACCTCGCGGAAGGATTGGGTGCGCAACCAGGTGAAGACCAGGGCGCTCACGGCGATGGGCTGGAGCATCATCCCGGTCACCTGGGAGGACCTCGTCCCGAACGCGACGACCTTCGAAGAAGAGCTGAGGACCGCTTTGTGGAGATCTACACGCCTATAGGGGTGGCAAAGCTCCAAAAAGCGGTCAGCCAGGCCTCGGCCGCAACGCGCCCGGGTCGTCGAGCCACTTGTTGAGGGCGACCGTGCGGGCGTTGCGCAGTATCAGCACGTGGTCGACGGCGCGGCGGATGCGGCGCTGCTGGCCCGATGTGACTGCGACCTGGCGCAGCAGGAAGTCGGCCATGTGGCCGTGGTCCTCTTCGGCGTAGGCGTGGACCTTGAAGTTCTCGACGTCGAGGCCGTAGTGGTCTCGCATCCCCTCGTACATCATCTTGGCGTAGCCCGTCGACGCCGCGAACCGTTCGCCGGCCCAGCCGAACGCGGCCAGGCCCTCTTCGTAGGAGCGGCGCATGTAGTACAGCGAGCAGAACACCATCCCGATTGACTCGGGCATCGGCCGGTACGACAACAACTCCTCGTCGGAGATGCCGAGCGTGTGCGCCCACTCGACCTTCATGTCGACGTGGTTGCGGTCGCCCGCGTAACCGGTCTCGTCGGCCAGGTTCTGGAGCCAGTGGTCGAAGTGCTGGCTGGACTCAAGCGTCAACGCGTCGAGATCGGGGGCGTTCGACACGAGCGAGCCGAACTCCGAGGTCAGCCACTTGCCGAGGAAGTAGTACTCCTTGCACAGGCGCTCGAGTAGCTCTTCGGAAAGGGTGCCGTCGGCGACCCGCTCCCAGACCAAGTTCTTCTCGGTGGCGACCTCGGCCTGTAGCGCCTCGAGCCCGGCCATGAACTCGTCGACCGGCAGAGCCGGTGCATCCTCGGACTGCCCCGCGCCCACCCGGACGTCCTTGAACTCCCGCGTGCCGCTCACGTCACCGAGTCTAGAATCGAAGGTGACACGAGCGTCAGGGAGGCGACTCACTATGGACGTCGATCTGGTCGAGCTCGCCGGGCACCGGGGGAAGCTGGCGGAAGGCACCGCCGTCGACCCCGTCACCGCCGAGGTCATCCGGGGCGCGATGGAGACGGTGTGCTGGGAGATGGCGACCTACGTCAGCCGCACCGCCACCACGCCCATCCTCAATCAGTCCAACGAGCGCAATGGCTCGATCCTCGACGCCAAGGGCCGCCTCGCCGCCCTCTCCGTCGGCATCCCCCAGTTCATGCTGTCCAGCGCGCTCCCGATCCGCTTCGCCTTGGCGTACCTCGGCGAGGAGGAGTTCCACCCCGGCGACGTCTTCATCGGCAACGACCCGTATCACGGTGGCGGTCACCTCCCCGACTACAACGTCTACGCCCCCGTGTTCGCCGACGGCCGTCTCATCCTGATCCCGTCGATCCAGTGCCACCACGGCGACACCGGCGGCGCCGTGCCCGGCGGCTACAACGTCACCGCCGCCGACATCTGGGGGGAGGGCGTGCGCTGGCCGGTGATGAAGGTCATCGACCGCGGCAAAGAAAGAAGAGATGTCCTCTACTCCCTCGCCACCAACAATCGCCTCGCCGGCTTCCTCGGCGACATCCGCGCCCAGATCGGCGCCGCCCAACTCGCCGCGCAGCGCCTGAGCGAGATCATCGAGCGCTACGGCGCCGAGACCGTCGAGGCCAGTGTCGACTACATGATCGACTACGCGGCGCGCCGGTTCCGCGAAGAGGTCACGAACTGGCCCGACGGCGTCTACGAGGGCGACGCCTACGTCGACCACGACCCGATCGGCCACAAGGACATCCACATCCACTGCAAGATCACCGTCGACGGCGACCGCCTGAAGATCGACTACACGGGCTCGGACACCCGGCAGGAGATCCAGGCGTGGTCGACCTACGGCAACACCCGCGGGTACACGATCGCCCAGATCGCCTCGATGATGGACCCGGCCATCCCCAAGAACGAGGGCTTCTTCGAGGCCATCGACCTCATCGCCCCACCCGGCTGCGTGCTGAATCCCCACCCCAACAAGCCGGTGTCCGCGGGAACCCACCATCCCGGGGCCGACATCGGCGAGCTCATCGCCGTCGCCATGCAGAACGTGCTGCCCGACAAGGCCGTGCCGCAGACCTACAAGACCGGGATCCCCACCACCATCGTCGGTAAGGATCCCCGCACCGGCGCCCAATTCGTCGACCCCTCCACCGAGGTCTACGGCGGCTGGTGCAACGCCGCCAAGGGCATGGACGCGTGGGGCGCGCAGAACGCGAGCTTCGGCAACCTCTGGAAGGCCACCGCCGAGATCAACGAGTCGATCTTCCCGCACATCCAGTGGGGCCGCGACTACCGCACCGACTCCGGCGGGCCCGGCCAGTGGCGGGGCCTCTGCGGCAGCCACTACGAGAAGGAAGTGCGGGTGCCGGCCAAGGTCTACACGTACGTCGTCGGCATGAAGTACCCGATGCCGGGCATCTGTGGCGGCATGCCGGGCGAACCCAACAAACTCACCCTGAAGGTCGGCTCCGACAACCCCGTCGTCGTCAAGGACACCGCCGACTGGGTGCCGCTCGAGCCCGGCGAGCGCATCGTCTACGACTACGGCGGCGGCGGCGGCTGGGGCAACCCCCTCGACCGCGACCCCCAGGCCGTGCTCGACGACGTGCTCGACGAGTACGTCTCGATGGAAGGGGCCGAACGCGACTACGCCGTCGTCCTCACCGGCTCCCTCGAGGACCTGACCCTCGCCATCGACGAGGAGGCAACGGCGAAGCTCCGCGCCGATCGCCGTTCATAGACACGTGGCAGACAACAACTCCGGCTACCGCGTCGGCATCGACGTCGGCGGCACCTTCACCGACCTCATCTGCGTCACCCCCGAGGGCCACGTGGTCCTCGACAAGACGCCCACCACGCCCGAGGACCAGTCCGTCGGGGTCATGACGGGCGTCGGGCAACTGGCGCAGGCCCAAGGGCTCGACACCGAGGCGTTCTGCGCCCGCCTCGACTCTCTGGTCCACGGCACCACCACCGCCGACAACACGATGATCGAGATGGACGGCGCGCCCACCGGGCTGCTCGTCACCGAGGGCCACCGCGACGAGATCGAGCTGCGCCGGGTGCACAAGGAGGAGATCTGGGATCCGAGCTATCCCGCTCCCCCGCCCATCGCTCGTCGCCGGGCCCGCATCCCCATCCCCGAGCGCGTCGACTTCGAGGGCAACGTCGTCCTCGCCCTCGACGAGGACGCCGTGCGCAAGGGTGTGCAGCGCCTGAAGCAGCTCGGGTGCACGTCGATCGCGGTGACGTTCCTGCACAGCTTCACCAACCCGGCCCACGAGGTCAGAGCCAGAGAGCTGATCCTCGAGGAGTTCCCCGACGTCGAGCACGTCTCGCTCTCCCACGAGGTGATGCCGCGGGCGCCCGAGTTCGAGCGCACCAGCACGACGCTCGTCAACGCCTACGTGGCGCCGCGCATCGCCGCCTACACGAGCCGTCTCACCGACAAGCTGCGTGCCGCGGGCTACACGAACGAGATGCTGATCATGCAGTCGACGGGCGGCGTCATGCCCCCCGGCTACGTCGCCCGTCTCGCCGTCACCCTCCTCGGCTCCGGTCCCACGGGCGGCGTGATGGGCGCGTCGGTCGCCGCCCAGCGCAGTGGCATCCGTGACTTCGTGGCCGTCGACATGGGCGGCACCTCGTACGACGTGTGCCTCGTGCGCGGCGGCCAACCTGAGATCAAGACCGACTGGAACTGGCGCTACCGCTACTACATCGGACTCCCGATGGTCGACGTGCAGAGCGTGGGCGCGGGCGGCGGCTCCATCGCCCACGTGCGACAAGGGGCACTGCTGGTCGGCCCCGACAGCGCAGGCTCACAACCGGGTCCCTCCTGCTACGGCCGGGGCGGCATCCACGCCACCGTCACCGACGCCGACGCGGTGCTCGGCTATCTCCCGGCACAGAATTTCGCCGGTGGGCGCATGACGCTCGACGTCGACGCCGCCCGCGACGCGATCAAGCGCGACGTGGCCGACCCGCTGGGCATCGACGTCATCGAGGCGGCGTGGGGCATTGAGCGCATCGTCAACGCCAACATGGCCAACGCCGTGCGCAAGGTGCTCTCGACCCACGGCGCCGACCCCCGTGACCTGGCGATGATCGCCTACGGCGGCAACGGCCCCGTGCACGCGTGGGCCCAGGCGCCGGAGCTCGGCATCGGCCGCATCCTCGTCCCCAAAGCCGCCCCCGCGTTCAGCGCCCTCGGCCTCCTCGTCGCCGACTACCTGGTCGACCTGGTGCGGGCCTACGTGGTCCCGCTCTCCCAGGTCGACGTCAAGCGCGTGACCACCCTCATGAGCGAGCTTCTCGACGAGGCGACCAAGGAGCTCGAGCCGGCCAACCTCGAGCCGGGCCAGGTGAGCACCGACCTCTACGCCCAGATGTGTTATCCGGGCCAGAACTTCGACATGAGCGTTCCCGTGCCCGAGGGCACCGACCTCACCGACGCCGGCCTCCTCGACTTGGCCGGGCGCTTCCACGCCCAGCACGCGGCAGACCGCGGCTTCTCGTTCCCCGCCCAGCAGCCGCTGCTGCGGGGCGTGCGGCTCGTCGCCAAGGGCTTCACGCCGAAGCCCGGGCGCCTGGCGGAACCCGGCGACGTCGGCGATCCCGAGCAGGCCCGCAAAGGCACGCGGCCGGTGCACTTCGGCCACGACTTCGTCGACACACCGATCTACGACGGCCCCGCCCTCGGCCCGGGCGCGGCCATCACCGGTCCCGCGCTTGTCGAAGAGCCCTTCACCGTCGTGGTCGTCGCCCCCGGCAGCTCGCTCACCCTCGACGAGCACGGCAGCTACGACATCACCGTCGGTTCGTAGCCGGGTCCTCTTCTCCGTCCTCGCCGTCTTGTCCGGTCTGCGACCAGCGGCGGCGTAGGGCAGCGGCACCAGCCGCGCCGCCGAGCGCGGCAACGCCAACCCCGAGCCGCTGCAGTTCGTCGCCGCCGGTCGCAGGAACCTGCGGTCGGCTGCTCGTGCCGGCGTGCCCAGCCCCGACACCGGGGGCGCCTGCCGAGCCACTCGGCCCCGCGCCCGCACTCGTGCCCAACGGCGTCGGTGGATGGGCGGCGACGCTCTCGGGCCCGCACCGGATCGACGGCAGGGGAGCCGGGCGCGGGATCGACGGCGTGTCCGTCCGCCGGCTCGAGAAGTCCAGCACCTCAGCCAGGTTGCGGGCATTGGCGTCGCGGGCGGTGAGCGGGGGAAGACTCCAACGCCACTCGATCATGCGCAACACCGACGTGTGTTCGAACGGGCCGGCGTGATGCACCGTCGCCGGAGAGAACGGTGAGATCACGATGCACGGCACCCGGAACCCGAGCTGGCGATAGTCGGGGTGTGGGCCCCACGACGGTGGCCGGCTCGTGTCGTCAACGACCGTCGGCGGAAGGACGTGGTCGAAGAACCCGCCCCACTCGTCGAAGTTGATGACGAAGACCGTCCGGTCCCATGCCGGACTCCCGCGAACCGCCTCGTAGACCTGGGAGATGACAGCTTCGCCAGCTCGGATGTCGCCGTGGGGATGGTCGTCGCCCGAGGTCCCGTCGCCTTCGCCGTTGGCGATGTCGCCGAGGCTCGGCGGCACTTTTGAGGGCGTGCCGACGTCAACCCCGTTGAACGCTGGATCGACGAACGACAATTGGGGAAGCGTGCCCGCGGCGGCATCAGCGAGGAACTGCGGGAAAGTGCGAAACAGGGAGACGTACTTCGGGCCCCACAGGCCCAGGATGGGCAGGTCGTTGAAGTAATAGCGACCCTCCAACCCGGCGGCCGCCAGGCGGTCCCAGATCGTCGGGAGCGTCGAGAACGTCGTGTTGTTGACGTCGCGGTCCGTGCGGGCCGCGTGCGCATAGAAGCGATTCGGATACGTCTCCGCCAGGATCGACGCGAAGTAGCGATCGAGGGTGGTGTAGTTCCTGGCAAGGGCCCCGAGGACTGGAAGGGCGTCGGCCTCGTAGAAGCCGATCGGAAAGGTGTCGTCCGCCCGACGGTCCTTCGGTGTGCGCAGCCAACCGTCGGCCTTCCCTCCGTTGAGCTGCACCAGGCCACCCGGCCAGGAGTGGTCGGGATCGCCATAGCCACAGCCCTGGAAGTCGGGTGCCAGGTTGTAGGTCGGATAGGTGGTGCCGGCGTCGTTGGTGAACGCCAGCCCCGCCTGGCGGCCGTCGGCGCCGGGAAGCCATCCCAGGAAGTGGTCGAACGACCGATTCTCCATCATCAGCACCACGACGTGATCGATGGGAGCCGTTGCCGGGGCGGGCAAGGCAGCCGTCACCGCGCCGTACGCCCGAGCGCGCAGCAGGCCGGGAGCCACGCCGGCAATGCCCCCGAGCGCCGCCGCGCTCGCCGCACCCGTGAGAAAGCGGCGCCGGGACATGGGCGCGCCGCGTCCGCGGCGCGTGATCTCCATGGATTGGTTGTACGCCATAAACCTGGTGCCAACAAATTCTGGATGATCGTTCACGGCCGCTCTCCCCTATCGTCGGCGGGCTGAACGATCACCCCGCCACTCTGTTCCCCCGGCACGCCTCCCGAGCGGCCACCTTCGAGAACCCGAGCGCGGCGCCGGGCGGGGGAAGCGCCGGCCGCAAGGAGCGGCCCAACAAGCTGCTCGAACCGGGCGAGCGTGTCGTGCTCGCGGACGTCCAAGGGCCGGGCACCGTCACCCACGTCTGGCTCACCGTCGGGGCGCCGTATCCGAGCGACGCGACGCCGGACTTTCTCCGCCCGCAAACCGTCGAGGTGTTCTACGGCGATCGTCAGGAGCCCTCGGTCAGCGTCCCCGTTCCCGACTTCTTCGGCGCCGTGCACGGCGTGCCCCTGTCCTACGCCTCGGCGCTGACCGCGATCAACGAGGAACGCGGCTTCACCAGCAGGATCCCGATGCCATTCCGCGACCGCATCCGCATCGAGTACGCGAACAGCAGCGAGCGCCACGCCCTCCTCTACTACCAAGTCGACCTCCTCCTCGGCGCTGTGCCCGAAGACTCCGGCATCCTGCACGCCGCCTTCCGGCGCGAGAACCCCACCGAGCTCGGACAGGACTTCGTCGTCTCCGATGGACTGCACGGGCCGGGGCGTTTCCTCGGCTGGACCGGCGGCGTGCGCGTGTTCGACGGCAAGCACTGGTGGGGCGAGGGCGAGGTGAAGATGTACTTCGACGGCGAGACCACGCCGACGGTGTGCGGCACCGGCACCGAGGACTACCTCGACTCGGCGTGGGGCCTCGGTCCGTTCGCGGCGCCCGAATCCGGCGCCCCGCTCGTGGTCGCGAGCGGGGAGACCGACCTGCGCAGTGGGCACCGACTCGTCGGCTTCTACCGCTGGCACCTGTCCGACCCCGTCGTCTTCCAACGCAGTCTCAGGGTGACCGTCCAGCAGCTCGGCTTCCGCTGGAAGGGCGGCTATTACGACCGCCAGGACGACTGGTGCGCGACCGCGTTCACGTACTGTTCGGACGTGCAGGCGGTGCCGCGGGTGCAGACGTCCACGTCCACCCTGCTCGACCGGCAATGACCGCCGAGGAGGCCCTCGAGCGCCTGCTCGCAGGAAATGCGCGGTTCGTCAGTGGCACGCCCGAGAACCCACGCCGGGACACGGCGCGACGCGCCGAGCAGGCCGGTGGCCAGACGCCGGTCGCCGCGGTCCTCAGCTGCTCGGACTCGCGAGTGCCGCCCGAGATCGTGTTCGACCAAGGGATCGGCGATCTCTTCGTCGTGCGGATCGCCGGCAATACGGCCGCCGACGACATCACGCTCGGCAGCCTCGAGTTCGCGATAGCCGTCCTGCGCTGCCCGCTCCTGCTTGTCCTCGGCCACACGGAGTGCGGCGCAGTGAAGGCCGCCGTCGACTCGGTCGTCCACGGCAAGGAGGTCCACGGCCACCTGGCCGCGCTTGTTCGCCCGATCGTCGGCGCGGTGGAGGCGGTGCGCGACGCGCCACCGGAAGCACTGCTCGACGCGGTAGTGAAGGAGAATGTGCGCCGCCAGGTCGGATCGTTGGCCGGGTCGTTCCCCGCCGTCACGGTCGTCGGTACTGCGTACGACCTCCGGACCGGCCGCGTCTCAACCGTGACATGACGTTCGACCGCCGCGCCGTCGTGTTGGTTCTGCTCGTCGCCGCCGGCGCGTGCAGTTCGACGAACCAGGCAAATTCGTCAGGAGTCAAACCCGCGCCGACAACGACGACATCCACCGTCAGGCCGGCTGTGACCGAGTTCGGGGCGACCGATGACGTCTGGAACAGCCACCACAAACCCGCGCCGGGGCAAAAGGCGGGCTCGGCCTACGACCCCGATCCGTCGCTCCCCCCGCTGAACGGTCAGGTCGCGCCCCGCTACACATTTGTCGTCCACGACAGGGGCCGCATCATCCAACTGGTCCGCCAACTCCCCACCGGAACGGCCATCGACCAGGCGCGGGGTTTCGCGATGGAGGAGCTGCCGTCGGATGCGAACGTCCTCTGGTTCGCGGTCAAGGACACCTGCGCCCAGATGGAGACCCAGAGTCCCGCGCTCGCTCAGGCGCTCTCTGCAAACGGTGACGGTGGCGGCTTCGCGCTCGTCGAGTTCACGACCATCGAGCCGGACGGAACACAGAACTACAAAGCCGACCACATCGGCGGGCTCCGCATCACCGCCTCCGCCGCTTCCACACCGTCCGACGCGCCCAACTGCTA
The DNA here is from genome assembly GCA_035948135.1 of Acidimicrobiales bacterium. GTDB lineage: Bacteria > Actinomycetota > Acidimicrobiia > Acidimicrobiales > AC-14 > CADDZP01. Next base: position 1,897 of record DASZJL010000050.1, on the reverse strand, counting down.
GACGCGCCGATACTCAGTCGTTGAACAGCGACATCTCCTGCGCGTATTTGGCGGCGAAGTAATGAAAGATGGGGTCGATCTCGCCGAGCAGGTTGAGGTCGGGTGCGAGCGTGGCTGAGAGGCCGTTGAGGTAGAGCAGGTTCTTGAAGAACAGCACCAGCTCCTTGGGCAGCCGAAAGCCGTAGGCGACAAGGATCGCCATGGCGGCGCGCAGGCCCTCGACGATCTCCTCGTGGGTGACGATCTCGGGACGAGACTCCCGCCGCTCGAGATCCTCCAGCGCTGCGACCAGCTCGTCCATGTCGGTGTCGGGGGGCACGGCTCCGAACCGGCGGAGGCCCTCGAGCTGGGCCCGGGCGTCAAAGGTCCCCACCCCGAGCATGAATTGCACGAGTGCGGCGCGCTGCTCCGCGTCGAGGCGGCCGACGATGCCGTAGTCGAGCAGCACGAAGCGCCCGTCGGGTTCCAAGAACACGTTGCCGGCATGCAGGTCGCCATGGAAGATCCCGTACACGAGGGTGTGCTCGAGCACTCCTTGGATCCCGAGTCGGATGATCGCCGCGGGGTCGACGTTGGCGTCGAGATTGCCGGCCGCGTCGGTGTAGCGAGTGCCCGGGAGGTACTCCATCGTCAGCACCCGCTGGGTCACCAGCTCCGGGATCGGGCGGGGCACTCGAAGGGCGTCGAACATGCCGGCGTCCTCGCTGGCCAGCCCGATCTCGACCATGTTCAGCGCCTCGAGCCGGAAGTCCATCTCCTCGAGCACGAGCTGGGCGAAGAGCTCGACGAACCCGCGGACGTTGGCGGCCCGGAAGGCGCCGATGCGCGCCTCGCCCACAGCGGCGATGAGCGCCATCGCCCGGACGTCGGCCTCGAACTGGCGACGCAGGCCCGGACGCCGCACCTTGACGACGACCTCTCGCCCGTCACTGCGCAAGCGGGCCGCGTACACCTGCGCGATCGACGCCGACGCGATCGGGAAGTCGCCGAAGGACTCGAAGACCTCGGCGATCGGTCGACCCAGCTCCCGCTCGACGACACGGCGCACCGTCGACGTGCGCACCGGCGGCACATCGTCGCGACACCAGGCGAAGCCTTCGACCACGTCGTCGGGGAGGATCCCCTGCGCCGTGGAGATGAACTGGCCGAGCTTCACGTACACGGGCCCGGAGTCGCGCACGACCTGCTGGGCGCGCTCGACTGCCGCGGCCATCCGAGCGTCGTCAGGTTCGCCGCGCAGCACCGAGCGGTACACGGTCCGACCGAGATCGACGGTGGCCCACGCCGCGGCTGCGCCGATGATGCGCCCCGCGACCTCGGCCAGGCGGCCGATACCCGCCGGGTGGAGCGCGGGCGTGGCCAGCGTCCGGGCGTGGCGGCCGAGCTTCGCCCGCCGGGCGGGCAGCGACTGCAGCCACTCGTCCGTCTGCTCACGGAGGCCGGGCACGGCCGCGACCCACGCCGAGTGGGGCAGCATCTCCGCCGCCGACCGGATCGGGGGGACGATGTCGGTCATCTGTCAAGCCTGCCTTGACACGACCGCCCTGTCAAGCCTTGGTTGACGCTCTTCCGCGGGGAATGATATACCTGACTCACCGGCAGGCGGAGTACGATGACTAGCGGCCGATGGGTCACCCGCCTCTCGTCGGGGGGTCATCCGTTTCAGTGTTGGGAGCGGGTAGTGCCGAGGATTCCTGACCAGTTCCTTGAGTGCGTGATTTACGTCTACCCATCCATGGCGCACGCACTCAAGGGGGAAAAGGCTGGCGGGACTGGCTTCCTTGTCTCTATGGAGAGCGCACTGCCGGGATACCAGTTCTTCTACGCAGTGACAAACAGTCACGTCGCCGTGAACGCAGGGGCTGTCCGCCTCAACCTGCGCAATGGCGGTGCTTCG
>DASZJL010000049.1:0-12890 GCA_035948135.1 Acidimicrobiales bacterium | reverse complement strand
ACCCACGGATGGACACTGACATCGCTGTTCCTCCTCGCGGGCGTTGTCGGAGCGGCGGTCATGGTGGTGGTCGGGCTTCCGGCGTTGCGGGTCCGGGGCCTGACGCTCGCGGTGACGACGTTGGGCTTCGCGGTGATCGCCGGCGACTGGTTGTTCCACCAGTCGTGGCTGGGATCCGACAAGCCGTTTGGGATGACGGTCCAACCCCTTCGCCTCGGTCTCGGACTCGGTACGCCGTCGTCCGAAGTCGCCGTCTACTACGTCGCGCTCGTGGTGCTCGTCCTCGCGGTCGCGGCCGCCGCCGCGCTGCGCCGGGCCAGCCCGGGCCGCCAGTTCATCGCCGTGCGGGACAACGAGCGCGCCAGCGCGGCCTTCGGCGCCAGCCCCGCGACGGTCAAGCTCGCCATCCTCGCCGTCTCCGGGTTCTTCGCGGGCGTGGCCGGTGTCCTCTGGGCGGACTCCTGGAAGTCGATCACGCCGCTGCACTTCACCGCCGACGTGTCCATCGCGATCATCGCCATCCCCGTCATCGGGGGCCTGGGGTCGGTCGCCGGCGCGGTGGCAGCGGCCGTGATCCTGTTCGCCGGAACCTTCTTCGTCGGGCCTCACGTGTCGTCACTGTTCGGCGACTTCGGCCAGAACCTGGGATTCAGCCTGTTCCTCGCCGGCTCCGGCGTCACCCTCGCGCTCATGAAGTTCCCGACCGGTCTGGCGGGCGCCGCCCAAGCGTCGTGGCAGCGCTATCTCGACCGGCGGGCCGGTGCGGAGGCGGCCGAGGCCGCGGCCGTGGCCGAGGCGGTGCTCGACGAGGCCGACGCCGAGCCGGCGGCGACGGCGCCGGTGCGGGTCAGCGTCGCACTCCGCGAGGGCGACACCGGCGGCGTGATCAGCGCCGACGGCAAACCGGTGCAGGGCAATGGAGTGACTGCGTTTCTCGAGCGCTTCGGGCCCGCGGCCCGTTATCTGGAGCGCCGGGCCGAGCGACTGCACGGCACCCCGCCCGACATCGATCCCGCCCTCCCGCTTCGCGTGCGAGGCGTCCGCGTCCACTTCGGTGGCGTCGTCGCGCTGGACGACCCCGACATCACGGTTCGCCCCGGCGAGATCGTGGGCCTGATCGGTGCCAACGGCGCCGGCAAGACCACGCTGATGAACGTCATCTCCGGCGTCATCCGGCCCCAGAGCGGGTCGGTGTGCCTGTTCGGCGACGACGTGGTCGACCTGCCGCCCGACATTCGCGCCGCGTTCGGGCTCTCCCGCAGTTTTCAGGACGCGACGTTGTTCGCAGGCCTCACGGTCACCGAGACCCTGCAGGTGGTCATCGCCCAACGCCACAAGGTCGGCATTGTCTCGGCCATGGTGGCGGCGCCCTGGGTGCGCAGCAGCGAGCGCCGCACGCGGCGGGAGGCCGACGGCATCGTGGGCCGCTTCGGTCTCCGGCCGTGGGGCGACATTCGGATCTCAGAGTTGTCGACGGGAACTCGCAGGGTGTGCGAGCTGGCGGCCCAGGTGGCGGCACAGCCGAAGGTGCTCCTCCTCGACGAGCCCACTGCAGGTGTGGCCCAGCGAGAAGCCGAAGCGTTCGGGCCGCTGCTCCGGCGCATCCGCGACGAGCTCGACTGCGCCATCCTCATCGTCGAGCACGACATGCCACTGCTGATGGGCCTGTGCGACCGCATGTACGCGCTGGAGACGGGCGTCGTCATCGCCGAGGGCACCCCCGACGAGATCCGCCAGAACCCCCGAGTCGTCGCGAGCTACCTCGGCACCGAAGAGTCCGCCATCACGCGCTCCGGCAAGAAGGCCCTCGCCGAGTCCGGAAAAGGCAGCGCAGCAGGGAGGGCGCGATGAATCCCAGCCAGGAATTTCGCTTCTGGGCTCGGCGGGCGCCCACCGCCGAACGGATCACCGCCGGGATCTCCGCCGTGATCGTCATCGCCCTGCTGGTGTGGCTTGTGGTTCCCGGAGGCGGCAGTGGCAGCACCAAGCTGGCCTCCGGCGGCGGCGGGCAGGGCGTCGAACAGGGCCTGACGCCCGACGCCAACGGGGCGACGGCCGGACAGAGTGGTGCCCAAGGCGCGGTGGGCGGCACGTCGGCGGCGGGGGCCACGGCAGGTGGAGGGACCGCGAGCGGACCGGCCAAGGCCGGGGCGGCCGGGGGCGGCGCGGGCGCCAACAGCGCGGCTGCCGGGCCCGGGTGCCCCAACCCGCCGAGTGGCGTCCCCGGTGTGTCGGCCAGTCAGATCAAGATCGCCGTCACTCTCACCAACATCGTGGGCCCGGCGGCCAACAGCATTTTCGGCATCGCCTCGCCCGCTGACCAACAGAAGTGGTACGAGGCGCAGATCGACGACATCAACAAGGCCGGCGGCATCGCGTGCCGCAAGATCATCCCGACCTTCTACCCGACGAACCCTGCCGACCAGAACGAGCTACAACAACGGTGCCTCCAGATCGTGCAGTCCGGGGTGTTCGCCGAGGTCGACAATGGGGCGTACGCGATCTACCCGCAGAAGCAGTGCTTCGGCCAGCACAAGGTGCCCTTCTTCGGCGGCTACTCGCTGTACCAAGACGAGATCGACGGCTTCTACCCGTATCTCTTCAACATCAGTGATCTCGACACCATCGACCACAACAGCGTCTTCGCCCTGCGGGACCGCGGCTTCTTCAACGTGGGGGCCGGCGAGAAGATCGGCTTCACCTACCGCGACTGCGACAAGGCCCTCGTCAACAAATGGATGCAGTGGTTCCAACAGATAGGGGTGTCGTCGAAGCTCGTCACCTACGACTTCGGGTGCCCGGCGGTCTTCGCCAGCCCGTCCGACCTGCAAGCGGCGGTGCTGAAGTTCAAGTCGAACAACGTCACCCGGATGACGGCCCACCAGATCGTGGGCGACTGGTCCAACTTCACCAAGGTTGCCCAGCAGCAGGGGTTCCACCCGCAGTACGGGCTCCCCGACGAGTCCCTGATCGACGTGGCGTACGGGAGCCAGGCGGGCGACCCCGACAACATCGTCGGCGCCATCGCCATCGCCCAGGGCCGCAGTGGCGAGGAGCGCACGCCGGGAGCCGTGCCGACGCCCGGCACCGCGAAGTGCAACGCCGCCTACACGGCCCATGGCATCGCCCCGGTGTACAAGCTTGCTCCAGGAGCGGGGTACGTGTGCGACCAACTCTGGATGCTCCAAGCCGCGATCAACAACGCTCCGGCCTTCCGACCCGACGCACTCGCAATCGGCCTCCAGCAAACGAAGTCGATCGACTTCTCGTATCCCGGCGGACCGACCGACTTCACCGGCGTCCGGGCCACCACCGGCGGGCAGTTCTGGCGGGTCGCCCAGTTCATGGCGTCCTGCAAGTGCTGGCAGGTCATCGACCCCAACTTCCACCCCAGCTACCCCTGATGGCGAGTGCTGCTCTCCCCGTGAACGGTCACACCGATCCCGCCGGCGAGTGCGTGCTCGCGGTCCACGACGTCGACTTCTCGTACGGCCATCTCCAGGTGCTGTTCGGGATCTCGATGGAAGTGCATCGAGGGGAGGCGCTGGCGTTGGTGGGAACGAACGGCGCCGGCAAGTCGACGCTGCTCCGCGTCGTCGCCGGGCTGGAGAAGCCCACCGCCGGGTCGGTGGAGTTCGACGGCCACGACATCACCGGCGCCCGGGCCGAGCGCCTCGCGGGTGAGGGCCTCGTGATGATCCCCGGAGGGCGGGCGATCTTCACCGACATGACGGTCGCCGAGAACCTCGAGATGCAGTCGCTCAGCATCCGCAAGCAACGGGCGCTGGTGAGCGAACGAACAGAGCGCGTCCTCTCGACGTTCCCGCGCCTCGCCGAACGGCTCACCCAGCAGGCCGGGAGTCTTTCGGGTGGTGAGCAGCAGCAGCTGGCCCTGGCCAAGGCGCTGATGCTCGACCCGCAGCTGCTGTGCATCGACGAGCTGTCCCTCGGTCTCGCACCGGTCGTCATCGGGGAGCTCATGGAGATCGTGCGCCAGCTCAACGCCGAAGGCATCACCCTGATCGTCGTCGAGCAGAGCCTGAACATCGCGGCCCAGCTCTGCACGCGGGCGATCTTCCTCGAGAAGGGCGAGGTGCGGTTCGAAGGGCCGACCGCCGACCTGCTCGAGCAGGACGACATCGCCCGGGCCGTCTTCTTCGGAGGCTCGACCAAATGATGGCGCGCCGCCTCAGCGTCGCGATCCTTGCGGGCGTGGCAGCCACCGCGATCATGGGTCTGGCAGCCGGTCCCGCTCGCGCCGCCGCGCCCCGGGATCAAGGCTGGTGGACGGTGACCAACCCGGGAGTCGCCCCGCCGGGCGTGGCGCTCCCTGCCGCGGCACCGACGGTGGGCCCGCCCGACGTTCCGGGCCGGGGCCTGTTGGTGCAGGGCGGGCCCAACGGGCCGACTGCCGTTGCGGCCCTGCTCTACGAGCTCGATCCGGGCACCGGTGCGAGCACGCTCACACTCGCCGTCGCCCCCAACTCGATCACCACGCCAAAGGCGACGCTCCAGGTCTGCCGGCTACTCCAGGCCATCGCCCACCCCGAGCAGGGCGGGCCCATGGCGGACGCTCCGCCCTATGACTGCAGCCGCAAGGTCACCGCCGCGCCCGAGGCGGACGGGAAGAGCTACAAGTTCGCGGTCGCCGATCTGGTGAGCGACCAGCTCGTGGCCGTTGCCATCCTGCCGGCCGGCCCCACCGACCGCGTCGTCTTCAACGCCCCCGACGACTCGTCGCTCACGACCGGCGGATCCTCGTCCCCCGCATCGCCGTCGGTCGACGCCGGCACCATCGGTGGTCCGACCGACACCGGGGCCGCGCCTCCTGCCGACGCGCTCTCGGGCACCGGCTCGACGCCAAGCGTCGACCTCGGCGTGCCGGGTGTCGGCGCAACCGGCCCGTCCACCGTCTCACCCGCGCCCGCCGCCATCCCGGCGCGCCGGGCGGCTTCGGGGGCGTTCGTGCCCGTCGTCAGCCAGAGCCCCGAGGCGGCGACACCGCTCCTGGTCGTCCTTCTCGTCGTCGGCGCCCTCGGCGGCATGAGCCTCTGGATGTACTCAGGCCGACAACAAGCCACCGAAGGCGCCCCCGCCTAGCGGCTCCGCACCAACAGGTGCACCCACATCCGACCCAGCCAGTCGGCGAAGTGCTCGTTCGTCCAGCCCCGCTCGTTCACGAGCCGGTGCCACAGCACACCGTCCGTCATCGACCACACGAGATCCCGGCACTCGTCCTCGGACACGGCGAGCTGACCGGTCTTGGCCGCTTCTGCCGCCATCACGGTCATCCCCGCCAAGCGCTGCCGGCCCATCTCCTCGAGCATGGCCGCCGCCGCCGGGTCGGCGCCTGCCGCGGACTGCACCATGAGCTGGAACGGCGCGATGCGCTGCGCTGTCTGCGTCGAGAACGCGGCGTGCAGCATCAGTCGCTTCGCCAGGTCGGGCTCGTTCCTGATCGCCATGACCTCAGGACGATCGTGGAACACGATCTCCTCGTCGTCGCCGCCGACGGTGATGTCCCATGCATGGTGCAGGAGCATGGCCTTGTTGCCGAAGGCCGCATAGATGGTCTCCACGGAAACACCGGCCGCGACGGCGATGTCGGCGACGGTCGTCCGGCCGTAGCCCTTCTCGATGAACAGGTCCCGCGCCGCCCGCACGATTCCCGAGCGCGTCTCCTGCGCCTGCGCCCGGCGGCGGGAGGAGTCGTAGGAGCGCCTCTTGACAGGCTTCGCAGATTTCACTACACCTAACCTGTATTCGTTCCAGATGCACTGTAGCCGAAAGGTCGACCGACAATGATGAACCTCGATGATCCCGCTCAGAGCTGGAGCGACGTCGCGGCCGCGTGGGACGCCAGCGTTGACTTCGTCGACGACCATTCGGCTGCCGCCACGGCCAGGCTCGTCGACCGCGTCGACGTGCACTCCGGCGATCGCGTGCTCGAACTCGCAGCCGGGCCCGGCAGCATCGGGCAGCAGTTGTCGACGCTCGTCGGGCCGACGGGAACCGTCCTGCTCAGCGACATCGCGCCAGGCATGGTCGACGTCGCGCGCCGTCGCAACGGGGGTCTCGACAACGTCGAGGTCGCAGTACTCGACCTCACCGCCATCGACAGGCCGGACCGATCGTTCGATGTCGTCGTCTGTCGGATGGGCCTGATGTTCGCGCCCGAGCCGGCGGACTCTTTCGCCGAGATCCACCGGGTGCTCGCCCCCGGCGGACGTCTCGGCGCCTTGACCTGGGCCGGGATGGAGCACAACCCGTGGATGACGTGTGTGGGCATGGCCGCCATGATCAACGGGCTCGTGTCGGGGGGCCCGCCCGTCGGCCCTGGAGGCATCTTCTCTCTGGGCGACCCCACGCAGGTGGAGGCCGTCGCCAAGGGTGCCGGCTTCGTCGACGTGACCGTGGAGGAGATCGACCTCACGTTCACGTCCCCGAGCATCGACGAGCACGTCGCCCGAGTGTCGTCCCTCGCCGGTCCCATGGCGTCGGTCCTGGCCGCTGCGCCCCCCGACAAGCAGGCCGCCCTGCTAAAGACGGCGGCCGATCTGGCCGCGCCGTACATCAACGACGACGGTGTGGCGATCCCCGGCCGGGCCCTTCTCCTCTCCTGCAGCGCGCGGTGGTGAGCCGCTGCGTCTTGGGCGAGAGTGATCGGTAGCGCTAGCTCCGAACAGGTGCGAGCCTCGCGGGCTCCCGTCGCGTCAGACCTTGTTCCAGCGCGGCACCCACGGCAGTCCGCACCGGGAGGCTGCCGCCGCGGGGATTGTTCGAGGCCTCCAGGCAGCAGAAGCCGCGCCGGCCTCCGTGCTCGACCGCGCAGAGTCCGTCGACCCAGGTGACGCCGTGGCGCTCGGCCACAATTGCGTCGAGGGGCTCGCATTCGAGCGTCATCGTCTCGCCGCCCGCGAGGGTCCAGGTCGCGGTGCCGCTCCGGTAGGTGACGCCGTCGGGCTCCATCGCCAACACGACGTCGACGTCGTCGGCCGCCTCCGGCTCGCCGTCCCGCACGATGTATCCCCAGCGCCGCAGTGAGCCGTCGGCCGCGTGCCACGTCATCAGCCCGAACGACAGCTCGGGCCCGAGCGTGCCGACCACCCACCGGTGGCTCAGGATGGTGTCCCAGTGCCTGATCCCCCAGCTGCGGTCGCGATGGAACAGCCCGTCGATGGCGTGCGGCTGTCCGTCGAGCAGGAGTGTGCCGCGCACTGTGCCTGAGCTCTCGAAGTGGCTGCTGGCGACCTCGCGGATCGCACCGGCAGCCAGCCCGAAGAAGTCGGTACGCGGATAGAAGTCCTGGGCCTCGAGCTCGAGCCGGCAGCGGTCGTCCTCAGCGCGGATGTGGACAGCACCGTCGTAGTCGATCAAGAAGCGGCCGTCGCGGGCGCCGAGTCCCTGCGCGAGGCGGTCGGCATCGGTCAGCGACCCCGTGTCGTTGCGCCGGTACCGCAGACCATCCCGAGTGACCACCCCGAACGCGAGCGCCCACGTGCCCCCCTCCCAGTTGGGCTCGTGACCGATCCGGATGTAGCCGCCGATGCCCGCGTCGGCGTCGAGCCAGGCGACCGCGGCGCTCTCTTGCCACAGCTGGTGCGGTTCCGGCGGATGGGGCGTCTCGTCGCGGTCCGGGTGCGTGAGCATCACTCAGGCGCGGTCCCGCCACGCCGTGACGAGACGCCCGTTCTGCGCGGGCGTGGAGCCGTAGGTCGCGATCTCGTCGGCGCCGGCATCGATGAAGCGAGCGAGCGACTTCACGCACTCGTCGACCGTGCCGAATGCGCAGCAGTCCTCCATGTACGCATCGCGAACGTGGGCCGCGACGTCCATCATTTGGTGGCGCTGGAACACGCGGTCCGCCACCTGCGTCAGGTCTGCGAACTGCTCGTGGTTGCGGATGTCGTCGAGCATCGCCTTGTCCCAACGGTTGACGTCGCAGAGCATCTCTCCGTAGCCCACGTATTGCAGGTACGTGACGGCGCGGCCGTGGGCGATCGCCCGCGCCTCGAAATCGTCCATGTCGGGCGCGGTCACGACGAGGGCGGCGACGCGCACGCTGTCGGGATCGCGGTTGATGCGCTCGCACTCGGTGCGTATCCGCTGGACCGCGTCGGCCACGGCCGCGGGTGTCAGCATCGGCGGGAGCAGCACGCCGTCGCAATGCTCGGCGATCAACCGGGCACCCTTCGGCAGGGCGAAGCCGGCAAACCAGAGTTCCGGGTTCGGGCCGTGGTACGTCTCGGCGAACGACATCCGGTCGAACTTCCCGACTGGGCCCTCGTAGGTCACCTCTTCGCCGTTCCAAAGCCGCCGGATGATGGCGAGGTAGTCGTTCATGTACGGGTAGCTGGCCATCCGGATGCCGGTGCCGCGGAAGTAGCCGTCGTCACCCCGGCCCAGGCCGAGCACGAACCGCGGCCCGTAGCAGGCGTGCATCGTTGCGGCCAGGGCCGCCGTCAGCCACACGTGCCGAGTGGTCGGGTCGATGACGCCGGTGCCGAGCTCGATGCGCGAGGTGCGGGCGCCGATCCCGGACAGGATCACGTCGGCGTTCTTGATGTCGATCCGCTCCGAAAGCCACACGCGGCGGAAACCCAGCCGCTCGGCCTCGACGCCGTCGTCGATCCCCTGGGCCGGCGTGCGGGAGACCGTCTCCCACTGCGAGCCCTCTTGTTCAGACGTGACCGCCCCGGCGATCACGTAGGCGCTCATGTCCTCGGCGACCGGGGCGAGCGTCGAGTCGGGCGTGGCGATGCGCGGTTCGGTGATCGATGACATACGCAGTCCTTTCAGACCATCAGCTTGCGACATGCTCGGAGCCAGAGCGCCCGCGGCGCGTGGCCGCCGGTGAAGTTGAGGGCGCGCGGTCCCCATCCCGGGACCGAGACGCGCCGGTTGCGGTCAAGCGCGGTCAGACCAGCGGCGGCGGTATCCGCCGCGGTGGCGACCAGCGCCTTCGGCAACCGCTGTTCGGTGTGCGCCATGTCGGCGATCTGCGCGAAGTCGGTCGCGACCGACCCCGGGCAGAGCGCGGTGACGCTGACGCCGTGGACGCGGAGCTCCTCGTGCAGGGCCTCTGCGAACGTCGTGACCGCCGCCTTCGTCGCCGAGTACACGGCCAGGTTCGGCATCGGCTGGTTGCCCGCCATCGAGGAGACGATCAGCACGGAGCCGCGCCGACGGGCGGCCATCGCCGGCGTGAACTCCCGCGCGAGTGCAACCGTCGACTCGACGTTGGTGCGCATCATCAGCTGCAGCCGGTCCGGGTCTTGGTCGATCAGCTGGCCCCCCATGCCGAAGCCCGCACACAACACGAGCACCTCGACCTCGAGGCCCGTCGCCCGTACCGACTCGGCCAGCCGTACCCGCTGATCGGGCTCGGACACATCGCACGCCACCACCTCGATGTGGCGGCCGTGCTCGGCCCGCAGTTCACCACCGAGCCCCTCGAGCAGCTCTCGGCGCCGAGCGACCAGGACGAGATCGTGGCCGCGGGCCGCCAGCTGCCTCGCCAACTCGCGGCCGATTCCCGACGACGCCCCGGTGATCAGCGCCGCCGCCTGCGCGCGAGGTGAAACGATCGCCATGGCCTCTACTCCAGGACCTCGGCCGCGCCGAGGTCCTGCACCAGCTCCGCACTCCCTCGCAGAAGCTGCGTCCAGACGTCACGGTCGCGATCGGTGTGCGCCAGGAACATCGACATGCTGACCGTCAGCAGGAACGGGTACAGCGAACTGATCCGGTAGCTCTCGAGGCAATCCTCGAACGTGAAGTCCCGCACGCCCGCGTCCACCAGTCCCTCGTGGTAGCCGCGCAGCAGGTCACGCTCATGCGCTCGGCGATCCTCGGGACGCATGCAGCTGCCGAGGAAGATGCTGTGGTCGAGCAGCGGCGGCCCGAGCCGGCACGCCTGCCAGTCGAGGATCGAGATCGGCGCCGCGCCCGGCGCCGTGCCGAACAGCATGTTGTCCAGGCGGAAGTCCCCGTGAACGACGACCAGGGGATCCACCAGCGCCTTGGCCGGCCAGGTGGACGCCTTCGGCCCGAGCCGCTCGACGAGCGCCACGTGTTCAGGCTCGAGACGATCGCCGTAGGCAGCCTTGAAGGCCTCGACCGCCGGCCCGACGGAGTCGAACAGCATCTGGGCGCGCGAGGGGTCGGCCAGCCACGGCAGCGATCGCAGCCGGGGGTCGTTCCATAGGGGTGCTTGCAGCTTGACCAACTCGGCGAACGCCAGCTCGGCCTGTTCCGGCGTCGCCGTGGCGATCATGTCGCCGACCTCGGCGCAGGTCGTCAGGTCGTCGATCACGAGCGTGATCCGCCCGGTCGCGGGCTCGACGTCGCCCCAGTGCAGGCGGGGCGCGGTGATCCCGGCCTGGGGCGCGATCTCTCGGTAGAAGCGCACCTCGTTCTCGTACAGGCCCATCGCGATGCCGATCTGGCGGTTGCCGGGCTCAGCGGACGGGAGCTTGACCACGACCGACCGCGGCGCTTCGGACGCATCGCCGTCGTAGTCGAGCTCGCACCGGACGACCATCCCGACCTGGCCGGTGCCGATCAACTCACTTCGCACCGCGGCGACGGCCGCGGCAGACGAGAGCGAGCCGCTGTCGCGCAGCGTCTCGGTGAACCAGCCCGGGGTCAGCTCTTCGATCGTGTCGACGATGACAGCGGCGGCGACGGCCATCTGTCCTCCTCCCGCTCTACGAGTACATGTAGTGTACAAGTACACATGATCCTTGTACAGTCCTCTTTGCATGGGAGCGCGTGTGACCGCCCGAAGCCGTCCTGAGACGCCACCGCTCACGCTCGAGACCGTGGTGGGCGCGGCGGTCGAGGTGATCGAAGCCGACGGTGTCGGCGCGCTGACGATGCGCCGGTTAGCCGCCCGCCTCGGGTGCTCGCCGATGGCGCTCTACCGCCACGTCGCCACGAAGCAAGACCTCATCCGTGCGATCGGCGAGCACTACCTCGCCGACATCGCACTGCCGGACACCGACGGCATGGCCTGGGACGAGGCGATCATCGCCGTCGTCTCGGTGCTGCACCACGCCGTCCTGGAGCAGGCGGCCTTGGTTGAGATCGTCGCGTACCAGCACGTCGACGCGGCGGTCATCTTCCGCGCCGAGGAGGCAATCCTTGGCGCCCTCCGGTCCGCAGGGTTGAGCGACAGAGACGCGGTGCGCGGCCTGTCGGTGATTACGTCCTACACCGTGGGCGCCACCCAGCGCAGGGCCGAACAGCGAGCCGGTTCCCCGGCCGCGGTGCATCGCGTGCAGCGCCTCCTTCAGCTGCCGGCCGACGCGTTCCCGACGCTGCGGGCGCTCGCCGGCGAGCTCGTCAGCGTGGACCTCGAGCTCAGCTTCGAGGATGGCCTGCGGCTGCTCCTGCGAGGGATCGCGCCTACTCGACGATCGTGATGGCGTACTCCGGGCAGCAGTTGGCCGACAGGCGGGCCTTGGCTTCGAGCTCGGGCGGGACGTCGCCGGCGAACTTGGGGGTGGAATAGCCGTCGTCGTCGGGCTCCCACAGTTCGGGGGCGTTGGCGTAGCACTGGCCGTGGCCGACGCAGCGGTCCGACGCGAACTCGATCTTCATCGCTACCTCCTAAAACGTGAGCAGGTCGTCGGGGCCCGTGAGGTGTTGGACCTCGTTCAGCGTGATGAGCACCCGCCGGTCGTGCCTCGCCCGCACGCGCGTGATCGACGCGTGGGCGGGCACGAAGAACATGTCGTCGGTCGTGCCGAGGAAGTCGCCGACGTAGGCGTTGATCACGCCACCATGGGCGACCACGACCACCCGCTCACCTTGGTGGCGGGCGACCAGACCCTCGACCGCGTCAATCACCCGGCCCTTGAAGTCCGACGCGGGCTCGGAGCCGGGCCACGCGTCCCAACTCCGGCTCCGGGCCCAGCGGCGCTGAAAGCCCTCGAACCGCAGCTCGCCCAGCGCGTCCCGGGCAGCCATGTCCGGCGGCAACTGGCGAAAGAAGCCGAACTCCTCGATGCCGTCGACGACGGTGGCCTCGAGGTTGAGGTCGGCCGCGATGACCGCCGCCGTCTCGCGGGCGCGGCCGCTGCTGCTGGCGTACACCGCGGCGATCGGCTCGGGGCCGAGCGCGGTGGCGACGGCCTTGGCCTGGCGCACGCCGAGCTCGGACAGTGGCGGGTCGCGCAGCTCGCCCACGGGCTGGCGGAGGAAGTCGTCGCTGAGCGCTTGCTTGGCGTGGCGGACCAGGACCAGCTCCGTCACGCCGCGGACGCCGAGCAGGAACGTCGCGTCGGGCCGTTCAGGCATCGAGGATCTCGATCGGCACGGCGTGCGGCCCACGTACGTGGCCGAGCGTCCACGTGACGGCGACAGGATCGGTCACCCGGAACCTAGGGAACACCGCCAGCCACTCCTCCAGCGCGACCCGCAGCTCCAGGCGAGCGAGGTTCGACCCCAGGCAGCGGTGGATCCCGAGGCCAAAAGCCGCGTGGCGGTTGCTCTCTCGCCCGAGCACGAACTCGTCGGGTCGGTCGAAGTGAATCGGGTCGCGGTTCCCGGAACCGAACGGCACCAGCACCCGCTCTCCGGCGCGCAGCGGGCAGCCTCCGACCTCGGTGTCGACCGTGGCAATACGGCCCACCGACACCGGCGCGTACAGCCGGAGAAACTCCTCGACCGCGACCGGCACGAGCGTCGGGTCGCCGGCCAGCGGCGCGAGGTCGTCGGGGCGCGTCCCGAGATGCCAGAGCGCAGTGCCGAGCGCGCTCCACGTCGTGTCGATGCCGGCGACGACGAGCAGGTACGCCATGCCTGCAGCCATCTCGTCGGTCAGCGGCCGGCTGTCGAGCTCGGCGTTGGCCACGACGCTGAGGACGTCGTCGCCCGGGTTGCCG
>DASZJL010000048.1:0-6478 GCA_035948135.1 Acidimicrobiales bacterium | reverse complement strand
CGTCATCGCCGCGCTGGCGTGGTTCCTGCTGCGCACCGACAACGGAGTGGCAGTGCGGGCCGCGGCCGAGAACGCCGACCGGGCGCTGTTGCTCGGCATTCCCGTCCGTCGGCTGTCGACGATCGTGTGGGCGATCGCGGGTGGGCTGTCGGCCCTGACGTTCATGTTGAAGGGCCCGTTCTCGGGGGCGACCCCGGACGTGCTCGGCGGGCCGACACTGCTCCTTCCCGCGCTGGCGGCGGCCGTGATCGCCCGCATGGAGTCGCTGCCGCTGGCGTTCGCGGGCGGCGTCGGGCTCGGCATCCTCGAGCAGCTGGTGCTGTGGAACTCGAATACGGCGTCGGCCGCCGACGTCGCGTTCCTCATCGTGATCCTCGTCGCCCTGCTTCTGCAGCGCCGAACATTCAGCAGGGCTCAGGACGGCGACACGTCGAGCTGGTCGATCGTGTCGGCCATCCGCCCAATCCCCCACGAGCTGCGCCACCTTCCCGAGGTCCGCGCCGGGCGGTGGGTACTGGCCGGTCTGCTGGTGGCTTTCGCGGTCGCGGCGCCCTTCATCTACGGACCGAGCACGGTGAACCTGATGAGCGTCGGCATCATCTGGGGGATCGTCGCCATCTCGCTCGTCGTGCTCACCGGGTGGGGCGGCCACATCAGCCTCGGGCAGTTCGCCTTCGTCGGTGTGGGCGCGGTCGTCACCGGCAACCTCATCGTGAAGCTCAACCTCGACCTGTTCGTGTGTTTCGCCATCGCCGGCGCCGCGGGAGCTGTCGTCGCCCTGCTGGTCGGGTTGCCGGCGTTGCGCATACGGGGCCTGTTCCTGGCCGTGACCACGCTGGCATTTGCCGTGGCCCTCGACAGTTACTTCCTCAACCCGGTCCACTTCCACAACTGGATTCCCGAGAACGTCGACCGCCCCGTGCTGTGGCGCCGGTTCCCCCTGGAGAGCGAGCGGGCCACGTACTTCCTGTGCCTCGCCTTCCTGGTGCTCGTGATCGCCGTCGCTCTCGGCGTGCGCAGAGCGCGCGGCGGACGGGCGCTTTTGGCGACACGCGACAACGCTCGGGCGGCGGCGGCCATGGCGGTGCCCACCACGGCCAGCAAGTTGAGCGCGTTCGTGCTGGCCGGTGTGATCGCCGGCGTGGCCGGTGGGCTCCACGTGCTGATCCTGCATGGCGCGCGGGTGGGCACCTACCAACCGGTGTCGAGCCTCGAGGTGTTCTCGATGGCGGTGATCGGCGGCATGGGATCGGTGGGCGGCGCCCTGCTCGGTGTCTTCAGCTTGCGGCTGTTGCAAGGCGTGTCCGACGCCTACCGGCTGTTGGTCACCGGGAGCGGGTTGCTCTTCATCCTTCTCGTGCTCCCCGGCGGTCTCGGACAGGCGGTGGTCATCGTCCGGGACTTCGTGCTGCGACGTATCGCCCAACGGCGCGGGATCCTCGTGCCGTCCCTGGTGGCCGACCGCCGCGCCGACGACCGCCCCGAGGAGGAAGCGGGGCTGCTGGCGAACGCACTGGAAGAGGAGCCCGAGCGCGACCTCGTGGGGTCGCCGAAGTGACGCCGCTGCTCGAGTGCCGAGAGCTCGACGTCTCCTACGGCCAGGTGCAGGTGCTATTCGACGTCGACTTCTCGGTGGAAGAAGGCGAGATCGTCGCCCTCCTCGGCACCAACGGCGCCGGCAAGTCGACGCTGTTGAAAGCGGCCGCCGGGCTGGTTCGACCGGCCAAGGGGTCGGTGACGTTCGCGGGCGACGACATCACCGGCCACCCCGCAGACGCCGTGGCCCGGGCCGGCGTCGCCCTCATGCCCGGCGGCAAGAGCGTGTTCCCGACCCTCTCGGTCGACGAGAACCTCCGCCTCGGCGGGTGGCTCGTCCGCGACGATCCGGCCAAGCTGGCCGCCGCTCGCCAGGAGGTCATCCGGCTCTTCCCGATCCTCGCCGAGCGCGGCGACGCCATGGCCGGCGACCTCAGCGGCGGCGAGCAGCAGATGCTCGGCCTCGCGCAGGCGTTCATGAACCGGCCCCGCCTGCTGCTCATCGACGAGCTGTCGCTGGGCCTGGCGCCCACGATCGTCGGCCAGCTGTTCGACGTCGTCCAGGGCATCCACACGTCCGGCGTCACCGTCGTCCTCGTCGAGCAGTCGGTGAACCTGGCCCTGAACCTGGCGAAGCGGGCGGTCTTCATGGAGAAGGGCGAGGTCCGCTTCGAGGGCCCCACCGCCGACCTCCTCGACCGCCCCGACATCCTCCGCTCGGTCTTCATCGCCGGCGCGTCCAAATCCCGCCGTTCTGGGGACGCTCGTGGGGGCCATAGCCCCCGGCAGCGTCCCCAGAACGGAGACAGTGGCGGTGAGATGGTCCTGGAGTGCCGCTCGGTGACCCGGCGGTTCGGTGGGATCCGGGCCGTGGACGAGGTGGACCTCGAGCTGCATGAGAACAAGATCCTCGGGTTGATCGGGCCCAACGGCGCGGGCAAGACGACGCTGCTCGACTGCGTGTCGGGCTTCCTGCCCGTCGACGGCGGCCGGATCGTGCTGCACGGCGAAGACGTCACCGGGTGGAGCCCCTACCGGCGGGCGCGCGCCGGCCTCGGCCGCTCCTTCCAGGACGCCCGGCTCTTCCCGTCGCTCACCGTCGAAGAGACCGTCGCCGTCGCCCTCGAGCGCCATCTCGAGTCGCGTGACATGGCCGCGGCCGGCCTCCGCCTTCCCGCTTCCTACGAGTCGGAACTGGCGGCCAGCGAACGGGTCGACGAGCTGGTCGAGCTCATGGGCCTCGGCGCCTTCCGTCAGAAGTTGGTGAGTGAGCTGTCGACGGGGAGCCGGCGCATCGTCGATCTGGCGTGCATCCTGGCGCAGGACCCAAGCGTGCTCCTCCTCGACGAGCCGTCCTCCGGCATCGCCCAGAAGGAGACCGAGGCCCTCGGCCCGTTGCTGCTGCGCGTGCGCGAGCACACCGGCTGTTCCATGCTGGTAATCGAACACGACATGTCACTGCTGAGCTCGATCTGCGACGAGATGGTGGCCCTCGAGCTGGGCGGCGTGATCGCCCGCGGCACACCGAAGGACGTGCTGGCCCATCCCCGCGTGGTCGAGTCGTACCTCGGCACCCAGGAGACCGTGATCCGTCGGTCGGGCCGGCGGGCGCGCACTCCGGCGAAGAGCAGACGGTGAAGCACTCGATTCGCATCGCGGTGGTGCTGGTGATGGTCGCGGCCGCCGGGGCCGTCGTCTCGTCGCGCGTACCGGCCCGCGCCGTGCAGAGCGTCCAGTCCGGCTATTGGTGGCAGGGCCAGCCCGCCGGCGCGCCCTTGCCCGCGCCACCGAACGTCCCCGCCAACGGCCTGTGGGTCTCGGGCCCCGAGGCCAACCCCGTCGCCATCGCCGCCATCCGCTTCCAGCTCAGCGGCGGGGAGACCACGCCCGTCCTCACCGCCAAGGTCAACAGCGCGTTCCCGCCCGCGCAGGTTTCGGCCGCCGCCAACGCCGGACAGATCGTCGTGCTGGCGTGCCCGACCACGCCGGGTTGGAGCCCGGCCCAGGCCGGGGCGTGGAGCGCCAAGCCCCAGTACAACTGCGCGGGCGCCGTCAACGGCTCCCTCAGCCCGGACGGGACGGCGATCACCTTCGACCTCGGGGGCCTGGTCACCGACGGCACGGTCGACGTCGCCCTCGTCCCCGGTACCGGCGCAGCCGTCCTCCCCCAGGTCCCCGTTCCTGGCGCGCCCGCGCCACCGCAGCCCAGCGGCTTCGACCTGACACTTCAGCCCGTGACCGCCGACCAGATCCACACCAGCCCCGGCGGGGCGCCCGGCGGGACCGACGCCGGCGCATCGACAGCTGCGAGCGCGCCCTCCCCCGACGTCTCCACCACGCCCGCCGACCTCGGCGCGGTGGGTGGTGCGCCCGCGTCGGACTTCAACTACGCGGCCAACGCCGTCCAGCCGTCGGCCGGCACCGCCGCCAGCTCGACGCCCAGCGTCGCACCCGGCAGCCTGGCGCCCCAGACGCGCGGCATCGCACAGTCGTCGATCAAGGAGAACAAGGGCTATCGGGCACTGGCTGTGATCCTCCTGGCGGGCCTGTTGTGGTGGGCGTGGCGCCAGGCCGTGCCTCCCCGCCGCCATCCACGCACGATCTACGACGGGCCTCCGGCGGCCGCGGCCTGACCCTCAGACGACATGGCGCGCTCAGACCGCTACCTGAAACTCCTGCTCATCCTCCTCATCTCGGCGACCTTCTTCGAGGGCTACGACTCGTCGATCCTCGCCCTGCTTCTGCCGAACATCCAGGCCACCTTCCACGCCAGCGAGGCCCTGCTCGGCCTCACGCGCATCCCCATTGAGCTGGGGCTGTTCGTCGCCTTCTTCCTGGCCCGCCAGTCCGACCGCGTGGGGCGACGGCCGCTGCTGCTCTGGTCGGTCGTCGGCTACACCGTGTTCGCAGCCCTCACCGCGCTGTCGTGGAACATCTGGGCGTTCACGTTCTTCCAGTTCGGCTCCCGGGTTTTCCTCGGCGCCGAGTTCTCGGTGGCGATCACCATGGTCGTCGAGGAGTTCCCGGTGGCCCGTCGGGCCCGTGCCCTCGGCACGTTGCTGACCTTCGAAGGGCTCGGCACGATCATGGTGGCGATCCTGCTGGGCCTGGGCCTGCAAAACGGCCGCCTCGAGTGGCGGGCGTTCTTCCTCATCGGCATCGTGCCCCTGCTGGTTCTCACCGTCCTGCGCCGGCGTATGCACGAGACCGAGCGATTCGTCGAGGAAAAGAAGCGGCGGGAGCGTGGAGAGGGGACGCTTCGCACGCCGTTCCTCGCCGCGTGGGCGTCTCCCTACCGGCGCAACCTGGTGCTCGTCGGCATGGTGTACCTGATGCGTTCGATCCCGTTCTTCGGCGCCACCGCCTGGTGGGCGTACTACGCCGAGCGGGAGCGCGGGTTCACCGAGACGCAGGTGGCCGTCTACATCCTCGTCGCCTACGGCATCGGCTGCGTCGGCTACTACGTCTGCGGACGGCTCATGGAACGCCTCGGCCGCAGGCCGACGGCGATCATCTACTTCGTCGGCGGCGTCGTGTTTTCCGTCATCCTCTTCCAGACGACTGATCGCGTCGTCGCGTTCTTCGCCCTGATGCTGGCCGTCGGCTTCGGACTCGGCGTCCAGCCGGTGCTCAGCGCGTTCGGGACCGAGCTCTTCCCGACTGAGATCCGGGGCCAGGCGGCCGCCTGGGTCCGCAACTGGTTCGAGATCGCCGGCTATGTCTTCGGGCCGGCACTGGTCGGCATCCTCGGCGACCACTCCACCGGTGCGATCGGCAACATCGGCGACACCGTCAGCCTCCTGATGATCATGCAGCTGCCCGGGATCTACCTCATCTGGCGGTACATGCCGGAGACGAAGGGTCTCGAACTCGACGAACTCTCGCCCGTGGAAGCGCTGCTAACAGAGACCCCGCTCACCTGATGGCAGTCCAAGGCGAGGTTCGGCGGGCGACGTTCGTCAAGGTCATCGTCATCGTCCTGGTTGTCATCGCCGGCCTCGGACTGCTGATCCATGCGGTGAATGCCGGTCACCACCGACCGGAAGGCGCGGCCGAGCGCTGGCTGGCGGCCGTCGGTGACACCGGGCGCAAAGGCGTGGACCGCCAGGCACGGCAACAGGCCGAGCGCATCGGCCCGGTCGCCATCGCCGCCCCGATCTTGCCGACCACCCACGACCCCCACCACAGCGAGTTTGCCGACCTCGAGGTGGGGAAGTCGCGTCCCTCGGGAACGGACATCGTGCGCGTTCCCTTCCGCCTCCACGAGCAGTTGGCGTCGGGCGCGGGGCCGTTGAAGCAGGGCACGCTCGTGCTGCACCGTTCCGGGAGCACGTGGCACGTCATCGCCCTCGACGCCCGCCGCCCGGGTGAGAAGGTCCGCTCCGAAGGGGGCCCGCCGGCGACCCGGGCGCCCCTCGCCCTCTGGATCGGCGCCGTCTGCCTGGGCATCGTGCTCGCCCTCATCGCCCACTTCATCACCCGCTACGCGGAGCTGTCCGCCCAGCGCGCCGCGCCGGGCTCGGCGACCTAACTCAGGATGTCCTTGCGCTCGAAGCGCCAGAAGGCAAGCCCACAGAACACCACTACGTAGGCGAGCTGGAGAAGGATGCCGCGGAGCATGTCGGCGTTGGGCCCACGGCCGAAGAACAACACGTTCCATGCGTCGAGGTAGTGCGTCGGCAGCGCGTACCGGATCGAGCCCACGGACGAGATCGAATCGAGGATCTGGGAGACGATGTAGAGCCCGATCCCGGCGCCCACGCCACCCGACGGCACGTCGGTGAGCGTCGAGACGAAGAAGGCGACGGCGACGACGGCCGCCAGGCTCCACGCCACGTACAGGGTGGCGAGCACCACGTTCCACAGCAGCTGGCCGGCGGACTGCGACAGTCCGGAAAGGGGCACGCTGACGCCGCTCCATCCGAAGGCGATGCCGCCCGCG